>JAPOQD010000064.1 GCA_026710905.1 Halieaceae bacterium
CATGCACCTGGAGTTGGCCTCCAGCTACTACTACCAGGATGAATTTTACACCCGCATCTACAACACCCAGTACGACCTGCTGGACAGTTGGGATGTCTGGAACGCCTCGGTAGTGCTCAGCGCCGCGGATGAATCCTGGTACGCCGAGGGCTGGGTGCGAAATATCAACGATGACGATCACTGGACCGGTCAGCATCTGCAGGACACCGCGGTGGGCTTGTACCGCGTCTACCAGTTGTTGGAACCGCGCACCTATGGCGTCACTTTCGGGTATCGCTTCTGAGTTCAGTTCCCGGAGATTTACTCTTGCTCGAACATGGTGAGTAGAGGACAGGTAACCCTGCCCTCTGCTCTGCCATGGTTCCATGATCGGGCTACTGCCGCAGGTCAGCCGGGACATCCACATCCCTGAAAATACCGGGATCAGTGACGACTACTTCACGTACAGCACTTGCCTGGGACCGCAACACGGTTCTCGCACCCCGGTCCCCGGCAAGTTGCATCAAAAGGGGAAAAAAGGCGGCGCCGAATAGCACCGGGTTGCCTCTGCGGCCGCCCAGGGTGGGAACGCAAATGCCGGACCGGGATGCGTACCTTGCCAGTTGCCGGTAGGTATCCGCCTTTACCCAGGGCATATCCGCCAGCGCGATCACGGCCGCATCCCAGTGATCAATAACGGCAACCCCCTCCGCAAGTACGCTGCCCATGCCCTCGGCCGCCCGCTTGCAACGGCATAGAGTCATCCCCCGCAGTTCCGCCGGGGCGGATTCATCCGCGCGCACACAGGCCAGCACCGGCAGCCCGGCAGCCTTTATCGCCGAAAGTGTATGCGCCAGTACGCTGCGTCCATCGGGCATGTCCGCCAGCCGTTTGTCCCTGCCGAAACGGCTGCCCTGCCCTGCCGCCAGCAACAGCGCGCCTACCTGCATGGAGTGAACCCTGGGGAGTCGTTATTCACAGCTTGAAAAATCAGCGCCTGTGGAGGATAACTGCAAGGTATCAAGTATTGCGTCGACCGCCGCATCGTCCAGGCGGGCTTGCTCAAGGCCGCAACTATACGTAATGAACAGCAACAACCCTCCGGCGGCCAAATACCACTCCCGCAATGCGGTGTCCGCTTCCTGGAAAGTTCTGCCGAGACCGCGAAAATCTCCCATCTGTACAGGGTCGAAGCAGCAGTCGTCATTCCCGGCGATACGCCGCAACTCTGCCACGGTGAATTCTCCAGACTCCCGGCGCAAAGTAGTAATCTCGATGCTGCCAACCCCGTCCTGGTCGGCAATTACAATGCCATCTTCCTCCCGCTCGGCAAGCCACTCCGGCGGCAGCGCCAGCGACCACCAATCCGTGTGCAGAATGTTCACCCCGGCTGCCGCAGGTCCTGCAAATCTTTCCAGGCTTGTTTTTTCAACTCGGCCTGGCGCAACATTCGCCAGGCGCTGGTTGTTTCGACAATTTTTTTCACCTCCGGAAGGGAATCCAGGCCGGCGCGGTCGAGCCAGGATTCGTTGCCCACACCCAACAAGACCAGGCCATGCACCGGGTTGCGCTCCAGCCGGCCACACAGGAAGCCGATGAATCCATCACGGGCGGCGCGCTCGCCAGTGTCCGGCTGGCGGGCTCCGGCAATGGGCCAGTCAAATCTTTCCAATTGCGGATCCGCACAAGGCAAACCAAGCGCCGCGCAAATCGATTGCAACAACAGCAGATATTCCGGACCCTGTTGCCGCCCCCTGGGAATCTCGTCCAGCCAGTACCAATCGCCCAGCCTGCTGGCCAGTACGCTGAACACAGTGCCCGGCCCGGTCTCGGCAGAATTGCCGGTGGGCGCCGCAGAGGCGGAAGTAACAGCCGCAGCGGTGGACCCTTGCGGCACAACCGGGCTGCGGGATAACGCTGTGCTGACGGGCCGCGGCTGGGCAGGCGCCACGGCGGGCTGTCTGCGCCTCAAACCCACTCGTGGCGAAGGGGCGGCGCCAGGTAATTGCCGGCGCGAAACATAGCTGTCGACACCCAGGGCATCCAGGTAGGCTAACCGGCGAAATTCATTCATCATTCGGGATCATCGCATCCACTGGTGCAACATGCGGGCTAGATCCAGCACCAACCGTGACGCCAGAAAAATTTCCACCCCGAGTGGACAAACATGGTGATATGACGCCAGCCCTTGCGTGCGGAATAACCACCGTGGTGGACGATGTGCATCTTCGGCAAGTACACCAGACGGCCCACGCGATGCAGCCGCAAGGACAGGTCAAAGTCTTCAAAGTACATGAAGTAGCGATCGGAAAACCCGGCCACTGCTTGTAGAGCCTCGGTGCGCGCATACATACAGCAACCGCTGACCAGTGGAACCTCGGCGACCCCTTTTTCTCCACATAACTCGCGAATCTCATAACTTTGCAGGTAGCTCCTGAACCAACTGCGCAGGAAGCCCGGCGCAAAAGCCCGCAAAACCAGTACCAGCACCGAGGGATAGCGCTTGCATAAATACTGGATCTGTCCCTGTGCGTTGGTGGCGCGGGGACTGACCATCACCACATCCGACTGCTGCTGCAGGAATCTGAGCCCTTGCAGCAGGGAGTTCTTCGCCAGTTGCACATCCGGATTCATCAGCAGGTGGTAGTCACTCTCCGTTTTCGCCAGGGCCTGGTTGTGGGCGGCGCCATAGCCGATATTGGCCCCTGGATGCCAACATTGCACCGCATCAAATTTTTGTTGAACTTCGGAAGTGATGAACTGCTGCACGCGTGACCGGTATACCGGGTCGGTAGAGTTATCCACCAGCAGCAGTTGCAATTCAATATCACAACCCCGTTGACGCGCCCAATCCAGCGCCCGCTGCAAACTGTCTACAGATTGGCACAGCAAATCAAAGGAACTGTTATAAGTCACCATGGAAACCGACAGGCTGACTCGCCGTGCCGATTGCTTCGGGCTTGGCTTTTTCATCGCACCCCCTTGCAAGTATTTGTTTCACCTTGCACCGGGCAAGTTGTGGATACTATCATTCGCAGCCGATTATGCGAACCGGAAGCCTTCACAACAGGCCCGGATATAGCGCCTACGTTCATCGCGAGGTCGTTGAAACGCCAAAGCGAGTGATTCGACAACCGCAGTAAAAGCTTGGCGCCAATTGAGGGCTCTTCCGCAAACAATACCGTGAACCAGCAGTGCGACAATAATCTACAGAAATATGGCAGATATTTTCATGCGGACAGCGACCTGATGAGACATGCAGGATAAAACCCCTGACCAGAAAGTGCTCTGCGTTATCGGTATGCATCGCAGCGGCACCAGTTGCCTGATCGGCTCTCTGCAAAATGGCGGTTTGGCTCTCGGCGAACACAGTACCTGGGACCGCCACAACACCCAGGGCAACCGCGAAAATCCGGCGGTAGTGGAATTTCATGAAGGCCTGCTGGAGGACCACGGGGCAAGCTGGGACCGGCCTCCGCGCCGTCTGCATTTTAACGGCCGGCACCGGCAGGAAGCGGCGCGGATCATCGGCGAATTTTCCGGTTATCCGTGCTGGGGTTTCAAGGACCCGCGCACCACCCTGGCCCTGCCCCTGTGGCGGGAACTGATTCCCGGCTTGCAGATCATCGGCATTTTCCGTCACCCGCTGGCAGTGGCGGCCTCACTACAGAAACGGGGTTCCCCCACCGGAATCAGCACCGCCCGGGGCCTGTCTTTGTGGTATCACTACAACGATATTCTATACCGTGAATACCACCGCCAGGCTTTTCCCCTGCTCAGCTTCGACTGGGACGAAGAGTACTTTCACCTGAGGCTTAATAAAGTACACCAAAGTTTTAATCTCAGGCCGCTCGGCCCGGGCCAACGTTTCTACAATGCGGAGCTACAGCATTTTTCCGGCGGCCGGGAACGCCTGCCATGGCGGGTTGGCCGCCTCTACAGGAAGTTGCAGGCTCTGGCCGGCTGATCCACGGCGCCAATTGCGGTTCATTAGACTGCATATGGCGCAGCCTGTTTGAAGGCTGGACTTTGGGTAACGGCGCTTTTATTCTCCCCGCAGTTCGATGTTTGATGGAGTCTCGACGAGTAGATGTCCTCCCGGTCGGCGCTAGTGGTGCTCGGTATGCACCGGTCGGGCACCAGCGCCCTGACCGGGGCCTTGCGGCTGTGCGGCGCATGGGTAGGCGACAGCGAAGAACTCACCGAAGCAAACCTCGAGAATCCCCAGGGCTTCTGGGAACGGCGCGACATCCGCCGGATTTGCGATCAGTTACTGCATAAAACCCAAGCCGATTGGTGGAAACTTGTGGACTTCGATCCACAGGCCATCCCGGCCGCGGTGCTGGCCAAACAAGGCGGCAAGTTTGCCGGTGTGGTTTCACTTCTGAACCAACACCCGGCCTGGGTGATCAAGGAGCCGCGCCTGTGTCTGCTGCTGCCGGTGTTGCTCGAACACCTGGACGACCCGGTTTGCATCCATGTCTACCGCAATCCCCTGGAAGTCGCCCGCTCGCTGCAAGCCCGCAACGGATTCGGAATCGGCGCAGGGCTGGCGCTCTGGGAAGCCTACAATGTTCACGCACTGCGCGCATCCGAAGGTCTGCCCAGAGTTCTGGTTTCCTTTGAACAACTCATGACCACGCCGTTGTCGGTAATCAACGAACTGGCGGACGGGCTGGAGCAACACTCCGTACATCATTTGTCCAGGCCTGATCCTGAGGAAGTCGAACAGTTGGTCGATACATCCCTCTACCGGCGCCGCGCCACCGATGCCGAGGCGGAGGAATACCTGTCTCCATCACAGCTTGCGCTGTGGCTGCGGTTTCGCAATGGCGAGGTGTTCGAGCCCGGCCAGGATACACCAGTGTCAGCGCCAAGCCGGCAACAGTTGCTTGACCTGGAATTTACCGAGTCAGAGCTGAATCAATACCGTGAAAAGACCAGGGAACTGGACAAGAGTATCGCTACGGCAAGGGTTCGAGGTGAAACCATCAAGGCGCGGGATGAGTCCATCAAGAAACAGCAACAATCGCTGTCCAGGTTGCGCAGCGACCTGCGAACGCGGAATCAGACCCTCGGCGAACAAAGACAGCAACTGCGCAAGCTGGGCAACGAAATCCAGACTCGCAAACAAACCATCAGCGGGCAAAAACAACAGATCGACAGACTTCGCGCCAACCTGGAAATCCGTAATCAGACCATTCGCGAGTTGCACGAATCGGCCAGTTGGAAGATCACCGCACCGTTGCGACGGATAAAGCGAACCCTCAAAGATGTTCCGGGAAAGCTGAAAAGGCTGCGTGGGCGGGGATTTCGCCAGCTTGACCAATTGCGGGTAGTGGCCTTACGGCGTGCAGTACCGCCCCAGTCAGTTGACACCGACTCGCTGGCCGCGCTGATTCGTGAGCATCGGGAGAGCCGCCAACGCTACCTTCAGGCGAAGGCCGCCCCGGCCACCGTCAGTAGTACACGGAAAACCAAGCTCAGTGTTATTGCCTGGGATATGGGGCACAACCCCCTGGGAAGGGCCTGGTTGCTGGCCGATGTGTTGCGGCGCGACTACGAGGTGGAGTTGATCGGAGCGAACTTCCCCCGTTTCGGAAACAAGCTTTGGGGGCCATTGCGCGATAGTGACAGGCTCAGCATGAAAAGCTTTCCCGGCGCCAACTTCCCCGAGCATTTCGAAAACATGGCGGAGGTAGCGGAACAGATCGATGGCGATGTTATCTACGTGTCCAAACCGAGGCTGCCCAGCCTGGAGTTGGCGATTCTCGCCAAACTGCACAGGAACCGCCCGCTGATCCTGGACGTGGATGACTATGAAACCGGGTTTTTCAGACGGCCTGGCCCGCTGACCCTCGATGCGGTAAAAACCGCAAATCAGCGGGCGGACTTCTTCTGCCCACATGACGAAACCTGGACCCGCTACAGCGAATCGCTGATTCCCCTGTTCGAAGGGCTGACGGTTTCCAACCAGGCCTTGCGCGAGAAATTCGGCGGTATGATCCTGCCGCATCTCCGCGATGAGCATGATTTCGAGCCCGGCGCCTATCCGCGAGATACTCTTCGCGCGGCATTCGGCTTCGTGGCGCGGGACAAGGTTATTGTGTTTGCCGGTACTCCGCGCTTGTACAAGGGTGTGGAACGGCTTGCCGACGCCCTGAAACAGCTCAATCGTGCGGATTACAAGTTGCTGCTGATCGGTACACCGGCGGACCGCAAGGCGAGCCGCTTGTTCGAGAAGCTGGACCGAAACCAGGTAACCGTCATTCACGATGTGCCATTTCACGATTTGCCGGGTTATCTGTGTGTTGGCGACCTGGTCTGTCTGCTTCAGGATGAAGGTGTTGAGACTTCCCAATACCAGATGCCGGCGAAATTTACCGATGCCCTGGCCATGGGCATACCGGTGCTGGCGGCCAATGTCCCACCGCTGCAAAAACTCTCGGCGGATGGCCTCGTTGAATTACTTGACGACACCCCGCTGGAACACAAAATCAACGAAATTTTCAGCGATTATGAGGTCCGCAAACAGCGGGCCCGGCAAAACCGCCAAGTCTTTTTGAAGGAATACAGTTATGGCGCCAATTTGCCCCGACTGAAGAAAATGATCGACCAGGTAGTGGCCAATCCCGCTCCGGTTCCCGAGGAGTTTCACGAACTGATTGCCTACCACAAGAAGATCTTCCCGGCCTCCGGCGATGCGCAGCGAAGGACTGCAGAGCTCACCGCCGCCCCGGCCCCTGTCTGTCCCGCACCAAAATCACCTGACCCGTCTGCCACCCCCGCTACATTGACCGCCCGGCAGCATAGCGACGACAAGATCGATATCGTCTTTTTCTGGAAACAGAATGACAGCGGAATTTACGGCCGCCGCCAGGATATGCTGGTCAAATACCTGTCCAGAGACCCGCGGGTGCATCGCATTACCCATTTCGATGCCCCGCTCAGCCTCTTCAATTCCGCCGGGCTGGCTCTCAAATCCGGTCAGAACGGCCGCCACAGCCAGAGCCGCTGGGTCCTGAATCAAACCCTGGCGCGAAAGCTGGGCCTGAAAAACCGGGGCAAATTGCACTTCGACACTTACATCTCCTGGGGCAAACAATACCGGCAAGCGAACTACCTGAATTTTCTGGAACGGGCGCTGCGGCGTCAGCGAATTGGTGAGCGGAGGACCGTGTTCTGGGTATGCCCCAATAATTTCGATTTTCCCGCAATAGAAAATCACTTCAAACCGGAACTGGTGGCCGCCGATGTGATCGATGATCAACGCCAATGGAGCGATGCATCCCAGTCCCGGGAAACATTGCGGCGCAACTACTCCGAAACCCTGGCGCGCAGCCACCTCACCTTCGCCAACTGCCGGAGAGTGTGTGAAGCCATGGAGGACTTCACTGATACCGTTCACCTGTTTCCCAACGCCGCCGAGCTATTGGAGCAAGACAGCCGAGACTGGCCCAAGCCGGCTGCACTGAAACGCATCAAGGGTCCGCTGATCGGCTATGCCGGGAACCTGGACCTGTTACGGGTCGACCTGGGCCTGTTGACAACCCTGGCTACGGAACGGCCCGGCTGGAATCTGATCTTTATCGGTTCCGCACACCGCAACAGGGAAATCCTGCAACTGAACAAATTCAGCAATGTGCATTTCCTCGGCGTGCGTCCCTATGAACAGGCGCTGCGTTACATTCGGCACTTCGACGTGGCGATGATTCCCCACCTGAACAATGGGCTCACCCAAAGTATGAACCCCCTGAAGATGTACGTGTATTTTTCCTTGCACGTTCCGGTGGTGACCACCTCAATCGAGAATATCGAGGACTTCGGCGAATTCGTTCAGGTCGGCGCCACAGCGCAGGAATTCATGGAACGAATCGGCCATTGCCTGGAGCAGGACCCGTTCTCCGGCGGAGTCGAACGGCTGCAAGCCCTGTTACAGGAAAACTCCTGGGAGCAGCGGGTAGCCGGCATGCTGAATTTGATCGAAGCCGAGTTCGCCAGGCGCGAGGAAGTATTGAGCGGTGTTTGAAGCACCCCGTCGGGCGCATGAAGCACTGCCCAAGCTGCCGCCTCGGTTAGCCGCTCATCTACAGAATTGTTAGAATTCGCCCCCAAAACCAGCACGGTCCACCAAACTTGATTAGACGGCTGTTCAACAATTTCCGGAGGAGCCAAAACAACCCGGATCTCTCCGTTATTGTCGTCGCCTATGACATGGAACGGGAATTACCGCGTACCCTGCAATCCCTGGGCCGAAATTATCAGCAACAGGTGGATGAGCTTCGATACGAAGTTAT
This sequence comes from Halieaceae bacterium, assembly GCA_026710905.1. Taxonomy (GTDB): domain Bacteria; phylum Pseudomonadota; class Gammaproteobacteria; order Pseudomonadales; family Halieaceae; genus JAPOQD01. The sequence continues at coordinate 8,277 of JAPOQD010000064.1, forward strand.
CGTGGTCGATAACGGTTCGCCCAATCCGGTCAGCGAAGCCCAGGTGAGGCGCTGGGGCGATGATTTCCGGCTGCTGCGCATCGAAAATGCACCGCCCTCACCGGCGCTGGCCATCAATCAAGGGGTGGAGCTGGCTCGCGCTCCTGTACTCGGTATTCTTATTGACGGCGCCAGGCTGGTCACCCCGGGAGTGCTGCATTGGGCGCAGCGGGCGTTCCAGCACCGGGCTCGCGCCGTGGCTTCGTGTATCGGCTTTCACCTGGGACCGGAACACCAGCGCCTGGCTTCGCAGCGAGGTTACTCGAAACAGGTTGAAGACCACCTGTTACGCCGTATCGGCTGGCCCGAGAAAGGCTACCGGCTGTTTGAGATCGCCAGCCTGTCAGGTTCATCTCCCGCTGGCTGGTCCGGTTCGATTTCCGAGAGTAATTGTGTCTTCCTGCCGAGAAACCTGTTCGATGAAGTGGGCGGTTACGAAGTTCGCTTTGCCTCCCCCGGCGGCGGCATGGTGAATCTGGACTTTTACCGGCGCATCTGCACAGCACCGGAGGTGGAGTTGTTCCACATCATGGGCGAAGGCAGTTTTCATCAGATTCATGGCGGCGTCACAACCGGTGGGGGTACCGCGAAACCCGAGTTCGATGCCCAGCGGGAGGAATATCTCTCCATCCGTGGCGCCCCTTACAGCAACCCGCACAAGCGGCCCATTTTGCTGGGGCGTTCTACACCGGAGGCCACTTGGCTTCTGGCTAACGGAGCGAACACCATCGTTCAAAAGAACCTCCAGACCGATATACGCAACCAACACATGGAAGCTACCGGGCTGGACTATCGTTGGTGAGGCAGACTTTACACGGGGGCCACGCCAGCAGGCCGCTTCCTGGCAGCGATGGCTGGAGCTGCTACCCCAGCGGTTGGCCATGGCTGAATTCCACCTGGTTGCCGGCCGGGTCGAGCACACCGCAGTAGTAACCAACCGGAAACGGCTCCCGGCGTGGCTCCCACAGCAGGCAGCCTTCCCCGGCTGCCTTCCGGGCCAGCTCGTCAACCGCCTGCTCCGACTCCACGGCGAACCCCAGGTGGGAAAAGTTTCCCGAAAGCGAGACCCCTTCGGGGCTTCCGGAGATCAGCACCAGCACAAAGTTTTCCGCCTGCTCAGGGTAGGCCAACCACAGTACCGGCTTGTCCCCGGGGCCGTGTCTCTGCACCTCGACCATGCCGCAGAAACGCTGATACCAGCGGGCGCAGCGCAGGGAATCGGGAACATGCAGCGCAATGTGAGTGAGTTTCATGACCTCATCCCCTTCAAGTGAACCGGGCGCCAACCGGATGGAAGCGTTGCGCCCGATGTGGAATGAAAGCCCACGCTAGCCGCTGGGCTGTTTTGCCTGCAAAATCATTGCCCAGGTTTGTAGAATACGTAGATATAACTGGGGATATCCTCACCACAGGCCGTCTCTCTTTCGGCAAGCAGTAACTCGACCTCCCATTCCTCCAGTAGTTCAAGGATACGTCGAGGCGCAATGCCCCACATCTCCATCTGCACACTTCCATCCTCAGGTGGATTGTTCTCATCCATGACAGATACCCCGGGAAGCTGAAACATACAGGCGCCTCCGGGCCGTAGAATGCGGACAAATTCCCGCAGATAGGAACACGCAATATCGGGATGCATATGCTGCAATACGATCCGTGAAAATACAAAGTCAAATTCTGACGAACCGAAACACCGCAGATGTTCCAGTTGATTCAACAGGAACCGTACTCCAGAAGATGGAGAGTTTCGCCGTTCAGCGTAATCAATCATCGACCCGGAAATATCGACTCCGACAACAGACTGAAAGTACTCCCTGAGAGCATAGGTCACACGGCCAACACCACAGCCAAAATCCAGGGCTGCGGTTCGATTTAAGTCTGGACAAACACGGCTCACCATGGTCATGAAACGGAGCGCATCGCCTTTTCCCGTTTCATAAAACTCTTCGGGGTCCCATTGCCCACCTTTTTTGGCGGGATCGGTCAGCACTGCCCACAACGGGTCTTCCTGCGCCAACTCCTCCCAATTCTTGCTCAGATTTTCAATGCTCATATGGCGGCAAGCAGCTACTACGCTACTGATTTCAATCCTGATATTGGCTTTACTCCGGCCTAGACTTTCTCTGGCGCGGAGGTTGTTGGTATTGCCGCGCCGGATCACCTCCGTTTTCTTACCTGGGCGAAAAACGCTGGCGCAGCCGCCAGCCCAACAATACCAGCACCGGCACCGCGTAGACCAGCACTTCGCCGTAATCGGAACGGGCGATCCAGGTAATGTGCAAGATGAACAGCAGCGCCACCAGGTAAATGCCCCTGTGCAAACGCCCCCAGTTGGCGCGCAGGCGCCGCTGCATGGCATTGGTCGAGGTTAGCGCCAAAGGCAGCATGATCAGCCAGGCCAGGAAGCCGGCGGTGATATAGGGACGTTCCAGCAACTCTTCCAGCACCCTCCGCGCATCCCAACCCAGAAAAAAGTGCGCGAACATGGCCAGGTGGCAGCAGGCGTAAAAAAAGGTGAACAGCCCCAGCATACGCCGCAACTGTAGCAGTTGTCCCCAACCTTTGCGGCGCCGCAACGGAGTGATCAGCAAGGTGGCCAGCAGCAGGCGGCCAGCCCATTCGCCGGTAACATGCATGATTTGTTCGGCCGGGTCCGGCCCCAGCCGCTGGCCGGCAATACCCCAGACCAGTACTGCCAGCGGCGTCAGGCAGAAGCAGAACAGCAACGGTTTGACGGATGGGTGAAGCTTCAATAGTAACGCCTCAAATCCATGCCCTGGTACAAATGGGCCACCTGCTCGCCATAGCCGTTGAACAATTGGGTGGGAATACGGTTCGGTTCAAAGAAGGACGAGGGCAGGCGGCGCTCGGTCTTTTGACTCCAGCGGGGGTGGTCGACGCCGGGGTTTACATTGGCGTAAAAGCCATATTCCTGGGGGGCGAGCGATTCCCAGGTGGTTTTCGGCCGTTTCCCGGTCAGGCGAATACTGACAATCGACTTGATACTCTTGAAACCATACTTCCAGGGAACCACCAACCGAATCGGCGCACCGTTCTGATGGGGCAAGACTTCGCCGTAGACCCCGACGGCCAGCAACGTGAGTGGATGCATCGCTTCGTCGATACGCAGTCCCTCTACATAGGGCCAATCGATACTGCTGGTAAATGACCGCTGCCCACGCATCTGCCGGTGGTCGTGCAAGGTCTGAAACTGTACATACCTGGCCCTGGAGTTAGGCTGAAAGCGCTGCAACAGGTTCGCCAGGGGATAGCCTATCCAGGGCACCACCATGGACCAGGCCTCCACGCAGCGCAAACGGTAAATACGTTCCTCCAGGTCAAAACCGGCCTGAATATCCTCAAGATGCAACACCCCGGGTTTTGCCACTTCTCCTTCCACACGCAGAGACCAGGGATCAATGGACATCTCCCCGGCGTAGCGGGCCGGGTCCCCCTTGCCGGTACCGAATTCATAAAAGTTGTTGTATCGCTTGACGTCCGCAAAGGGCGTCAGGATTTCATCAGTGTAGGCGCCGGCTACGGCGCTGCCGGCGGCGCCGCGAAATTTCAGCGGCTGACCAGCATCGAGCCCACTCGCCGAAGAGTTGGCCAACATCATGACGGCCGAGGCGCCGAGAAATTGGCGCCGGTTGAGCCAGGCGGAATGGTTGGTAATTTCGGAGGAGGGAATGTCCACCGATGGTTTTATCAGCATGTTTTCGCCCAGCCACACATACGCATTCAGCCCGCATATTGTAACAACCTTCCGCTGCGGCCGCTGAATCACTCGCTGTGGCGGGTCACAGATGTGTGACCCCTACAGGCGCCCGTAATTTACGTAGGGGCTTGCCATGGCAAGCACCCTTCGGGCACATGGCCCGCGGGCCGCGCATGCGCGGCCCCTTGGTGGTGGGGTTGCGTGGCGGGTTGCGTGGACACCCCGTTCGTAGGGGCTCGCCATGGCGCACCCTTCGGGCACACGGCCCGCGGGTCACACATGTGCGACCCCTACACCGGGAATAGGCAAGTCGGCGGCCCGCTGTCGCACAAGGGGCCATACCTCCTGCTGAAACAGTTTCAAGCCCTCCCAGGCGAACTCAGGATCAATGCCACCGAGCAGGGGCGTGAGGATAAAGGTGCTGAGGTCATCCATCCCGTTGATCGTGTCCACCGCCTGCTCCGGCGTCAACACCTGGTAGGCGCCGCTGCTACGCAGATCATCAGGTTTGACACCTTTGGCAAAGGGGCCCGCTGCCCTGCCGTAAGCCTCCACGGTCCACTCGGTGTACGATTGCACACAGTGTACAGCGTGGGGTAACAGTTTTTTCCACGCGGCCTCAACATCGTGGGCCACATGCGTGTAAATGGGCCCGAGGGAGTGGAATTTTTCTCCCGGGTCAGACTTGCCCAGCTTTAGCCGCTCCTCCCGATAAACATGCCAGTTCTCTCCACCGGGCGGGAAAAAGCCATCGGCGATACGGGCCGCGCGCCGGGCCACTGCCGGATGAGCACCGCCCAGCAGCAGTGGTGGTTTTTTCTCCGGTGTTGGAGTGACTCGCACCTTGCGGCCCCGATACTCAAATTCCTCGCCAACCCAGGCCTTGCGCAACACCTCGAATACTTCCAGGTAGCGCTCCTTGCGATCTTCCCGGCAAGTGCCAAACATCTGGAACTCGTAGGGACGATAGCCGGCGCCCACCACGACCTGCAAGCGCCCATTGCTGAGTAGCTGTATCACGGACAGATCTTCCGCCAGCTTGATGGGTTCATAAAGGGGGGCAAGCAGCGCATTGGGGCGGATATTCACCTTCTCGGTGCGAGCAGCAATAGCCGCGCACATGGGCAGGGGTGAGGGCAAATAACCATCGTCGACCGCATGGTGCTCGCCAAGACCCACCGCGTTAAACCCGATCTCATCCGCCCAGGCGCTCATGTCCAGCGCGGCACGGTACAACGTATCGATGGGAGCCCCGAAATCCGGGGCGCGCATATCAAAACAAATCACAAACTCCACTCGGTTCTCTCCTCTGGTCGGCGAATGGAAACAACCGGCACGGACTGTGCGGGCGATGCCGGGAACTTCCTCGGTGGCCACCAGCCGGGTGAGCCGGCTGACAGCGAGATGAACACCTTCGTCCAACTCTCTGAACAGGGTCAGTTCAGTTGATGACGCCGATCGAAGGCACGGTACAACTCCTGATGCAAGGCATACAAGTCTGACTCCGCCATTTTCATTACAGCCCGGTCATAAGTCAGCAGCCCATCAATCTCAATTTCTACATCACTAAGTTGCGTGTACACGCTTGCCGCCAGCCCGTTATCGATGGCGACAGCAATCTGCTGGCGCATCAGCGCCGTATACCAGTCCTGAAATTCCGCCTGGTCAGCGGCGGGCTTGCCGATGCAAAAGGTTTTGTCCGACCAATGGTGGCCATTCACCACCCAGCCCCTGGCGCCGAATTCTCCGAGCACCGGGACGCGCTGGTTCAGCGGATCCTCGATACGCGTTATCCGTTTCATGTATATGTGCAAATCGTAGACATCCCCCGCGCCCTGGTCGTGGAACCCCGAGGCATTGTTGACCAGCCGTGTGGGATCGGTCTGTTTCACCCATCGGGCAGTTTCCGCCGCATCAAACTGGCCCCAGTACTCGTTGAAGGGAATCCACATCACGATCGAAGGGAAGCAGCCCAGTTGTTCGGTCATCTCTTTCAGTTCGCGGCGGAAAGCCGCACGGCTGTTATCATCGCGTCCCCACCCCTTGTAATCGTCATCCGGCGCCGACATCCGCCCTACCCCCAGGGGAGCGGCGTGCTGCAAAAAGTCAACCCACAGGGCCGCCGGCGGATAGACGCAGCCACCATTAATCATATCCTGCCAGACCAACATCCCCAGGCGGTCGGCATGGTAATACCAGCGTGCGGGTTCCACCTTGACGTGCTTGCGCAGCATATTGAATCCAGAGGCCTTCATTGACTCGATGTCGTAAACCAGGGCCTCGTCGCAAGGCGCCGTGTAGATGCCTTCCGGCCAGTAGCCCTGGTCCAGCAGGCCATTGAGAAAAACAGGCTGGCCGTTGTGAGTGAGCAGACGGGCGCCCCGGTGCAGAGTGGCGGCAACCTCACGCAGTGCGAAGTAGCTGTCGACCTCGTCGACAATTCGACCATCCTGTAGAAGCCGCACGGTGATCGCATAAAGATGAGGACTTTCCGGCGACCAGAGTCGTGGCTTACTGGGGGCCACCTGCAATTGATCTCCTGCAGTTGCGGACGCCACAACGCCCTCACCTTCGAGAGTAACTTCCACTCTCAGGCCGACGCATTCACCTTCGGTGGCCACGGTCAGCGCAGCGCACCCGGCACTGGTATCAGCGACACAACGTATTCCCTGGATACGCTGCAACGGCGCCGGTTCCAGCCACACCGTCTGCCAGATGCCGGAACTGGCGGTGTAGTTGATCATCAGCGGCGTCAGGGTCTGCTTGCCGCGCTGCTGGGTGGCGGCGCGGCTGTCGGTGGGGTCCCAAACCGCTACCACCAGTTCATTTTCACCACCACGCAAGAGCGCATCGGTGATATCAAAAGAGAAAGCCGTATAACCACCCTCGTGGCGCCCTTGTGAGATGCCGTTAACGAAGACATCCGCCCGCCAATCAACCGCGCCAAAATGAAGAATTACACGTTCATCAGCGTGCCAGCCACCTGGAATGCTGAAGCTGCGCCGGTACCAAAGCCGCTCCCCCGCCAGCAGCGGACGCTGCACCCCCGACAGGGCCGATTCAATGGCAAAGGGCACCAGAATCTGTCCGGGGAAGTCCGCAACTTGTTCCTGTTCACGGGGAACCACATTGAAGGACCACAGGCCATTCAGGTTCAGCCAGTGCCGTCGACGCAGTTGCGGGCGCGGATACTCTGGCAGTGGCAGCTCGGCATCGACCTGGCCCTTCCAGCGCGTGGCAATTGGGGTTTCGCCAGGGTTCCAACTGCGTCCCGCCCGGGAAGCAAACCATAAGGGCCAGTCGCCGGAGCGTGCATCATCGGCCCTGGCGCCAGGACCCACCAATCGTAGCTGGAGCCGGAGCAGGAAGCTGATCAAACGCCCCACCATCAGGGGGTTGTAGCGAACCGCCAGCGACCAGGCAGCGGCAAGTACGATGGCAATTACCGCTATCCAGAAGACAGTATTGAGAATTGATGTCAGCATGAATTCAGTGACTATCCCTGGGGACGGCCACGCCGCGGCAACCGAGCAGGAAATCAAAATCAGCGCCAGTGTCCGCAGCCTGGACATGGTCGTGAAACAGCCTGACGATACCACTCACCGGCACCGGCACGTCAGGCCTCCAGCCGGCGAGCCGCCACCCGGTCGTCATCAGCAAAGGGCGGGGTTGTGGCGCCAAACCCATGGACCTGCAAACCGGCCGGCTGACGAACGGGGTAGTCTTTTAAATGGTGATGTTGCAGGTCGGCGAGAGTATGGGACATGTTGTTCTCAGCGGAGAAGAAGGGTTTTTCCTACAGTGTAGTCCCGTTGCGTATGATAGGTGAAGCGCCTCGTCGGGTTACGGAAAAAGGTTTTGAGAGGGCCAGCCCTCCCCCTTCCAACCCGTGCTTATGGTCTATTTCCGTTACCGCACACCATGTTTCGGTACGGTCGCATGGACGTTGTGCATGTTGCTAGGGCTGATAGGGGGAGCGCCTCCGATTATGCCAGGCGGCGAAGTAGGAACTTACAATGGCTGAGAGGCTCAACAAGGCTGGGCGTCGACCGGAGAGAATGACGCTACTTCGGCAAACACGCTAAGCAGCCGCACTGTCGCGTGGTGTCTTACTCCTGTCCAGATGCCACTTAAGACCTGCTGAACTTTCAGAACCCGGAAGCCTCATCCAGTTTGGCGCGACCAAGACCTCAGTTCCCAATCGTCTACGTCGTACGCTGTAACGCAGCGAATAGCACCGGACGTTTGCCCACGACTCGTACATTTCCCTGATTTCCGGACAATCATCGTAAGTCAGAATCCACGCTTGGTCGTCCATTGCTCTAAGGTAATTTGCGAGCGCCCGATGATGCTCTTCATCAAGGGCATTCAAATACAGCAACGCACCCTTTTCGAAGTAAGGCGGATCAATAAAGTACATGGTTGATTCTGAATCGGTTCTGCCCAGAAACTCAAGGCCATCGTAGGAAGACACATTGATTCGACTTGCGTACTCCGAAACTTTTCGACACCTTCGCTCAAGCTCTAACCTATTGAACCGCGCATCTAGCTTCCACTTACCTGCTTGATTGATTCCTCCGATTGGTCCGCCGTTAACGATAATGCCCGAGCGATTGCAGCGATTTAGGTAAAAAGCAGAGAAGCCTCTTTCACTCTTAGACACGTCTCTGGATCGTTTATAAATTTCACGTTGGTGTCGCCACTCATCTATCGTCAGTTTTACATCAGAGAGACGGGCAAGAAACTGTTCGGGCTCAGAAACAAGGCTCCACCAGAAATCGTGGATGGCAAGATCGGAATCATTGATGAATATTTCACTTGTCTCTTCCGAAAAGAGTAAAGAGAGCGATGCGCCCGCACCTCCGGCGTACGGCTCTGCAATAGATCGGTTGGTAAGGCCATTTAGCCTTCGAATTTCGATCAACAAATCTGCCATAGCCGACTTTCCACCTGGGTACCGAAGCGGGCTTGCCGTTCTCACGATTTGGAGGCCTTAGGATCCTGTTCCAGCATTAACCGGAACAATGGTTCGGTCCGATTCCAAAATTGACGGATATCATTTTCGCCCGGGAAGTCGGGGAGATGAACGAAGGCATGTAGATCGTTGACCGAGAACGGGGCCGCTGAATCATAACGCAACGCCTTTTCAACCAAGATGGCTTTATTGCGATCTAGTTGATCCTTTGCAACCTTTATTATTTCCGCAGAAAGCTGCTTCATTGATGGTACGCCATACTTGGGAAGCTTGTTTTTGCTCTTGAGTTCTTCGATTAGCCCTTGGAGCCGGCCAGTTCGATCCAGGTAATCCTTAATTGCGATCTCCAGGAACACGCGAAGAAGCACCGCACCCGCGTTTGGGTGCGTACTTCGCTTCAGCTTTATTAATTCCCCGCGGATGTCTACCAAGCGTTCATGACCGTGCTTTA
>JAPOQD010000034.1 GCA_026710905.1 Halieaceae bacterium
CCAAATCGGCATTCCAATGCCAGCAGGAAGAGCATAGCCGGAGCTAAGGACATGCGCCAGTGAATGACCGGATCGGTGGCAAAAAAGATGGGTGTCCCCGGTTCGCTCCCGGAAAAAAGATGGGTGTCCCCGGTTCGCCCCCCCGGAAAAAAGATGGGTGTCCCCGGTTCGACCTAGCCGGAGCTAAGGACATGCGCCAGTGAATGACCGGATCGGTGGCAAAAAAGATGGGTGTCCCCGGTTCGACCCCCCCAGTGAATGACCGGATCGGTGGGAAAAAAGATGGGTGTCCCCGGTTCGTCCCGGTTCGTCTCCCCGGTTCGCCTTCCCCGGTTCGCCTCCCCGGTTCGCCCGGTTCGGTCCCCAATGTCCCGGGTTCCCTCTGTGTCACGGTCATACTTTAATGATCGCCCAGACCGGGTGTTCAAACTCATTTAGCATTGGACAACACTAAGGGTTGGCATATCATTCAAAATGATGGCATACTAGTGTGGACTCCAATTTTGAGACAGTGGCTTTAGGCAGGCTCGCTGACAATAAATGGAGTTTGCACTGGAGCGAAAACAGTTCGCGAAGGAACTCCAGGCAAGAATTTCCCTTGATGCGATCAGGTGTCACAGAGCGGTAGTCGCTGGAACTGGCGGCTTGATGTGTAACCTGTGTATTTGTAGCAGCCTCCTGCAGGTCAACGAGGAACCTGCGGGTCTGTAGTCAAGCGGTGGGCAAACAGGGATGTTGTCCACCGCTTGACTACAGGCCCGCCCCTCGCGGCCAGCGGATTCGAAGGATTAAACGGTAGCCTTCACTCGAGAGATATATCTTGAATTGGGGAGGTTCGTATCTTTCCCAAGTGGTTTACCCTATACGGGCGCCCATCTTTTTAACCCCCGCTGCCTATGAAAATAGATGGATGTCCTAATCCATCCTGTCCTAATCCATCCTGCTCCATCTCCATTCTGTCAGCGGGTCTATCTTTTGCCACTGTTTCAAAAATGGGGTCCAAATCAGGGAGTGAAAGGAAAAACCCGGTTTTTCGCTTGATGATTTCGTCATACTCCAGATGTAACCAAGCACGGTAACCATCGCGCACTGCCGAAGTCCGTGGTCTGGGGCCTCAAGTATTTCAACCGGCTCCCGCGTAGAAATTTACTAGCGTTCGAATGAAATCCGCAGGATTTTCAATGGTTGGGTAATGTCCACTGCGAGCCAGAACAAGGACCTGCGCAGCGGGATAATCCTTTCGCATTTCGCTGATGAAATACTGCCGATTGTTCTCATTCTCGTCCTCGCCTACCAGCAACAACAGCGGTACAGCACGTTCCCTCAGGCGCGTTGCGATGGCGTTCCGTGTTTGTTCGGTCAAGTATGGAATGGTGACAAAGGCGGCGGCTGAAGTAAGTTCGTGGGCCAATACGAATTCTCGCAGAATTTCCGGACTGCCAAGAACTGATGGGCCCCAGAACTGCCCGTATTCAAGCCGGTCGTGGTAAACCGCCATCATGCCCTCATTGCGAGCAAGCTCGAACATGCGCAGGAAATTAGTACGGCCCGCTTCACCCAACACATCATAAGGCTTGCGTGTTTCATCCGAAATAATCATGCTGCTGGAGGAAATCACCATGCTCTTGACCCGATCGGGAATCCTGTCGAACAGGTGCAGCGCTGTATTGGCGCCCCAGTAGGCTTGCCCGAACAGATAAAACCGGTCTATACCCAGTTCGTCCAGCAAGGCCAGTTGATCATTGGCCAGGTTCTCGAAGGTATAGAAAGTCTTGGCTTTTTCCTCATCCTCTTCGTGGGTGGTATGGCCGTGGCCACGCAGGTCGGCCGCCACCACCCGGTAGTGTTTGGACAACTCGGGGAAAATTCGATCGAAGCCGGCAATGTTGGAAGTTAGATTGTGCACCATGAGCAGGGTTTCGCCCTGCCCCTGGTCACGATAATTCACCGAAATTCCATTCAGCCGAATCCTGGGCACAGCGCGGCTTCCGCTCTATTCGTATTCTTTTTGCAACACGGCCCATGCCTCACCGCCGAGCCGGCCAAATTCCGCAATTCTCTCGGGAACGACATGATGGGGCGGCCGGTTGGGGCCTGCCTTGAGCCAGCCCGCCGCATTCATGCGGCCCTTTTCCAGGGCGATATTGTGCATCTGGAACTCGTTGAAATCACCGTAGCAAATTATCGGCAGAATGGCGTTTCCGATTCTGTTGTGCAATTCCAGCGCCGCGGACCAGTCGCCGGTTTGCTTTGCTTCGGCAACCAGGCCTCGCAAGGCTATGGCCGGCGCCGGTCCACACGAGGCGCTGCTGGACCAGAAGGCGACGGCGGTTTCGGGGTCCAGTCTTGCGGCCGCATAGTAATCGGCGTCGATAGGCAACAATCGAATCTGGCCGCGGCTGGCTTTCTGATCCCGCAAATAGCTGGCGGCGCTGGCGGGTTTCGCCATTACCACTTGCGGAATGTCCGCCACCTGCGCCCAGAAAGACGGTGGGAAATCGAACTTGAATACATAGGGGTTGGCGTACACGCAAATGGCCATTTCGGGTACGGCATCGCTTAGGTCCCTGAAATACTGCACGGCAGTTCCGACATCCGGCTTATTCCACATCGGCGGGCCCACCATGGTTCCGTCTGCGCCCAGTTCGCAGGCAATTCTGGTCTGCCGTACACTTTCGCGGGTACTCAGTGTAGTTGTACCAACAAAAATTGGCACTCGCCTGGCCGCGGTCTCGACCACGGTGGAAATAAAAGCCTCCTTCTCGGCCCAGCTTAGCGAGCCGCACTCGCCGAGCGTGCCGAGGCTCAGAATTCCGTCAACTCCGGCCGCAATCATTTCTTCGATAATGCGGGCAGTTTCCGCCAGGTCTACGCTGCTTTCATTGTGCCAACAGGAAGCGTCGCCGGTGGCCGGCGTAGGGATAATCGCCCATACGCCGGTGACTTCATCAACGCTGAGCAAGGGCCGCCGTTTGCCGTTCATGGAGTTGATTTCCTGTATTCAAATGTTTCATTGATAAAGGCCAAGCGGGCCTTCATTCAAATTGATGATCACAGCTTTGCTCTGGGTGTAGTGGTACAGGGTTTCGTAACTATTCTCCCGCCCAAAACCACTTTCCTTGTAACCGCCCAGCGGTTGGCCGGGGACAAAGTTGTAGAACCGGTTAACCCAGACCGTTCCCGTTTGCATGTTGCGTGCAAAGCGATGCGCTCGGGACAAGTCTTTGGTCCACACCCCGCCGCCCAGACCGTAGGGCGAGGCATTGGCAAGGCCAATCACTTCATCGTCATTTTCCCAACGCAACACGCAGGAAACGGGGCCAAAAATTTCTTCCTGAGCAATTCGCATATCGTTTTTCACATTGGCGAATACCGTCGGCTCAATGAACAGCCCCTTTTCAAAGCCCGCAATGTGGGCCTTGTTTCCACCGGTCAACAGGCTTGCCCCTTCGGTTGGACCCAGTTCCAGGTAAGAAACAATTTTATCAAACTGAAGCTGAGTCGCTTGCGGCCCCAATTGCGTGTGTGGGTCCAGCGGGTCACCCTGTCGAACGCATTTGATCAAATTCGTCAGTTTCTCCAGAAATGCATCCTCGATGGATTTATGCACGAAGGTGCGGCTGCCGGAGATACACACTTCTCCCTTGTTGAAGACGGTAGACATCACTACCCCCTCGGCTGCGGCATCAAGGTCTGCATCAGCGCAGATAATGTTGGCGGATTTTCCGCCCAGTTCCATGGTTTGCGGGATGATGTTCCGGCTTGCGTACTGCATGATTTTCCGCGCTGTCGGCCGCGAACCGGTAAAGGATACTTTTCGCACTTTCGGATGCGCCACCAGCGCCTCGCCGACCTCTGGCCCATAACCAGTCACGATATTCACCACGCCCGGAGGAATGATGTCCTGACAGTCCTTGAACAGCTCCAGAATAGACAAACAAGTCGATTCCGCGGGCTTCAGGACCACGGTATTGCCGGCGGCCAGTGCGGGCGCCACTTTCAGAGCCGTGCAGTACATCGGGATATTCCACGGCACAATCGCCGCGCACACTCCCAGCGCCTCTCGATGGGCCAGGGAGATAGCGTCGGGAAAATCCGTAACATCGCCACGCATATGCAGCGGCAGCGTGGAAAAGTAATCGTACACGGCCGCCGTACCCGGCATATCAAAGCCCGCGGAGTCGGTAATGGGCTTGCCGTTGTCGAGCGTTTCCATCCTTGCGTAGTCTTGCAAACGCGCAATGATCTTTTGCGCAATCCCTCGTAACACCTCCTGGCGTTCCATAGGGTGCGTGCGCGACCACTTGGCGAACGCCCGGTCAGCCGATGTCACGGCGCGGTCAATATCCTCCGGGTCACCTGCCTGAATATTCGCCAGATGCTCCGCGGTGGCCGGATTGGTGATGGCTATGGTATTGCCACTCGACCCCCCCACCCACTCGCCACCGATCAAGTGGCCGTATTGCCCCGAGAAGAGCTTGATCGCCGAAGTTTTCATACGCTCGCCTCAAACCGACATAAGGGTCAGGTTTGACATGATACTAATGACAGATTACATTAATTGTCAATACATACCACTGCGTCGAAGGGTCGATATTGACAAACCGGCGTCGTACTCTGGCGGAGAGGAACATGGGCGATGCACGGAAACTCAGTGGCAGAAGCGCCGTTATCACGGGTTCGGCTCGCGGTCTAGGTTTGGCGATTGCCGAGCAGTTTGGACGCGATGGCGCCAATGTACTGCTGGTCGACAAGGATGACTCAAGCCTGGCGGATGTAGCGGCCGCGGTGAGGGATCAGGGCGCGGCCGATGTTCACTGGATCGCACGCGATCTCAGCAAGGAAGCGGGCGCCCTGGCCGCTATCGCTGCGGCCATTGCCCGCTGGGGGCAAGTGGACATATTGGTCAACAATGCCGGCGGCGGCATTATCCGCCCATTCCTTGAACACACCGCCGAGACATTGAAAGAAACCATTGATCGTAATTTGTGGACCACACTGTGGTGCCTGCGAGCCGTTCTTCCACACATGCTCAAGCGCGAATACGGACGTATTGTCAACATCAGCGCCGACTCGGTACATACCGGTATTTGGTCCCACGCCGGCTACAACGCCGCCAAGGGTGGAGTCAACGGCCTGACCACCGGACTGGCCTTTGAGTTCGCGAAAAAAGGGATCACGGTAAATGCCGTGTCGCCCGGCGGCATTGCGACAAAAGAGTTACTGGCAATGTTTGACCCGGCCAGCGAGGTGTACCAGAAGCACCAGATCATCGATATCAACGAAGCCATAAAAGCGATACCGACTGGAAAATTGGCCGCATTGGAAGATGTCGCCGGTCTGGTGGCATTTTTAACCTATAAGAATAGCCGTTCCATTACCGGCCAGATCTACAGTGTCAATGGCGGCCAGTGGATGATGTAACCGTAGGAAACCGGGAGATGAATAAAAGCGGCCGCGCCGGCGGCAATACCTCCAGTGGAACCATTAGCAGGGAGCAAATTCTTGCAACGGCCGAAGATGTATTTCGCCGTTTTGGACCCACAAAAACCACCGTTATGGACGTGGCGCGAGCCCTGGGCATCAGCCACGGCAGTGTATACCGGTATTTCGATAGCAAGATTGCGCTGCGCAACGCTGTTGTAGAAATATGGCTGCAACGCTTCAGCGGAAAACTGGAAAAAGCAGGCGCCGTGCCGGGACCTGCCAGGCAACGGCTTCGGTTCTGGTTTGATACCTTGCGCCGCTTGAAAACCGCGGAATATCGGCGAGAAACGGAATTGTTCGCCACCTACCACGAACTGGTGCAGGATTCACAACCCGTGGTATCCGCATACTATGATGTGCTGATTTTACAACTTGAAAATATCATCACAGCCGGGATCGACAATGGAGAGTTTCAAAATTGCGACCCACGTACAACTGCTTGCGCCATGCTCGACGCAACCACCTTGTTTCACCATCCCTGGCACGCGGCTGCATGGCATGGAAAAGAGATAGACGATGAATTCGAGCGTGTCTGGACGCTTGTCATGTACGGCCTGCTTTGCGCGTAAGATGCCGGCACACCTATTCCATCAAGGCTTGAGGCCAAACCCTGGAGAGACACAAAAATGATACCCCGCAGCCGTAAAATCTCCGGATACCTTCGGCTCACATCCACGTTTTCCCGAGCCCTGGTCTGTACTTTGCTGCTGTCCGGCTACGCCAATGCCGCCGGCGACCAAGCTGCGATAGTGGATGCCACTGCCAAAGGCAAGCCGTTACTGTGGCCGGACTATATGGAATTGATTAACCAGGGCAGGGATTTTGCGCAATATGCGACAATACCCTTGTCTGACGAGGCAGTAGCCCAATACTTTTTAATGGCTCTGTCGAATGCTTATGCACTTCTGTACCGGGCAGACCCCTATCGTCCCGAATTTTCTCCATTCGCCAATCATGTTTTTAATATTGCCGGCCCCAATCCGGATACTACCTATTACTTCGCGACACTGGATGGCAACAGCAAATATCGGATTGTTGGTCAGCGCGGCTCTGTGCACATGATTGATTTCCAAACCGGTTACGATTGGCTTGGCTTCAAGACGACGCCTGGCAGGGCCTTTCCGAGCACCTCCATCGACGACTATGTGATAGACCAGGACGGCCATTTTGAAATCCTCCTCAGCGGCGACAAACCGAAGTCCCATAGCGGCAATTGGCTAAAACTGGACGAACGCGTGAACTACTTGCTGGTACGGCAAATTTCGTACACAGCGGAAGAAACCAACGCCCTGCTGGCTATTGAGTTAATCGAAAAAAGTTCTCGACAAACAGCGGCTGTCAACTTCGAAGAAAAGTTCAAAAAGATGGCGGACTTTAGCAGGAACAGTACCCGTTTCTACCTGGGATACCTGCAATCACTCGCGAAAGACGAGGTGATCAACAGGATGCGAGTTATGGACTATGACGCAGTCGGAGGAGTGCATAATCAGATTTATCATCAAGGGCTTTACGATATCAAGCTGGAAGAAGCCCTGATCGTGAAAGCCAAAGTCCCCGCAAAATGTGACTACTGGAATATTCAGGTGACGGACCGACTCTGGCAAACGCTGGAACCCGTTTATTCGCAGAGCAGCCTGAACGGCCGCAAGAGCCGTAGCGACAAAGACGGATTTACCCGTTTTGTCCTGTCGCACCGAGATCCTGGTGTCGCCAACTGGATAGATCTAAATCGGGTAGAGCAGGGTTATATGGTAATGCGCTGGCTTGGTTGCAGCTCGCCCCCGGAGCAGACCACCAAGAAGATAAACTTTGCCGATGTCAGGCAGTCCCTTCCCCGCGATACCCAAGCCATTGGTCCCCTGGAGCGGCAACAGGCTATTCTAGCCCGGGCTTTGGCCCGGCAATTGCGGCGCGACTGGTAGAGAGGCAGGTTTCCTTCACAACTCGTTGGGAACATTGAAATATTGCTGATACCGGGCATACGCCTTTCTCTCGTCATCAACCAGTCCTTCTGCACCGGTAGTGTATTGGTGCACGGGTCTGCTTGCCCGGGGACTTTGCGCGATGTAGGACTGAATGGCTTCGCCGGCGGATTTCGTCAGTTCAATGGAAAAATAATCATAGATGGTTCTGATCGCTGCCATCGGGTCGCTGATAAATTCATGAAATTGTATGTTGCACAACTGCTCTCGAGGCAGCCGGCCGGACTCCAACAGTTCAATCGGCTCGCTCATCAGCATCGCGTTGATGTCGGCATTGGTCAGCATATCCAGGGTGTTACCCCTGAAAGGATGATCGCTTCGGCCCCAGAATAGCGTCCCGATAAGATCAACCATTGACGACAGGGCTTTCACCGGATCTCGATGGTTCCAAATGAAACCGACATCCGGATACACGCTAAGAATTTCAGACAGGTGGGCAAGGCTGTACGGTGATTTGAACACCCAGTGCTTGCGTGGATTTTTCCACTGCAACAACTTCAGCACTCTCTTCTCATACTCATAAACAGGCACCATGTCCTGTTGCTGCAGATACGCCATATACGTCGGCACCTGGCCACCATACACATTGAAAGAAGGCGATTTGAAGCTTACACAGTGCAATTCAATATTCTCGGTGGGCACATCGCCGCCAAATGCATGCATGGCTTCGAATTCAGGCGTAACCCGGTACACCTGGGTAGCCAGATGGTGCGCCTTTTGTATGCGCGGGTCAGTGTGATAACTCGCTGTCTCAGGTGGTGGACAGGGAAAATACACCTCCCAGTTTGTCAAGACGCCATTGTCCGGATCTTTTGAGAGGATATCCTGAAGCATGGACGTTCCAGAGCGGCCCTGGCCAATGACAAACAGCGGTTTACGGATTTCCTGCTCAAGTATTTCAGGGTGCTTTTTAAGAGTATCTTCTATTTGCAAACGCGCCTGTAGGGTAAGCAGCAAATCGGAGCGAGACAGTATTCGCCCCATCAAGTTCAGTTCCGACTCCCTGGCAATGGAATCGACCAGAATCTGAAAGGGTTCACGCCAATCGTCGTCACCAAAATTACTCAGGCCGGTGTTTGCCTGTGCTGTTTCCAGCAGGGAACGTTCATCCAGAGGCACCATGGATTCAATATCCATCCCCGCACCCTCTTCATTGATGCGGCGAACCCATTCGGGTCGGGGTGCGGGTGTCCAGGTTTGCCGGCGCAGGGAAAAGTCGTTTGACATATACAGGTGACCGCTACAAGCTTACGTTTCTAATCGGGCGTATACATTTTAATAAAGCAATCGGCCCAGAATACTTCTTGCGCCTCTCCGTACATCACCTCGCCATCCAGGGTCCAGCGGCATAATTGGCCAAAGAAGGCGCACATATTCGGCCATGGAGACCACATCACCGAAGTCAGTATTTCACCGCTCAACTGGTAGGTCTGCCCCTGGTCGTCGGCAAGTTCGGCGTCGATAGCGCGAATTCGTAGTCCATCGCCGGCACGCTCGGTCAGTTTCGACATGCCGGTCAAGCTGCGTAATTCCCCGCCTTTGGCTATCCAGCCCGTTTTGAGCGCAGATTGCGTGGTCAGCCCATACCCGGCAACCATCGGATTGCGGCGCGGGTCGTCACAAGCATTAAAATTGAAGGAACTTTGCCCGTCCGCGGAAACTCCAACCCCCCACAGGGTCGGCGGGTGTTTTACTAGCGCTTCCGGCCGCGGATCACCCCAGGAGTGGTCGCGGAAACTCATGCTGTCAATTACCAGGTCTTCGCCATTCAAGCACAGCGTTCCTGTCACATGCGCTACCTGTTCGAAGTGCGTGTTATTGGACCTCATCACCGGTGGTTGTACCGCTTGCGAAAAAAGGTGCAGGTGGGTGCCGGATTCCGGGTGGCGATAGATAATTTCATGTTGCTTTAGCGGTTCCAGAATATTGACACGCAGGTCCAGTTGCGGGCAGTACAGGCTGTGGTCGTCAAACTCCAGATCCGGCAGAAAGTGCTGCCAATTGAAGTGTTCACACTGCATATGATGTTGCTTGACACCTTGATAAACCCACACCCCCCCGGACAAGGTTTCCAAATTGGTGTGGCGCCAAAAATAAATTTCGCCACTGAGTTTGCGCTCAGGGATGTGGAAGCTCCACCACCAGATTTCCGTGACCGAGTAATCCGGGTTTTCGGCGTGGCCAAGTGCGTGATCAAAGGCTTTGCGCGGGTCACCAAAGCCACTCTTGGCCGACATAAAGGCCAGCTTGTCATCTTCGTTGCTCAAGTTCTTAACCCTTCATGGTATTGGCCAGCGCCCGAGCCTCGTACAATGCCAGTCTTTCCACGGAATGACTGGCGACACTTGCAGCGGCGGCGTCGTCTCTAACGCCCGCATTAAATCGCTCCCACAGATTAATCGCCAGATTACTGTGATAGACGAAAGCCCAGATCGAAAAATAGGCAATGGCGTGTTCATCGCAGGCGGCGGCGGGGCCGCCCGCCTGTATATAGGCCTTCTTGAATTCATCCCAGGGGATGATGAATTCCAGCAGCATGACTTTGAGCTGAGCCAGATCTCTGGCAGGATCGCCCATACCCGCCAGTTCCCAGTCAATCAAAGCCGCCAGGTGACCATCACGGCTCATCATATTATGAGACCCGAGGTCGCCATGCAGGTGGCAAAGTGGGCGCCCCTCGTCCAAGGGATAGGCTTCCAACCACAGTAGTCCCAGATCCACGGATAGAGAGAACGGCGGCTTGCCCCCGGTGTGGGAACGCCAACTCTGCTTGACTTGCTGGAGTTCTTCGAGCTGTTTTTGCTGCGCCAACTTGCCGGCCTCCGGGTCCGGGTCCAGTGTTTGCCCGTGCAGATTCGCCACCGCCGCGGCCACTTCCCTGGCTAATTCCGGGCCGATGTTATCTCCCATATACGCCCGGTCTTCGCCGAAGTAGGTGCCGGCAGGTAGGGCATCCTCAACCTCGGTCATCAACATGAAGCAACCGCCGGAACCCAGACAATCCGGGTTGGGTTCCACCAATATTGGTTCCGGAACCGGTAAACCCAGGTCGAATACGCGCTTGATGATTACGAATTCGTCAGTCACCGTGGTGCCCGTGTAGGTCATGTCCATATCCTGGCGTAACACCAGCCGTAACGGCAGAACATCGTTTTCCACCAGTTTGAGGATCACCGTGCGCTTGATCTGCCCGCCGGGGACAACGTGGGAAGTCTCTATCGGATTTTCAGGCAGTTCCGGGTAGCGATCACAAAGATATTTGCTTAACTTCTGCAGCAACAGATCCAGATTATCGGTAACCGAAAGCACTCCCTTGCGGCCACTTGGGCGATAAAAACTGTTCTCCATGTTCTGCAGCAGGTCATTGAGCGAGCACGATGTATCAGCCAGCCATTGTTCGGCAGCCGCATCGCCATTGGCCAGGGAACTGACCAAATAGTCGAACACCCCTGGCTCAAGCAATCGGTTTTGTATAACCGCAGTAGAGTTGTCGAGCGCCGTCATTGGCTCGGTAATCACCGATTCGGTGCGCGGAGATTGCTTTTGTTGATTCCGTTCTCCGCTTCCAGCCGCTAGTAAATCATTGAGTCTGGAGGCAATTGAATCCCACTCACCCAATCGGGCCGACGCGATTTCCTTACCGGGTCCGGCGTCGGCAATCAATCGTCCCAGCACCGTTACTACCGAGTCGATCACATTTCTGGTGTGATCCGTTTGCAACTCCTCGCGTACCGCACCATTCAATTCCTCGACAATGCATCTAAGAAATGTGGCGAGGTTTTCATTTCTAACCATGGCGGCAATCCCTGATATCAAGTTTGTTGTCGTAAATATACATGAAGCATGATTCTCATGGTTATCGAGACGGCCAGGGAATTTCGGCGGCGGAGCGGCCGGCCCTGCGGCCACTGAATACCGTATCGGCAATGGAAAGCCCACTCATATAGCCATTCGAACAAATACCGACAGCAGAACGGCCTGCCGCGTACAGCCCAGTAATTGACGAACCGTCTGCACGTTTTACCGCGCCACTATCTTCATCCACCACAAGCCCTCCCATTGTCATCATTTGCGCCGGAGAAAAAGTATTATCGAGGGATAAATTTATCGCGTAGAACGGCCGGTTCTTCAGCGGCTTGACCAGCTCAGCCAGCTTACCCAGTGGGTCTGCGGCGCCATGACAAGCCCGCTGATTGAATTCTGCAATCGTTGTTTCCAGGGCGGCCGCATCGACTGAAATTTTCCTTGCCAGGCCGGCAAGAGAGTTCGCCCTGCGGCTACCGCCAAAAAAGATATTCAGCAGCGCGGGCGCACCCCACATCAAGAAGTTGCCGCCGGTAAAAAACGATTGCCTCACTCCCCGCCAAAAATCCCTGCTCTCCAGCAACAGCCAGGCTTTACCGCCTCCGGCTTGCTCAATGATGGACGAACCCACAACAAACGCATAGGCAGCCTCGTTGACAAAGCGTTCGCCACCCTGATTGACGATGACGCCATGAGCAAATACATTTGGCGGCGCCAGGGTTCTGGCCACGCCGATATTTTCCATCAGCGCGGTCGCGCCACCGGCCAACTCGGCCATCCTGATACCGCGGCCATCGTCGCCCAAGGACCCAAGCCGCAGCAATTTTTTAAAGTTGTTTGCCAGTACCGGACGATGCTGACTCAGCATTTCGATATTGTTGTTGAAACCACCTGTGGCGAGAATAACCCCCTTCCTGGCGCGAATCAGTCTGGCTTGACTGGCCGATAGTTCCAACACTTTGGCCCTGGCAATCGCTCTACCGGCCCGGCCACCGTTAAACGGCAACCAGGGATGAACCACCTTGTACAGCGCCAGGTGTTTTTTCCACAGTGCCTGCGGCAGTGGTTTGATTTCCACACCAAGCACTTGATTGTCCCTGCTTACCACCAGGCGGCTTACCGGCGAGTGAACAAGAAGCCTGGCGCCCTTGGCTAAAGCGGCTTCGCGCAGGGTCTCGTAATAGAATGCGCCGGCAAACCCCTTCCTTGCCACACGATGTCCACGCGGTGCAGGTTTTGCAACACCGGAAAATTCAGGCATTTTTTCGTTACCGGAATAATAGATCCAGTAACCATCAGGCGGGAAAGCCGTTTTTTCTTCAAACACCTTTCCGCCATAGGGCACACCCTGGCTTTCAAGCCATTCGATATCAGCATTACTTCCCTCGCAAAAGCGCCGCAGAGTGGAGGCCGCGACGGCGTTGCCTTCCGCATCAAGGTAGTTGTACATCTCCTCAGCAGTGTCTTCATATCCAGACTCACGCTGATGCCTGGTGCCACCGGAATAAATTACCCCACCACTGTATGCCGTTGCTCCACCCCCGGCGAACCGGTCCAGTGCGATGACGGAAGCTCCCAATTCCCTGGCCTGGATGGAAGCAACGGCGCCGGCGC
Organism: Halieaceae bacterium; assembly: GCA_026710905.1. Lineage (GTDB taxonomy): Bacteria > Pseudomonadota > Gammaproteobacteria > Pseudomonadales > Halieaceae > JAPOQD01. Next base: position 12,888 of record JAPOQD010000034.1, read on the forward strand.
CGCCAAAACCGGTCACAACCACATCGGCCTCATCATCCCAATACAGATCTTCCACACTATCAACAACCAGGGGAGCACAGGAAATGGCGCTATCACCGGACATTAGCCGCCACCAACGCGCACTGCCGAATCCGCGGCGTTCTTTCCGGCGATACGGCCATAGACAAAGCAGTTCAGCAGGGAATTTCCACCGCCTAGGTAGTACTTCATAATGCCGCCGGTGCATTCTCCGGCGGCATATTCCAGGACCTTTGATTTCAGCAAGTGGCTTCCCTGGTCACCTGCTCCCCGAAACTTTCACGGAAACTGTAACTGCCCGAAGTCAGCCCGCCATCAATGGTCAACACCGTACCGACGATCGGCGCCGCGGAGCCCGATGCCAGATACACGCAAAAATCTGCAATTTCCGAAGGTCGAATCGCACGAGCCAACGGGGAATTTTGGCGGGCGACATCGTCCGGGGTCAGGTCTCCCCCGCAATTTTCCGCCAGCGCTTCGGTGTCCACATGGC
>JAPOQD010000099.1 GCA_026710905.1 Halieaceae bacterium
CGGCGGCCACAGCAGGAGGTTGGTGAGATATGCGGGCTAGACTGCCTCTTCTCCGGTTTCACCCGTGCGGATGCGAATCACCTGCTCCAGGTTTTGCACAAAGATCTTGCCATCACCAATCTTGCCGGTGTTCGCCACACTGGTGATCGCGTCGATTACTGCATCTGTCTGCCCATCGGCTACCGCGATTTCCAGTTTGACCTTGGGGAGAAAATCAACCACATACTCGGCACCGCGATAAAGCTCGGTGTGGCCCTGTTGACGGCCGAAGCCTTTCACCTCGGTAACGCTGATGCCTTGCACCCCGACCTGTGACAGGGCTGCGCGCACATCGTTCAGTTTGAAGGGCTTGATGATGGCAGTGATCATTTTCATGGTGTGTCTCCAGGCCGATTGCAGAGCGGTTCATTATCTTCGGTTTCGGGAGAATGACAAGTACATAAAAAAGGGGGCCGCAAGGCCCCCAAGAATACGCACTAGGGATGTGCGCACGTGGAGAGAGGGATTCAGCTCGCTACAAACTCCGGGTAGGCTTCCAGTCCGCATTCGGACAGGTCCACTCCCTGGTACTCGTCTTCTTCGCTGACTCGAACGCCAATGACTGCCTTGAGGATGCCCCAGGTGACCAGGGAAGCCGCGAAGACCCAAACGAAGATAGTGACGGCGCCGATGATCTGACCACTGAAGCTTGAGCCCTCATTGGTCAGCGGAACCAGTAGCAGACCGAGCAGCCCGACTGTGCCGTGTACCGAGATGGCGCCAACCGGATCGTCAATCCTGAGCTTGTCCAGCGCCAGGATGGAGAACACCACCAGCACACCGCCGGCAGCGCCGAACAGGGTAGCCTGCAGGGCCGTCGGGGTGGAGGGCTCCGCCGTGATTGCCACCAGGCCGGCCAGGGCGCCGTTCAGGGCCATGGTCAGGTCGGCCTTGCCGAACATGAGTTGGGAAATCACCAGGGCGCCGACCAGGCCTCCGGCCGCGGCGGCATTGGTGTTCATGAATACCACCGCCACCGCGTTGGCGCTTTCCACCGAAGCCGTGGCCAATACCGAGCCGCCGTTGAAACCAAACCAGCCCATCCAGAGCACGAAAGTGCCCAGTGTCGCCAGCGGCAGGTTGGCGCCGGGAATGGCGTGGACCGAGCCGTCGGCGCCGTATTTGCCTTTGCGGGCGCCCAGCAGCAGCACACCCGCCAGGGCAGCAGTGGCGCCTGCCAGGTGGACGATGCCGGAGCCGGCAAAGTCGGAAAAGCCCAGGTCACCCAGCGTATACATGCCGAATACAGCATTGCCGCCCCAGGTCCAGGAACCTTCCATCGGGTAGATGAGGCCGGTCATGACCACTGCAAAAGCCAGGAAGGCCCACAGCTTCATGCGCTCTGCCACGGCGCCGGAGACGATGGACATTGCCGTCGCCACGAACACCACCTGAAAGTAGAAGTCCGCCGAGGGTGCATAGGTAGCGGGCTCTTCCGCGCCGCTGACGCCGTCGCCGGTGATACCGGACAACAGAAAATCGCCGCCGTACATGATCATGTATCCACACACCATGTACATGATGCAGGAAATGGAAAACAGCGCTACGTTCTTGGTCAGGATTTCAGCGGTGTTCTTGGAGCGAACCAGGCCGGCCTCCAGCATGGAAAAGCCCGCCGCCATCCACATCACCAGCGCACCGCAAATCAGGAAATAAAACGTATCCAGCGCATACTGTAGTTGAAAAATTGAATCTTCCATTGGAATCTGTCCTCTTGTCGTGTCAGTGATCTAGATCGCTTCTTCGCCGACTTCACCGGTGCGGATGCGAACGGTCTGTTCCAGTTCGGAAACGAAAATCTTGCCGTCGCCGATCTTGCCGGTATTGGCGGATTTGCTGATGGCCTCGATGGTGGCTTCCGCGGTGGCCGAAGACACGGCTACCTCGATCTTTACCTTGGGCAGGAAATCAACCACGTACTCGGCGCCGCGATACAGCTCCGTATGGCCTTTCTGGCGGCCAAAGCCCTTGACTTCGGTTACAGTAATACCCTGCACCCCGATTTCGGACAGCGCTTCACGCACATCGTCCAGCTTGAATGGTTTAACAATAGCCGTAATCAGTTTCATAGTGTTCTCCAGGTCCGGATGGGGCGCCCGAAGGCGCCGTTAATCAACTATTCGTGTGGCTCACAGACTTTTGGAGATGGTAAAGATGAACTCGGCATCACCCCAGGTGGTGTCAAACACATCTTCCTCGTCAAGGTCCGTGCCTACATAGGCCAGCGACAGGTCTACCCCGCCCAGCGATTTGCTGATGCTGATGGAATAGTCGTAGTACTTGTCTTCATCGCTGGACAGGAACCCGGGGGCTTCATCGAAACTGTTGAAACCAACGTGAAGTCCCAGCGCAAAGTCCTCGGGCAGAGCGAATTCATAGTCCCCGGAAACATAGTAGAACTTGCCGGTTTCCCCGTAGTAATCATCGGAATAGGCCAGGCCAAGGCTGAAATCACCCACCGACAGGCTGCCGTAAATTTCCGCGTAGTCGCCCTCTGCCCCGTCATCTCCGGGGTAGTCGTAGTAGATGAAACCAATGTCATACCCCAGGCCGCTGTCGCCGAAGCTGCCGCCAAAACCCAGGTAGACATCCAGTTCCAGGCTGCCGTCAAAACCGTCATTGCTGTCAAAGTCCACCGAGGACCCCCAGGTCCCGATGTAGAACCCCGACTCGTCCTCGTAATCAAAGCCGCCCTGAATGGCCGGTGACTCATCGGATTGCGAGATACCGCGAAATTTGTAGTCTGTGGTCATGGCCACATTACCGCTGATCTCGGCGCCGGCAACAGCGGCCCCCAGCAGCAGTCCGCTACCTGCCAGTACAGGCAATAGTTTTTTGATAAACATGGTTCTCTTTCTCCTCTGTGATTGATGGAAATCGTACTATCCAAATCAACCGCGCCATTGCGGAGGACGGCTGTGCAAATAAGCCGGGACACCTACGGTTAAGCAGATAACGTGCCAATTTATATTTTCTTTTTATTTTCAATGCCTTATAAAAATCTTGCGGTGCCGAGACTGGCCGTAATTGAATCGGCGCACCAGGTTGGTGCGACCGCAAACTTGCCTTTCTGGTGTGCACCAGGCCGGGGCGGGCGGGATTGAGCGCGCCGGGTCCGATCAGGTACACTTTCCGGGTGGCGCTTTCTCCCCCTCCCATCAGTGAAGTCGTACAACAGCTCAACCGGTTGCTGGGCGAGTCCGGCTTTCGTGGCGAAGTCGACCGGAATCTTCGGATTCTGGCGCAATCCGCACTGTCCCGGCTGGACCTGGTAAATCGGGAAGAGTTCGACTCTCAAACGGAAATCCTGGCCCGCACCAGGGCTGGAGTGGAGGAGATGGAAACCCGGGTGGCGCAGCTCAGCGAGCAACTCGCCGCGCTGGAGGCAGCGCAAGAGCGCTGATTCTGAACTAGACTAAAGACATGAACAGCGGCTCAAGGACGGGCTGACATGTCTCTCTCAACAGTTCTCAGCCGCGCCCAGTGCGGCATCGATGCGCCCCTGGTGCGTGTTGAAACCCATATTTCCAATGGCATGCCGGCCTTTTCCATTGTCGGTTTACCGGCCGCCGCGGTACGCGAGAGCAAGGATCGGGTGCGCAGCGCCATCCTCAACTCACACCTGGCATTTCCGACCCAACGCCTGACGGTAAACCTGGCCCCCGCCGACCTGCCCAAGGAGGGCGGCCGCTTTGACCTGCCCATCGCTCTCAGTATTCTCGCCGCTACCAACCAGCTTTCCAAAACCGCCCTGGACCAGGTGGAATTTATCGGCGAACTGGCCCTCAACGGGGACCTGCGCCCAGTGTCCGGCGGGGTCAGCGCGGCGCTCGCCGCGACGAAAATGCAGCGCAGTATCGTCATGCCCTTGAGTAACAGCCGGCTGGCCGCCGCTGTGCCCGGAGCCAGGGTGCTGCCAGCCGGGCAACTGCTGGAACTGTTGGCGCATCTTCAAGGAGAACACAGCTTGGAATATGCCAACGCAGAGTTGCAGGAAGCAGACTGCGAGTACCCGGACCTGGCCGAGGCGCACGGTCAGGCGGCGGCAAAAAGGGCATTGGAAATTACCGCTGCCGGGGGCCACAACCTGTTGTTTTTTGGTCCGCCCGGCACCGGCAAGACCATGTTGGCCAGCCGTCTGCCGGGCATACTTCCGCCCCTGCGGAAGGCGGAAATTCTGGAAATTCTGGCCTTGCAGAGCGTCGTCAATCCCACCGCGGATTCCAGCGGCGGCTTGCGGCGGCCGTTCCGCGCTCCCCATCACAGCGCTACCACCGCGGCCCTGGTGGGGGGTGGCAGGCAGTTGCGGCCCGGCGAGATTTCCCAAGCCCACTGCGGGGTTCTGTTTCTGGACGAACTGCTGGAATTTCCGCGCCCGGCGCTGGAGGCGCTGCGAGAACCGATGGAGAGCGCCTGGGTGCGCATTTCCCGCGCCAGCGGCAACGTTGCCTACCCGGCGCGGTTCCAACTGGTGGCCGCCATGAACCCCTGCCCCTGCGGTTATCTGGGCGACCAGCAACTGGAGTGTCGCTGTACCCCCGGCCAGGTGCAGAAGTATCGGCAACGGTTGTCGGGGCCGTTGCTGGACCGCATCGCCCTGCTGTTGCAGTTGCCCCGGCTGCCCGCCAGCGCCCTGCTCGACTCCGCCCCCAGGGGGGAAACTTCCGCCCAGGTCCGGCTGCGGGTCTGCGCCGCCCGGCAATTACAGATAGAGCGGGCCGGGGTCATTAACAGCCTGTTGAACGATCGCCAGATCAGGAAATACTGTTATCTGCGGGAGTCGGAAAAGAAATTGCTGGAGCAGGCGATGGAATCCCTGGGCCTTTCGGCGAGGGCTTGTCACCGTGTGCTGAAGGTCAGCCGCACCATCGCCGACCTCGATGGTAGTGACGGCATCGGCAGGCGGCATCTGCTGGAGGCCCTCGGCTACCGCCAGTTCGACCGCTGAGACGTCACACCGTGGAACCGCTGGCATGGTGTAGTGCTGGAACATGCGGTTGCACTTGATTTCAGGGAAGGGACCGTTGACATAAATCCTGCTTTTTGTAAAAGTAAGGAATAGATATAAGAATTATGTATATTCTGAAAGGAAAATAGATGATGCAACTTTCAAAACTGACCAGCAAAGGACAAATGACGCTTCCCGCCAGTATTCGAAAATACTTTGAATTGCACAGGGGAGACAAACTGCAATGCCTTATCGAAGGAGATCATATCGTTTTGATTCCCGCCAAGGGATCCGTGCGGGATTTAAAGGGAATGATAGCCAAACCAAAGCTGGCGGTTTCCATCGAAGACATGAATGATGCGGTGGAAACCGAGGCTGCGGAAAGGGCCATGCCACGATGATTGGGCTTGATACCAACATTCTTGTTCGATACATCGCGCAGGATGATGAGCAACAATCACCTCGCGCCAATGAAATCCTGGAAAACGAACTGAGCGCCGATCATCGGGGATTTATCGGCAGTGTTGTTCTGGTCGAGCTTTGCTGGACACTCAAACGGCTTTACCAGGTTAACAGACAGAACCTTTCCGTGATCCTGGAACGTTTGTTGAGGGCTGAGGAATTGTCCTTCGAACATCAGGATGAAGTCTGGGCCGCACTTCAGCTTTTCCGATCATCAAATGTGGAATTTGCTGATGCGCTTATCGGTTTTGTGCATAAAAAGTACGGCTGCGGCATAACTCTCACTTTCGACAAGGCAGCCGGCCAATCGGATTTATTCGCTTCGCCTTGAGTCTGAGATGAACAACGCCTCAAGGGTGGGACCAATCTCCCGGTTTAACACCAGATCGGCGCGGTAATCCTGATCCGTTGGGTCGCGATTCAGGATGACCAGGCGCGCCCCGTTGTTCTTGGCAAGTCCCGGAAAAGCGGCGGCCGGATACACTACCAATGAAGATCCGATGGCGATAAACAGGTCACAGGCGAGGGTTTCTTCCTCGGCGCGACGCATTTCCCGTTCGGGCATGGCCTGCCCGAAGGAGATGGTGGCCGTTTTTACTATGCCCCGGCACTGATCGCAGACTGGCGGAATTCCGTCGGCTTCGAAGGCAGCCCGGATCGGTTCCAGTTCAAAGTGCTTGTGGCAATCCAGACATTTCGCGTAAGTGGCGTTGCCATGCAGTTCGATCACTTTCTCCTCCGGCACGCCGGAAGCCTGGTGCAGGCCATCCACGTTCTGCGTGATCACACTGCTGACTTTAGCCGAGGCGACCAGTGCGGCGATGGCCCTGTGCCCAGCGTTGGGCGCGGCATTTGCAATTTCCGCATCGATATTGAATTTGCGCCGCCAGGCCTCGCGCCGCGTATCTTCGGATGCGAGAAAATCGCCGAAATCGATGGGATGGTTCTTCGTCCAGATGCCGCCCGGGCTGCGGAAATCGGGAATCCCGGATTCAGTGCTCATGCCGGCTCCGGTAAACACCACAACCCTGCTCGCCTGATCCACCAGATTGCGCAGAGCGTTAATCCCTTGTTTGCTCATGGTGAGCCACTCCTTTCCAGCCAGTGTGGGACCCGGTACAGCGCCGGGCGTTACAAGAGACGCCAGGCCAGGGGGTTTGCCTCTCCCAAAGCCTGCAGCCCCATGGTAAACAGAGAAGCCCGCATTTTGCACGAGTGCGGCCGGCAAACAAATCCAACGGTTGCTCCTCGATGCGGTTATCCCTCTCCCCGCAGGTGCAATATTCGGACAGGCGCGCCGGGCGCCTACTGGTCAGTCGTTTCGCACACGCGCCGAACCAGGTCTGCGGGAATGAAAAGTTGCTCCATGAGGTACTTCTTGAAGCTCTCGGGATAGTTCTGTTGATCCAGCGCTTCCCGCATACAGTTCAACCACTGGTCGCGTTCCCTTGTGGAAACCTCAAGGTGGGCGTGAACACGAGGGATACTGATTGACCCGTATTTCTCATGGTACAGCCTGGGACCTCCCATCCAGCCGCATAAAAACCGCGTGAGCTTGTCGCGGGACAGCGTGTTTGAAGAAGGATGCCAACTCCAGATGGTTCGATAATCCGGCTTGGAAGACATGATCCCGTAGAAGGTATCGACGAGTCGCCTAACCCCTTCGTATCCGCCCGCGGCTCGAAAGCTGGCATCGCCAAGGCCAAAAGCCGGGCTGTTTTCCTGTGAAACTTCCATGCCGAAAGTATACCCGCTTGCAGGGCGAGTCAGTACGCCCGGGATTGCCCTGGCGGGACACTAATGACCGCGTACACGTAATGGCGGTGTTGGATGCAAGGCGTAATCCAACGGGATTACTGTTCGAACGCCTGGCGCTCAGGTGATGGAAATCAACTCGGATAAGTGTCGTTTAGCCCGCATATCTCACCAACGTTCGTCGCGAGGGCGTTGCAGCGCCGTTGTGGCGGGGTTCGCGGACTGAAAGACGCTGAAGGCATAGTTGACGCTATGTCGAAGCGGTTGGAGGGAGCACACGCCGCCACGGCGAGTGCTGCGGCGGCCGCAGTAGAAGGTTGGTGAGATATGCGGGTTAGTACACCTGCATGGGCGTGATGCTGGCGATGGACGCGTCGATGTCCCAGATCACTTTCGAGACGGTTTGGCCGATCAGGTCCATTTTGCGTAATTGCGCGATGCGAGTGGCGACCTGCTTCAATTCTCTTTCGGTGAGCAACTGATGAAAGATGCCGCAGGCGTCCGCCAGGCAAATGGTAACGATATCCCGAGGTGTGGGTAGTTCATCGCTGAACAGCAGGTTCAAGATCCGCAGCTTGACCTGTCGGGCCGGCTTGTCATCGGCGATGGCGTAGCGCTGCGAGCGAAATACCCACAGCACACGCTGTTCCCGCCGTTCCAGTGTGCCCCGCTCAATCAGTCGCTCAAGAGCGCCTTCGCGAATCTCGTCCTCCAGGGCACCGGCGTGCTCCACCCAATAGCGGATGTCGTGGGTTTCCGGCTCCTGTACGATTTTGGCGAGCATGGGGTCGAGGAGAGAGTCTCCCAGCGGTGTCGAATCGAGCAGAATCAGCTTCTCCAGGTCGGTATCGATACGGTTTTCCAGGGCCAGGTCCATCAGCACGCTGCCGCCGAAGGCGTAACGGGTGGACCAGTCCGACACGCGCACGAACTTACCCTTGTCCTCGTTCAGCAGAAGCAGCAGGACCTCTTCGGCAAATCTCAGGGTATCCATATCTGCGAACCCTTTGGTGGTGGCAAAAGTATGATGTCACATTCCACGCCCCTGATGAAGGGCGCTACCGCATAGTCATTGTGATCCAGCCGGGTCAGCCATGTTCGAACATGGCGCTGTGCCAATGAATGTACACAGTTTAGTGAATGGATTCTCTGCCGGCGTTTTATCGAACATCTTCACCCGGATGACCGGGATGGTAAATCTTCCTACAGGTCACTGAATATCTGCTTAAGGTCGGCGGATTCATCCGCCAGCAACTCTCCACTGGGTGACTGCCCCGCCATGAGCGCACGCCGGGTCAGCATGTATTCCCTGGGCCGGTTGATCGCATCGACAGCCAGTAGCCTTGCGCCGCTGTAATAGAAGGCTGCGAAACTGCGGCCCTTGTCGGCGTCTCCACGAATGACAACGCGGTCAAACCCCTCGGACAAGCCGGCAATTTGCAGTTTCAGATCATACTGGTCAGACCAGAACCAGGGCAGCGAATGGTAGTCCTCAAGCTTGCCGCAAAGGGTTTTGGCGGCGCATTTGGCCTGATCGGTGGCATTTTGCACCGACTCGAGACGGACGCGGCGGCCATAAATCGGATTGTAATGATTGGTGCAGTCTCCAGCGGCCACGATGTCAGGGTCCGAGGTGCGTGCGTACGGGTCCACCACAATGCCATTGTCGACCTCCAGTCCGGCGTCCCCGGCCAAGCCGGTGGCAGGGATGACACCCACGCCGACCACCACCAGATCAGCCGCAATACGGCGGCTATCGCTGCAAACCACGGCTGTGGCGCGGTCCGCACCTTCGATAGCCGTGACGCCCACATTGGTAATGATGGCGACACCCTCTTCGGCGTGAACACGCGAATAGAATTTCGAGACCTGCTCCGCTGTGACTCGTTGCAATATTCGGGGCAGCACTTCGAGAACCGTCACTTGCATGCCCAGTTTGCGCAGGGAGGCCGCAGTTTCCAGACCGATATAGCCACCGCCCAGGATGACTGCCTTGCCGCCGCTGCGCGCCTGCTCCTTGATGGCGTCGGAATCCGCCAGGTCGCGCAGGTACAACACCCCCGGCAAATCTGTACCTGGCAGTGTCAGCTTGCGCACCGTGGCGCCGGTCGCAAGCGCCAGTTTGGAGTAATTCAGGGCGCCGCCATCGCTGAGTGTCAACCGTTTCCGCTCCCGGTCAATGCCGTTGACGGTGCAGTTCAACAAGGCCCGCACCTCCAGTTTGTCATAGGCTGACGCTGGACGGAGCAGTAATTCCTCGGGGTTTCTTTCGCCAGTCAGGTATTCCTTGGAGAGCGGCGGCCGGTGATAGGGTAGTGAACTATCCGCACTGACCAGGGTGATATCGCCCTGCCAGCCTTCCCGTCTCAGGTTGACAACCAAATGCGACGCGGCATGGCTTCCCCCGATGACCACGCAATGTTCCCCTGCCATATCTTTGTCCTCTCAAAAGTCGGGCAGAATACCCGCTCAGACCGAATCGAATCAAATCCCCGGTCTGAAGCAACGAAACTTCTCGCTCAGTTTATGGCAAGTGGCTTCTTCTGAATTACTGCTCTGGGCTGGCCGCCGAGGCGCCGGGCCTGTTCGTGCGAATACCAGAGACAAAATACCCGCCGACTCCCAGCGTCCATACCATTGTCAAAATGAATCTCTTGTTCCGGTAATTCCTGTATTTCCGGGAAGAGGCTTACTAGCAGCCTGTCGGACTTGGGACTGTCCTACTGCGGAAAAGCCGTTTTGGCCCTTTTTTCTGCAATCCTTCGTTACACGAACCACTATTCGCCTCAGAATTGCAGAAAAAATGACTCAAAACGGTCTTTCCCTCGCTAC
>JAPOQD010000095.1 GCA_026710905.1 Halieaceae bacterium
TCCGTAGCGAGGGAAAGACCGTTTTGAGTCATTTTTTCTGCAATTCTGAGGCGAATAGTGGTTCTATTTAACGAAGAATTGCAGAAAAAAGGGCCAAAACGGCTTTTCCGCAGTAGGACAGTCCCAAGTCCGACAGGCTGCAATATACGATCATTCTTCGATAAGTTCTTGTTGAAAGGTTTTCCCAGCGTCCGCTTCCGCGATAGCTTGATTCAATCGTTGCGCATTTTTTGGGCTGGCCATCAGGTATGCCGTTTCTTCATAGGCATGAAAATCCTCCAGGCTCATTACTACGGCGGGCTTGCCATTTTGCCGAGTGACCAGAACGGGTTTATGATCGTCGTTCACCTTGTCCAGGGTGCCAGCCAGCTTGGCTCGGAATGCCGAATAACTCATTGCGTCCATACCCTAGGTCTCAAAAGTGTACTGAATGTACCTGGAATTGTACCTGTACTTAATGTTGTACGCAAACAGGCAAGAACCACTCAGGGCTGTTCACCCCGCCGTTTGGGCGCCGTCAATCGGCAGGGTAATGCCGGTAATATAACGGGCCTCGGGGCCGGCCAGGTAAAGCACCGCGGCGGCGATTTCCTCGGGCTGGGCGGTCTCCAGCAGCGGATACAGGCGCTGCAGCAGTTGCGGTTCCGCACCCTGGGGCATGCTGAAATTTTCCACCAGCGGGGTGGCGACACTGCCGGGGCAAATCGCATTGACTCGCACGCCGCGTCCCGCGTATTCCATGGCCAGAGCCTTGCTGAGCATCACCACTCCCCCCTTGGTGGCGCAATAACTGGCCTGATACGCCTGACCCACCAAGCCCGCGGAAGAAGCCATATTGACCATGCAACCGGATGTTTCCAACAGCATTGGCATTACGGCCTGAGCGCAATAGAAGACTCCCGAGAGATTTACCGCGAGCATCTTTTCCCATTCCGCCTGGGTGTATTCGGTAAAGTGCCGGGACTGTGCGAAACCGGCAATGTTGCACAGCACATCCACGCCACCCATGAACTCACGCGCCGCATCGGCAAGGCCGAAGCAGGCTTCACGTGAAGAGGCGTCATAACCTGCCCTGTGAAATACACTGTCGGCGCCGGCCAATGCAGCGGTTTCCCGCAATCCGGCGGTGTCAATATCCGCGCCCAGCACCCTGGCGCCCTCCGCAGTGAAGGCCAGGGCGGTAGCCCGGCCAATCCCGGAAGCGGCGCCGGTTACCAGTACTCTGCTATTTTCAAATCTCATGTCTATGCCGCGTCCAAAAAAGGGGTCAGAGCCCTTTAATCCCCTTTAATCCCTTCGGTTACTCGGCGGGGCCTTTCAACTGGGATTAAAGGGCTCTGACCCCTTTTTTCGGGGGGCGTGAGCAGTTACCCCCGAGAATTACAATCCCTGCATGAACTCCGGCGCGTTATGGACATAGCTTTTCTCTTCCACCCGCCGCCGAATACGCCAGCCCTGGGTGGTGCGCAGATACTCATCCACATACCAGAGGCCACAAAAGAAGACCTGGCTGCCGCCTCCGGGAAGGTTTATTTCCTGGGGGTTGATGCACATCACCCGTCCATTGGCCTCATCGCCGTGCAACTCGAGCTGGATATTGGCGTTGAGATGCTGATGCGCGGGAAAGACTTCCCTGGTCATGGCCTGCTTGAGAAACTGGATGGTCTCCTCCAGGTATCCCACACTACCGCCGAACACGCTGTAGTCGATGTAGGCGTCTTCAGTGAAGACATCGGTGCGCAAGGCATCGAAGTCCTTGCTGTCGATGATTTGCGCATAGCGATAGCATAGATCCTGCAATTCCATACGGTCGGAAATTTCCTGTAGTGAAAGCATGCTCAAAAATCCTTGAAAAGAGAAAAATTACGCTCATACATGAACTCCCGGTACTCCTGTACGTCGCGGCGCAACCAAGTCCTGATGGCTTCCGGCGAGTTCCCACTTCCCCGGATATGGCGCCAGCGTTCGGCACGGGGGTGACGGCCGCTACCGATAAATACTCTGTAGCTGTCCATGTCCTGTTCAGGCCGCATAACGGAAATCAACCAGTTCTTCGCTGACTTCCCACAAACGCCGGGCAGCCGCCGGGTCCGTTGCCCATGATTTGGGGGTAACGATCCGGCGATTCACGAAATAATGGCCACTGACCTTGCCACCTTCCTCCTCACGGCAAAGATACACCGGAGTCTCGGCTCCCTGTTCCGGGGTTTTGAAAAAGGCCCTCATCATGCGCGGCACAATCCAACTGATCAAACCGCTGTTTTGGGTTCCCAGACCAGTGCTTACCGCCCCCGGGTGCAGACTGTTGCAAAGCACCCCACTACTCGCCAGCCGCTGCGCCAATTCGACGGTAAACAGCATATTGGCCAACTTTGAGTGCCCGTATACCAGCATGGCATTGTATTTTTTCTGCGCCTGAAGGTCATCAAAGCGAATGCCTCTGACAATGGCATAGCTATTGGAGGCAACATTGACGATACGGCAACCGGGACGAGCCAGCAGAGGCAGCAGTATTCCGGTCAGCAGGAAGGGCGCCAGGTGGTTGACCGCGAAGATTTGTTCGTAACCTTCCTGCGAGGTTTGGCGCCGTAAATTGATTGTGCCGGCATTGTTAAGCAGCACGTCCAGTGTATCGCCACGGGCGACAAATTGCTGCGCCGCTTCGCGTACCGAAGCAAGGCTGGCAAAGTCCATTTCCAGGCACTGATGATCATCCCGCTGACCGGCAGCGCGCACCGCCGCCAGCGCCACCTGAACTTTTTCCGGATTGCGCGCCACCAGCGTCAGGCGCGCCCCGTCCGCCGCCAGGAGTTTCGCCGCTGCCAGGCCGATACCACTGGTGGCGCCGGTTACCATGATATGTTTGTCGTGCGCTGACACTGCCTGTTCCCTGCCGGATTTTCAGCCTGTGCATCCTGAGACGATTATACTACGGACGCCACTCGCAAAGCCCGCCGGCCCGAGACCTGTCTGTTCGCTAAACCTCTTCCTCGAGGAGTCGGCCGTGCTCCCTTAGCCAGTCACGCGCTCTGTCCATGGTGGGTACTTGTGTCTTCACTATGTTCCAGAACCGCGGCGTATGGTTCGGTTCCAAAAGGTGGGCAAGTTCATGGGCGATAACGTAATCGATGACAAAGATCGGCGCCTTAATCAACCGCCAGTTCAGGTTGATGTTGTCGCGAACTGTGCATGAGCCCCACCGATATCGATTATCAACAATGCGGGCCTGCCCAAAGGAAACACCAAGTTCCCGAGCCTGCTTCACCACGCGAGGTAGAATTCGGTCCTTCGCTCGCTCAATGTACCACTCACGCATAACGCCCTTCTTATGAGGCACGCGCGACGCCGGAATCAGAAAACGCTGTTCAAAATGAATACTTTCCGTTCCTTTTTCCACGACTTCGATACGATAACTCCGCCCAAGATATAGCGCAGACTCACCACTAACGAGCTCTTTGCCAGGTGCATGAGGGCGGCCCGTGTATTTTTGGCTATGCCGTGTTTTCTCGTAGATCCACTGCCGCTTGGCTTCGACTATCCGCGCAATTGCTTCATCGGACGCATGATTCGGAGCGTGCACAACAACCTTTCTGTCACGCTCGATAGTGATCGTAACCTTCGTTCGTTTTGAAGATCTTTTTACCGAGTAGGCAATATCCATCATCACTAGTCCGCGAAAAGAATAATGTCATTGTTCTTTTCAGCGATTTCCATAACTCGGCTAATGATGTGCGCACGATTCTTGATGAGGTTGGGCACTTTGACAAACTCAGGCGCGAGCAAGATTTTTTGGATCTCTGCTTTCAGCTTATTGCGGGCCGGAATGCTCTCCCAGAACCCTGCCAATTTCAGCTCTCTCTCAATAGCGAGAGTACTCTTCTGTGTCAAATCCACGAGATAGCTGATTCGGTCTTCATCGCCGATGCCATAAACAGCATGCCCCTCAGCCACCTGAGACGAATCCACACTCGCCTTATCCTCACCGAACAATTCACGCTGAAACATTCGAAAGAATGGCATTTGCTTTTTTCGATGCAATCCGTACGTTGGCTCGTTGCTTGCGTTGATGATTCGCGTCCGCAGCTTCTCCAGTTCTTCGTAGATCTTGTTCCAGTTGTCGCGGAA
>JAPOQD010000126.1 GCA_026710905.1 Halieaceae bacterium
CACCCGCCAACAGTAACGCGCCCATGCTGGCGGCCGGTCCCACACAGGTTGTGCAGATATCGGGCTTGATAAGTTGCATGGTGTCGTAAATGGCCATGCCCGCGGTTACCGAACCGCCTGGGCTGTTAATGTACAGATGTAGGTCCTTGTCGGGATTCTCGCTCTCAAGAAACAGCATTTGGGCCACCACGAGGTTGGCCATTTGGTCTTCTATCGAACCCACCACAAAAATCAGCCGCTCCTTCAGCAAGCGGGAATAGATGTCATAGGAGCGCTCTCCACGGGCGGTTTGCTCCACTACCATGGGTATAAGACCCAGATTATTGATCTGGTTGTTGTCGTTCTGGTTTGTCATTGTTACTGGTTCTCCCGCGCCTGATTCATGGCTTCCTGATAGCTGCAATCAATTTCGTCGACGGTAGCATCTTCCAGAAGTTTGTCTACTACCTGATCCTCCAAAACCATGTTTTTGACGCTCTCCAACTGCTCTGGGTTGGAAAAATACCAGTTGGTCACTTCTGTCGGGTCCTCATAGGTCGATGCCAGTTCCTCCACCGTTTCGCGCACCCGGTCTTCATCAACCTGCATGCTGTGCTGGTTGATAAACTCTCCGAGAAGCAACGCCAGTTTGACTCTGCGCTCCGCCCGCTGTTGGAACATTTCCGCGGGAAGTAGCGTTTCCAGGTCGAGGTCAACAGAGCGTTCCGTGGA
Organism: Halieaceae bacterium; assembly: GCA_026710905.1. Taxonomy (GTDB): domain Bacteria; phylum Pseudomonadota; class Gammaproteobacteria; order Pseudomonadales; family Halieaceae; genus JAPOQD01. The sequence goes on from JAPOQD010000126.1 coordinate 712, forward strand.
CCCCAACTGTTGAAACATCTGCTCACGCATGGCGTTGATTTCCTGGTCAACCGCTGTTTTGGGGATATCCTGACGAACGTGAGCTTCATATATTGCATCCAATACTTTCTTCTTGACCAGGCTCTTGACAGCATTGTTCAGCTCGCGAGTCATGTTATTCGCGACCTCAAGACGGAACTGTTCCTCTCCGCCTTCGGCAACCCCGTAGCGGGCGAACAGTTCCTCGTCCAGGGGTGCCAATACCTGCTCTTTCACTTCCTGTAGGCTAATCTCAAACGTAACCGCAGCGCCTTGCAGGGCCTCGTCGTGGTAATCCTCCGGAAAAGTCAGTTGAAGCACCTTTTGCTGCCCCGCGCTCATCCCCTCTATGCCTGCTTCGAAACCGGAAATCATCTGGTTCGACCCCAGGAGTAATTGCCGGTCTTCGGCGCTGCCTCCCTCAAACGGCTCACCATCCCGCGTACCAAGGTAGTTGATATTGACCTGATCCCCCTGTTTTGCCGCCCTCTCGACGGTTTGCCAAGTGGCTTGCTGACGGCGAAACGTTTCGATCATTGCGTCGATATCCGCATCGGTCACTTCCGCCCTCGGCTTCTCGAAGCTGAGACCTTGCAACTCTTGCAATTCGATTTCAGGAAAAACTTCGAATGTGGCGATATACTCAAGGTCTTTACCCTCTTCCAGGGACTTGGCTTCTATGCTGGGTTGGCCGGCGAGTTGCAACCTTTCCTGGTTGACGGCCTCCTGGAAGGAACTCCTCATCAGATCATCGACAACTTCCCTGCGCACACCGGCACCGAAACGCTGCCGTATCACCTTCAGTGGAACCTTGCCGGGGCGAAAGCCGTCAAGACGAACCGACCTGGCTGCCTTCTGCAGGCGGCTGTTCACTTCATTCTCCACTTTCTCGGCGGCGACACCCACGGTCAAGCGGCGCTCAAGACCCGATGTAGTCTCAATGGAAACCTGCATGGTTTATCCTCGAAAATTGATGGTGCGAAAGGAGAGACTCGAACTCTCACGCCTTGCGGCACTGGAACCTAAATCCAGCGCGTCTACCAATTCCGCCACTTTCGCAAAAGACCCGGCCCTGTACTGCTGTTTTACTCCAGTCCATTAAGTGACCTTAATTTTTTAACATAAGCTTTTGAATAAATTGGAAAAACAGGCGCTTAATGCCCGGCGATTCTGACATAATACAGAGTTTTGATCAACCACATGGCTGATGTGGCGCCTGGCTTGACGAGTGTAGCTCCCGCTGTCAACCCGTCAGGCAGGCAGGATCGAAGCGGTACTCACCCTCCAGCCAGGCCAGAACTTCCCGCGCCGCAGGATGCTGAAACTGAGCATAGCTGCGCTTCAGTTGCAGCAATTCTCCAGCGTCGAAGCTACGCAAACCTCGGTCCTGGAAACGAACCGTGTCAGCTTGTAATTGCGCAGCCAGTTCAGTCCCGAAAATGTCACTGATACCACCGCTATGAGCGGCATAAAGCCGGGCCAAACCCAACAGGCCTGCCCGCGATAACCAGGCCTGGTTCATCGGGTTGCACAAGTGCCCGCTGCAACACGAGCTCAGCCCGGCATCGCGCAGGCTCAAGGGGCGCAGATGCAGGAAATTACTACCCTCCTCACCATCATTGACCGGATAGTTATCCCATAGCAGTGGGCGTCGCCGCAACAGCTCGGCAATGCTTTCAATATCGGCGCAACGAATTGATTCAGAACAGACTTCATTGCCGGTCCAGAGGATGTCGACCTGCTCCGGTAATAACTGTCCGAGTTGCTCCCAGTAGTTTTGCGGGCGGGCGCCGAAAAATTGTTCCAGGCGCGTGTCCAGGGAGTAATAGGTAGGACAAACCAGAACGCGACCGGCAGTGGTCCAATGCATTACGTCATTGACTATTTGCGCTTGGCGTTGAGCAAGGCCGGTCAACTCGCCGGGCATATCGTCGAATAAAATGGCCAGCAGTACGCCGCCGATTTCATCGATTTGACCCAGGCGGCGCTTGAGCTGACGGCGGGCGGGTGCAGAATAATTCTCGTACAGGGCGTAGGGAGACAGGCCCACGCCAAAGTTCAGCCCATGTCCGGCACAGGTGTCCGCAAGTATCTTCAGTTCCCCAAGTTCGGCATCCGGCCAGTTTTGCGTCCATTGTTTGCGCAGAAAGGGGTCACCCTTGGGACAATAGAGATAGCTGTCAAGGCCGTGGCAGGCCAGGAATTCGGCACAGCCGCGACGGTCGGCCCAACTCCATTGTTTGCCGTAAAACCCCTCGACAATACCGCTTAAAAATGGGTTACCAGACACGGGCCCAGCTTACATGGTTTGCGTGTGACGGACGGATGGCAAGCCCACGGCCAGGTGGTTTTCTATCCTGGTGGCCAACGCGGCATCTCCTTCGCTGAAATGCACTCCTATCCCTGCGCTGCGACTGTTGAGCTGGGCAAGGAGCGGAGTGACCCAGACCACGGCGCCGTTGACAGGTATTCTCTCGGGTTCATCCAACAGCTTGAGCAGCAGGACTACTTCATCGCCGATGTCATGGGACTCGCCGGTAGGAATGAACAGCCCTCCGCGCTGCAAATAGGGCATGTAGGCAGCGTACAGGGCGGACAGGTCTCTTATCGTAATATGCAAAATTTCACTTTGCCGGTTCATTGTCTCCTCCCCCCGATAAGTTGCACCAATTGCAGCGCACCGGTTTCAATGCAAAGTTGGCGATTTGGATTGGCCCCCGCGACCACGGCGCGCCGCTCCTTCAACAGGTAGTCAAGCAGTTGAAACTGTTTTGTCAAATTCCGCTCACCCATTCCGACCCTCTGTCGAATGTTCTTTTCGAGGCGCGCGCAGAACTGGCCGAGGATGTCGGCCAAATCCTCATCCGCCACCAGACGGGGATAATCCAGAGCCGATACCGCACCGCTCAGCAAGGCATCCAGATTCTTGTGCTGTGACTTTTTCGCATCGAGTTGTCCGGCCAAAAAAATCTCTCGGGCCTGCAATGGCTTACCTGCGGCGGCCTCCAATAATTCTTCGGCCAGGCGGGGTTCGCCGCAAACCTGTCCCAGCCAGCTCAAGCTTTGCGCCTTGGCGGGGTCGGCCAGCGGCAAGGGCTGGCAGCGTGAGCGCAGCGTTGGCAGCAGCCGGCTTACATCATCGCCAATTAGCAACAGATGTGTATTGTCGGCGGGCTCCTCCAGAGTTTTCAGCAGCGCATTGGCGGCATTGGCATTCATCGCCTCAGCGGGCTTCAGCAGCACGACCTTATACTCGCCAAGCGCAGCGGTACGGCTGGCAAATTCAATGAATCGGCGAATTTGATCGATTTTGATCTGGCGGCTGCCCTCCTCCACACCCACCCACTGCATATCGCTGTGGGAACCCGCGCGCAACAGGTCACAGGATTTGCAATGCCCGCAAGCGGCCTCGCCGGTGCGCTGGTGACAAAGTAAAAGGGCAGCCAGGGCGCGGCAGAAGTGTTGCTTGCCGATTCCCGCGCTGCCTGAAACCAGCAACGCATGCGACAGTCGGTTTTCCCGTAGCGCATTGCTCACTTCTCGCCACCTGGTTTGTTGCCAGGGTAGTGGCGACATGGGCCAGGTCTGCTCAGACATTGCGGCCCTCGCCAGCGATGCGGGCGAGCGTTGTCTCGATATCCCGGGCTATTTCCCGCGCCGCGCGGTTGGCGTCGATTACCAGGAACCGGCCGGGTTCCCGGCGCGCCCGCTCCAGGTATGCGTTTCGTATTTTATGAAAAAAAACCGCCGGTTCGCTTTCAAAACGGTCCAGTTGACCACGCTTCGCTGCGCGCCGCAGGCCAACTTCCACAGGCACATCCAGCAGGAAGGTGTAATCCGGACGGCGCGAGCCCTGCACCAGCGCTTCCAGAGTGGCGACATTTTCCTGTGGCAGACCGCGGCCGCAGCCCTGATAAACATAGGTCGAATCAGTAAAGCGCTCGCAGAGCACCCATTGGCCCCGTGACAGGGCAGGTTCAATCAGCGTTTGCAGGTGCTGGGCGCGGGCGGCGAATATCAGCAACAGTTCCGTCATGGGTTGCAGTGGCTCATCGTGACGCTCCAGCAGCAGTTTGCGGACCTCTTCGGCCAGGGGCGTACCACCGGGCTCACGGGTTCGCAAATGGTCGATACCTTGGGCGTTCAGCCACTGCACGATCAGCTCGATATGGGTTGACTTGCCCGCCCCTTCGCCACCTTCGATAGTGATAAACCGGCCCGGTATTTTCACCATGGTCACCTGTTCCTTGCGGCCGGAGCCGAGTGGTAGTTGACGGCGCGTTTGCGTTGATAACGTCGCACCGCCCGCTCGTGTTGTTCCATGATTGCAGAAAATTCGTGGCTGCCATCGCCCCGTGCTACGAAATACAATTCATTGCCCGCAGCGGGATGCAGGGCAGCACGCAAGGCGGCCCCTCCCGCCAGGGCAATCGGTGTTGGCGGCAACCCGAAATGACGGTAGGTATTGTAAGGATTCGAGGCATCCTCAATATGACTGCGCCGCAAGTTGCCGGTAAAGGATTCTCCCAACCCATAGATCACCGTTGGATCGGCCTGCAAACGCATGCGGCGCTGCAGCCTGCGTACAAAGACCCCGGCAATGCGTTCTCGTTCCGCTGCCAGCCCGGTTTCCTTTTCGATAATCGAGGCAAGAATCAACGCCTCATAGGGTGAGGACAAGGGCAATTGCTCTTGCCGCAAGGACCATTCCCTCTCAAGTTCCCGCTCCATCTTGAACTGGGCGCGACGCAGTATGCCGAGGTCGGTATCGCCCCGATTGAAGCGATACGTGTCGGGGAAAAACAGGCCTTCCGCACTGTTCCTTGGAGCCACAAGGGCTAACAGGCGCGGGTCACCCACTCCTTCGAGGATTGTCTGTAGCTGCGGTTGCGAGCTCAGCAGTTGCAGAGCCTGGTGCAAACTGATGCCTTCCGGCAGGGTGACCTCATACTGGATGA
>JAPOQD010000205.1 GCA_026710905.1 Halieaceae bacterium
CGGGGGCGGGGGGGTGACGCGGGCGCGGGCGGTGCCCGCCCGGCCCACTCCTGGGGATTATAAGCGTGCAGGGACAAGGCGTGCACCGGGCCCGCCAATTCATCATGCAGCAGTCCGTAGATCAGCCGGTGCCGGGCAACTTTGCGTTTGCCCGCGAACTCATCGCTGACCATCACCACCTTGAAATGAGTTTCCGAATTCACCGGGACATTGTGCTGACTGCTCTCATTGATCACCTCCAGGTGGGAGGGCGAACAACTTGCGAGTTTGGCTTCAATAGAGTCTTGTACCTTCATGGCGACGCATTATACTGAAATTTCCCTTCCGTTTGCCCCTGTTAGAGGGAACCCCCGGCGGCGCCGCAATAGCCTGATTATTTGACACCTGGAGAACAGTACATGAAAGCAATGGTGGTCGATGCACAAAATGAGTACTCGGTACAGGAAGTCAGCCTTGACCCGCCCAAGGCGGGAGAAGTGAAAGTACGCATGGCGGCCACCGGCGTGTGCCGTTCGGACTGGTCGATCATCACCGGTACCATTCCCATGGAGTTGCCCGCGGTAATCGGCCACGAGGGGGCCGGCATCATCTGCGAGCTTGGAGAAGGTGTGGAACACCTGAGTGTTGGTGACCGGGTGATCCTGTCCTTTGTGCCGAATTGCGGAACCTGTTTCTTCTGCGAACACGAACAGGCCTATCTGTGCGCAGCCAACCATGACGCCTTAGGCTTCATGCTCGATGGAACCAGCCGGCTGCGCCGGGGCGATGAAGAGTTACGGGTGATGACGCAACTCGGCTGCATGGCGGAGGAGTGTATTGCCCCCTCCATCAGTTGTATAAGGATCGACCCGGAAATTCCCATGAATTCCGCGGCGCTGATCGGCTGCGGAGTCATGACCGGCGTTGGCGCTGTAGTCAACGCGGCCCGCGTCACTCCCGGTTCCAGCGTGGTGGTTTTCGGTTGTGGCGGGATTGGCCTGTCCGCTATTCAGGGGGCGCGAATTTCCGCGGCGGGCCAGATCGTGGCTGTCGACACCCTGCCGCACAAACTGGAGATGGCAATGAAGTTTGGCGCCACCCACACCTGCACCCCGGAACAGGCCCAGGAGTACGTTCTCGAACTCACCGAAGGGCGCGGCGCCGACTATTGTTTCGAAGCGGTGGGAAAAACCGAACTCATGCAATTGGCCGAGCAGGCTACCCGCCCCGGCGGCGTCTGCACCATCATCGGTTTGGGCAGCCTCGAAGGGCAGTTTGTGCTGAACCCTCTCATGTTCCCCCTTATGGCCAAACGTGTCCAGGGCACGATGTACGGCAATTGCAACCCCAAGGTGGATTTCCCCCGCATGTTGGAACTGTACCGCACGGGCGAACTGGACCTGGATGGCATGGTCACCAAAACCTATCACATTGACCAGGCCGCACAGGCCTTTGCCGACCTACAGGCCGGCGACAATGCGCGCGGAGTCATTGTCTACGAATAGTCCGCCACCGCGAATGGTCAGGACAACCGTTGGGCCCGTTGTAACCATTCGGTGTTATTGAGAAGTTACCGAGTGTCGAGGTAACGGCATACGGGGCGTCCATCACAGTTTTGCCCGAACGGTTACGGCCCGGTATTCACCGGGCGTCTTGCCGGTCCACTTCCTGAAGGAGCGATGAAAGGCGCTGGGGTCGGTGAAGCCCATTTGCCGGGCCACCTGGGTGATGGAAACGCCCTCCCGTGACAGATAGCTTTTGGCCGCCTCGCAGCGGCAGTCGTCCTTGAGCTGCTGGAAAGTGACGCCCTCACGCTTTAACCGCCGGCGCAGGGTCGGCGCCGACATGTTCAGAGCCGAACTGATGGTGGCGAAACTGGGAAAACCCTGGCTGAAATCATGGCCTATCATCGCCTTGACCTGGCCTGCCAGGCTGCGCTGCTGGTGCTCGGAAGTCATTACCAGCAACTGGTAGGGCGCGGTGCGCAGAAAGTCCTGCAGAGACTGTTCGGTATGCACCAGCGGCCAGGACAGTGTATGGCTGTCAAAGTACATCAGTTCGGCGGCCTGGTTATAGTGGACGGGACAACCGAACAGTTCCTGGTATTTACCGGGATTTTCCGGCCGCTCACCACTGAATTCCACTTTCTCCAAAATCAGGGGCCGTCCGGTCAACCAGCCAAAAAACCGGTGCCAGATTGACAACCCGCATGCATCCACCGCATCCACCCGGTGCGGTCCGCGCCCACCCATCTCTCGATAACCCACGGCGCACTGCGAAGTGCCGAGGCTGGCCTGAAGCTGGGCGCCCTCGGGGAAGAATGTGCCCTGAAACTCGGTCATCCTGCGTATCGCCCTACCCAGGTCTTCACAGCTAATCACGCAGTAGCACATCATCCGAAAAGCCCCCGGAGTCACCACACGGCCGGGGTGCAGGCCAAAGGTTTCATCCTGAAGCAGGCGCAGGGCCTGCTGGTAGATTCGGGTGTATTGCATGGCGCTGATTTCGGGCCGCCAGGCGGGATCTGCCCTGTCCAGAAGATTGAAATCCAGACCGGCTCCGTGCAGAACAACCTTCAGGTCATGACCCCGCTCCTGTACCCTGCGCAGCAAGGAAATGGCGAACTGCGAAGGCACTCGTTCAGCATCCATAGGCGCATCATGCCAGCAGATGGCGGCACTGTTCAAACCCGAAGGTTGTTAACGGGAAATCCCCCGTACAAGCAGCCTGTCGGACTTGGGACTGTCCTACTGCGGAAAAGCCGTTTTGGCCCTTTTTTCTGCAATCCTTCGTTACACGAACCACTATTCGCCTCAGAATTGCAGAAAAAATGACTCAAAACGGTCTTTCCCTCGCTACGGA
>JAPOQD010000102.1 GCA_026710905.1 Halieaceae bacterium
CCTACTGCGGAAAAGCCGTTTTGGCCCTTTTTTCTGCAATCCTTCGTTACACGAACCACTATTCGCCTCAGAATTGCAGAAAAAATGACTCAAAACGGTCTTTCCCTCGCTACGGACGCCCAAGCCCGACAGGCTGCTAGCGGTTCTCATTGCGTCGCACCACTTTCAGTTCAGGCATCAACTCCGCCAGTGCGGTGATGGTATCGTCGATGTCCTGGTTGCTATGGGCTGTAGAGACAAAGAATTTCTCCTGACTCTTGAGAATACCCCGGTCCAGCAGCAAGTCCTGCAATTTGAAGTGACGTTTCCAATCGAGAGCCAGGGAACTGCGATGATCGTAGACCTCGCCCTCCAGGAACCAGGGCTGGAAGGCGGTGGGCTCGCCGATAACCCTGGCCGGAATTTCAGCCTCCCGCAGTAATTCACTCAGGGCGTTTTTCAGACGCAGGCCCCTGGCGTTCACTTCCGCATACAGGCCCGGGGCCTGCAACTCGTTAAGCAGAGCCAGGGCCACGGAAGTGGACAGCACGTTACCGCTGAAAGTGCCGGTGAGCCGCACATGGTTCCCCGCCTTCATGCCGGCCGCGCCGGCCAGATCCATGATCTGGGCACGGCCACCCACAAAGCCAAAGGGCAGCCCGCCGGAAATCGCTTTGGCTCCCGCGCACAGGTCCGGCGTCACCGCGTAGTATTCCTGGGCGCCACCCAGAGCCAGGCGGAAACCTGTCACCACTTCGTCGAAGACCAGCGGGATATCCAACTCGCGGGTAATCTCGCGCAGCCCTTGCAGGAACCCCGGCGCGGGGACAAAGGTGCGGCACAGAGGTTCGACCATGACGCAGCCCAACTCATCCGCATGTTGGCGGATGATCTGGCTGGTCATCTCCAGGTCATTGAAAGGGGCTATCAACACATCGTCCCTGCTCCGCGAACTGATGCCAGCAGAGTTCGGCACCGCCTCGGGAAAATCCGCCACCTGCGTAGTCCACTGGGCGCTCATCAGGGCTTGGTCGTGCATGCCGTGGTAGGCGCCCTCGAACTTGAGCAATTTATCCCGATTGCGGTAGGCCCTGGCCAGACGCAGAGCGAAGAAGGTCGCCTCGGAGCCCGAGTTGTGAAAACTCACCTTTTCGACACAGGGTACAACTCGGGCAATTTCTTCAGCCAACTCGATGGCCACGTCGTTACTCAACAGAAAGGAGTTGCCATTACCCACCCGCTGCTGCACGGCCCTGACCATGGCCGGATGGGAATGACCAAGAAACATGGGCCCCGAGCCCAACAGATAATCAAGATATTCATTACCACTGGCGTCAGTCACACGGGCGCCCTTACCGCCGGTGATCACCATGCTGTAGTCCGGGTTGATTGAGGCGCTGCGGATCCCACAGGCCAGGTACTGCTCAGACTTCTCCAGCAGAGTTTGCTCCCGTTGGCTGCGAGGTTTTTTTTCGAATGCCGCCCTGTTCATCGATTTACTCCCCAGCTTGGCGCGAGCAGGAGCGGCCAGGACATTTGCACATTGAGAAACCGGGTTTAGAAGCTCCCATACCAGGATTCTACCAGCCGCCGTCCCTGGCCGACCATATACATAGGCAGCGATAACAGTTCAAAGGAGATGGCGCTCCCGTCAGTCAAGGTCGTGGAACCCACTAACATGCTGGGTTCGCCAGCATCAAAACGAAGTCCGAAAGTTCGCTGTTTTTCTTTCAGAAACTGGTGCAATGATTTGAGGGACCCCGTGGTTCCCGCCTTGATTTCAATGGGGACAACCTGTTGTCCCGAGGACAGTAAATAGTCAATTTCCGCTGCGGCGCTCTTCGCCTCCCGCACCCAGTAATACAGTGCCGGGGTTTCATAATGAGGCTGGCCGTATAACAGGTGCTGACCAATAAACTGCTCTGCTATCGCGCCGTTATTTACCAGGGTTAAGTCCTCTGCTCTTAAGTCGAGGACATTAAGATGCAGAGCCGCACACAATAATCCAACATCCAGATACAAGGCCTTGAAGTAGCGCTCATTGATTTCAGACCCCAATGGCACACCATTCGCGGACGAATGGTGAACCCTGTGAGCTATCCCCGCCATGCAAAGTTGATCGAGTGCTCGGGCCAAGGCCGCGCTCCGATGATCTCTACTGACAAGGGAGTACTTGAACTTGCGCCCCACCATAACCGGCAATTTGTCAAACACGGACTGCACCAGGCCCTTCAAGCTGCCGTGGCTGTATTTGTTGAAGTCATCGCGATAGGTTGCGACGATACTGTGCTGGACTCGGGAGGCTTGGGAAAAATCACCAGTTCTCACATAGCTGGCGATGGCTTCCGGCAGACCTCCCACTATCCAATACTGACGAAGCAGCGCCACGTATTTTTCGTGGACCGGGCCAGGCAGCATCCTGTTACGTATGTCCTTCAAGCTGAAGCTTTGAAGGTAAGACACCATCTGCGGCTGGCCCATCGCCTCAAGGAAATCCTCAAACTGCATTGGCCCAAGATGCAGGTACTCCACCCGGCCAACCGGCATGGAAAACTGCGCATCGGCCAAGGTGAACTCCAACAGTGCCCCCGCCGCTACTACATGTAAATCCGGTTTTTCTTCCTGGAAGTAACGCAACGACGCCAAAGCCTCGGGGGTGGCTTGAATCTCGTCCAGAAACAACAAGGTTTCACCGGCTGTAATTGTTTTGCCGGTCATCAGGTTCAGGGTAGCCAGGATTTCGGCGGGGTCTCGGCTGGCAAAAGGGCGGCGGTATTCCGGATTGCGCTCAAAATTGATTTCGACCAGCGAAAAGCCGCTCTTTTTGGCGAATTCACGCACCAGTGTCGATTTGCCGACTTGCCTGGCTCCCCGAACCACGATGGGTTTTCGCTGGGACTGCTCGGCCCAATCTTGCAAGTAACTAATTTCCTTGCGTTTTAACTTTTCTTCCTGCACTTGTATAGCCTGGGGTTACCATTATTAGGCATGATTTTATACGCAGTTATAATATTTTACAACTATCTTTTATCAAGTAAAGGTGATTTATATGGTTATATAATTTGTCGAAGAAACGAAACAAGCTGAGCGTAAGAGGACCCGCAAAGTGCCGAACGGGCTCCACAGCTACGATGATCATTTAAAACTGGAAATACAGGAATTCACTGACTTCGGTCAGGTTGAGAAGGCTTAGAAAGGCCATGGCGGCGATGGCCACTACCCAGAGGTTGCCGGGGCGCCATTCCAGCGGCAACACGGCGGGGCGGCCGGCCCGGGGTTTGGCAATGGCGATGTCGTAGCGCTGGAACAGTTGCCAGGCGCTGGGCAGGGTCCAGCATGCGGCCAGCGCCACCACCAACATGCCGTAGACTGTTGCCACTGAGTAGTGTTTACCCAACAACAGTTTTTCCATGGTCATCACGTTGACAGTTTCTATTTCGGCAAGATACGTGGGCAGGAATGCTGTGCCCTGGGCCTCAAACAGGCGGGAGAAAATATGCATGGCCGTGGGGATGGAGTCGGCACGAAAAAATACCAGCGTAAGCACCACCACCAGAAAGGTGAATACCTGCGCACCGCATTTATAGTAGCGATTGACAACCCAGCCTAGGGGCGCGGATTGTC
>JAPOQD010000156.1 GCA_026710905.1 Halieaceae bacterium
GACGCCACCGACCAGACTATCGGCATGGAAGGCCTGCAGGCCATGCACGCATTGAAGACCGGGGCCCTGATCCGGGCCAGTGTGGCCATGGGAGCCACTGTGGCCGACGCCGATGAGCGGGAATTGTCCCAACTCGACCTGTATGCTCACAATATCGGCCTGGCATTTCAGATTCGTGATGATGTCCTCAACGCCACCGGCGATACCGATGATCTGGGTAAACGGGCAGGTAGCGATGCGGCACACAACAAGTCCACGTATGTGAGTATTTTGGGTGTAGAGGGGGCCAGGGCGAAATCAGCCGAGTTGCTTGCGGAAAGTTTGGCGGCGCTGTCAGATTTCCCCGGCCAGACAGGGCTGCTGCTCGGTCTGGCAAGATACATTGTAGACCGAACAAAATAGGCAACCGTTCTGGCAAGAGGTGAAAGTCTTTGCCGGGGCCGGGAGCGCCAGCCTCAAATCATCACTCGAATTCCGAACGCTTACCAAAACAGTTCCCCCGTCAAGCTCCCCCGCTTTTGCGCCCTGTTCCGTGATCAACCCTGAATCGAGTAGCCGCCATCCACCACGATGGTTTGCCCGGTCATGTATTGCGCCGCCGGGCTGGTCAGGAACAGCGTGGGCCCGGCGATGTCCAGAGGCTTGCCGAGGCGCTTCAGGGGGGTGCGCTCCAGATGAGACTGGACCATTTCGGGAATGTCCAGCATGACTTCGGTCATGTTGGATTCAATCAATCCGCAGGCGATGGCGTTGACGCGGATATTGTCTCTGGCGCAGCGCAGGGCCAGTACCCTGGTCAGGCCCAACAGGCCGGTTTTCGCCGTACCATAACCGGGCACCATTTCAACGCCGAACAGCGAACTCAAGGAAGCCATTCCCACGATGCTGGCGCCACCGGGCAGTGAAGATTGCTCCAGCTTGGGTTTGAGCAGGCTGACCAGGCGGTAGTTGCTGGTCAGATTGATGGCGACCGCCTCCTCGAACACCTCCGGTTGCCATTCGTCCTTACGATTGGCGAGGACGCCGCCGGCATTGTTGATCAGAATGTCCAGCGCCGGAATGGACTTCGCCAGCCTTTCCAGGCTGCCGTTGTCGGTGGCGGTCATGGGCAGGTAAGTGAAGGCGCCAAGGTCTTTGCCGTAGTCTTCAGCGCGGGCGCGGGTGCCGGTTATGGTCACCTCGGCTCCCGCGGCCAGGTAAGCGCGGGCGATGCCCTCGCCGATGCCATTGCTGCCGCCGGTGACCAGGACCCTGGCGCCGCGGTAGTCGAACTGGACGCTGGGGAAAGTGTTGCTCATGGTTCTGCCTTGATGATCCTTAGAAGAAGCCGCCAAGCTAAAGCAGATTGCCCTGCCGGGCAAGCACCAGCGCTTCCGGCTGCCAAACCCGTTGCTGGAACATATGCCACTGTTGGGCCAATGGTGCTGCATTTCCGAAATTCCGAAAATATGCTAGAGTTCTGCCGTTGTTGTTTCGCAGGTTGCTGATATGCCGGAGACGCTCGTTGTGTCCAGCCGCGGCCAGATCACTCTGCCGGCCGCGACCCGTAAACGCTTGGGAATCAAGGGTGGTGATGTGGTGATACTGGAGGACCGCGGCAACGAAATTGTCCTCAAACCCGGCATTGTGCTCGAAGTCCAGCATTACAGTGACGATCAGATAGCGCAGTGGGATGCTGAAGATCAGCTTGGAGAACACGAGCGCAGGCGTATTCTCGATGCCGTAAACCGGCGCCAGTGAAGCTGTTTTTTGACGCCAACGTACTTTTTACGGCTGCACACAACCCGGCGGGCAAGTCGATGTTGACCATCGAACTCGGCAAACAGGGGCATTGGGGCCTCGCCACCAGCATCTATGCCCGGGAAGAAGCCCGCCGGAATCTGGAGAGAAAGTTTCCACAATCCCTGGCTGTACTCGACTTGCTTCTGGCAGACATTCAACTCGTTGAACACCACCCCGCATTCCCGTTTCCGGCCTCCCTCGCCAAAAAAGACCAGCCCATCTTCCAGGCCGCGCTGGCCTCTGGCGCAACGCATCTGTTGACTGGAGACTTGAAGGATTTTGGTGTCTTCATGAATCGGCCGGAGGAAACCTTCGGTATCCTTGTTCAAACAGTAGGGGAGTTTCTCGGCCTCTCGGAAGCGCGACAATCCTGACGCAGGGGGCTGTCCCTTTGTATCCCGGCCCCGACCGGCCGATATGGCATTTTACGGTTCAGCCATCTACCCGGACAAACTGTCGCTGGATGCATGCTGCGGGTACACTGTGCGCCTTCACGATAACGGGGATTTTTCATGCCAGACAAGAAACTCCGCGGCCGGGGGGTACTGGTAACCGGTGGCGGCACCGGTATCGGTAAAGCCTGCGCCGCCAGGCTGGCGGCCGATGGGGCAGCAGTCACCATTGCCGGGCGCACCGCGGCCAGCCTGGAACGCGCCGCCACTGAAATCTCCGCCCAGGCGAGGCTCGGCGGCAGCGTAACAACCATGGTCGCCGACGTCACCGATGAGGACAGCGTCGCGTCGCTGCTGGCCAAAGCGGCGCAGCCGGCCGGCGGCCTGCACGGTGTCGTGGCCAACGCCGGCGGCGGCGGCATGCTGATGGGCTATGCGGAGGTCGATACCGATGAATTCAAGCGGGTGCTGGATCTCAACGTGCTGGGCACCATGCTCTGTATCAAACACAGCCTGCCGTTGATGATTGCCGGCGGCGGCGGTTCCTTCGTGGGCATGTCTTCCCTGGCCGGGCGCACCACCCACCCTTTCTTTCACGCCTACTGCGCAGGCAAAGCCGGAATAGAGGCCATGATTCGAAATGCCGCCGATGAATACGGCAAGGACCAGGTGCGCTTCAACGCCATTCGCCCCGGATTTATCGCCACCGAAATCATGGAGTTAATTCCCCGTGACAGCGAGGTCTATCGCTCCTACGTTGACAACACGCCGATGAATGATGTGGGCCAACCGGAAGATGTGGCCGAACTGGCGCGCTTTCTGATCGGCCCGGAGTCGCGCTGGATTACCGGCCAGGTCATCAATGTGGATGGCGGCCACGGTTTGCGGCGCGGCCCTGACTACAGCAGCTTCGTTGGCTGAGAGCACGGGCAGCCGGCGGTAGTTTTGTTGCTCTACACAGAGACTGTATCCCATGAAGTTATCGCGGCTGCAAACCGCTTGCCTCGTGTTCAGCATCATCTCCGACCAGTCCGCCAAAATTTTTTTATCCACAGGCCCTATTGTTTCGGAACTTTTTTTACTGACCCGCATCAAAGTAGGCAATGGATGGTTTCAGGCTTCCCCTGCCTCCATCCAGGTCTCCTCTTTCCCCTTGCGCCGGCCCTGACGAGCCGGCGTTTTTTTTTGCGCAATCCTTTCGTGCAAAACCGGTGGCCTGGCCGCAATATTGCGCCAACTGGTGCGGCATTTCTGCCTGCCCCGAAAACCGTAAAATACTTGAAAGTACGCAAAACATACGCTATGTTCGAACGCTGTTTTTCCCCCCACATATTGCACCGAGCCCCAAAGGAACTGAACTGTGAGTGACCTTGAAACATTCCGGGCGGAAACCAGGCGCTGGCTGGAAGCAAACTGCCCCAACTCCATGCGCACACCGGAACTTGCCGGAAGTGATGTGTACTGGGGCGGCCGTAAACCAGAGTACAAGCACCCGGATCAAAAAGTCTGGGCGCAGCGCATGGGGGAAAGGGGCTGGACCGCCCCACAATGGCCGGTTGAATATGGCGGTGGCGGCCTTGATCGAGAGCAGGTCAGGGGGCTGCGTCAGGAAATGTCCCGTATCGGCGCACGCAACCCGTTGCACAGCTTCGGAATTTCCATGCTCGGTCCGGCCTTGTTGAAGTACGGTAACGAGGCTCAGAAGCGGGAGCACCTGCCCAAAATCGTACGCGGAGAAATTCGCTGGTGCCAGGGTTATAGTGAGCCCGGCGCCGGCTCCGACCTGGCCAGCTTACAGACCCGGGCCGAAGACAAGGGCGATCACTACCTGGTCAATGGCTCCAAGATCTGGACCTCATTTGCTGACCGGGCCGACTGGATTTTCTGCCTCACCCGCACCGATAACAGCGGCCCCAAGCACCAGGGGATTTCCTTTTTACTGTTTGATATGGCCTCACCGGGAGTCAGCACCAAACCCATCGCCTTGATCAGTGGCTCCTCCCCTTTCTGCGAAACCTTCTTCGACGATGTCAAGGTGCCCAAGCAAAACCTGGTGGGTGAAGAGGGCATGGGTTGGACAATCGCCAAGTACCTGCTGACTCATGAGCGGGAGATGATTTCCGGGTTCGGCCTGGCCGGTGGCGGCAAGTCCCTGTCCAGGGAAGCCGTGGAGGTGATCGGCACTGACCCAGCCGGCCGCCTGGACGACACCGTGCTGCGCCAACAACTGGCCCAGTTGGAACTGGACGCCATGGTGTTCGGCTACACCATGACGCGGGTTGGCGATGAAGCCAGGGCCGGGCAGGGTCTGGGGGCGGCGTCTTCCATTTTCAAGTACTACGGCACCGAACTGAATAAACGGCGCAAAGAACTGCTCATGTGCGTGCGTGGTGAGCATGCCCTGGCCTGGGAAGGTGAGGATTATCAACACGGCAAAACTGCAAGGGACTGGCTGCGCAGCAAGGGCAACTCCATTGAAGGCGGCACCTCGGAAATTCAGTTGAACATCATCGCCAAGCGAGTGCTTGGTCTGCCGGGTCAATCCTGATGTCCCTGGTATTGAACGAAGATCAGTTGATGCTGAAAGACTCCGCCGCCGGTTTTCTGGCGGAGAAGTCGCCGCTGTCCGCGTTGCGCAAGTTACGCGACGAGCGTGACGAAACCGGTTACAGCAAAGCCCTGTGGCAAGAAATGGCCGAGTTGGGTTGGGCCGGCATGGCTATTGACGAAGCCTATGGGGGGCTCGGTTTCGGTTACACCGGCCTGGGTGTGGTGCTGGAGGAAATGGGCCGCAAGCTGACCGCCTCGCCAATGCTGGCATCGATTGTGACCGGCGCCACGGCCGTGGCCCTGGGTGGCGGTGAAGAGCTCAAGCAAGCCCTGTTGCCGGCGCTGGCGGGGGGAGCCATGACCATGACCCTGGCGGTGCAGGAAACCGCCAGTCACAAGCCTCTGCAAACCTCCACCAGCGCCCTGCGGCAAGCTTCTGCCTACCTGCTGAATGGCCGCAAGTTGCTGGTGGCGGATGTCCACACTGCTGACCGGATCGTGGTGGCGGCCCGCACTTCCGGCGGCCCCGGAGAAGAGCACGGCCTGACCCTGTTCCTGGTGGATGCCGACGCCGAGGGGCTCTCCGCCGAACGGGTGTTCATGGTGGACAGCCGCAACAGCGGCCGCTTGATCCTCGACCAGGTACGCGTCGACGACAGCCGCATCCTCGGAGAAGTGGACCGGGGTTGGCCGCTGCTGCAAAAGATTCTGGACATTGCCAATATCGGCCTGTCGGCGGAGCTGCTGGGGTTGTCCCTGGAGGCGTTCGAACGCACATTGGAATACCTGAAGGAACGGCGACAGTTTGGCGCAACCATCGGCTCCTTCCAGGGTTTGCAGCATCGTGCGGCGGAACTGTATACCGAACTGGAACTGGCCAGATCCATTGTGCTCGCCGCCCTGCAAGCCATAGACCGGGGCGATGAGCGTTTGCCTGTTCTGGCCGCCGCCTGCAAGGCCAAACTGTGCCAGGTATCCACCAGGGTCACCACCGAGGCGATTCAAATGCACGGTGGTATCGGCATGACCGACGAGTTTGAGATCGGCTTCTTCATCAAGCGCGCCAAGGTGGCCCAGCAAACCTTTGGTGATTACCATTATCAGTTGGATCGTTTCGCTGCCGCCAACGCCTACTGACGTGAGCAGGCAACCGGCGCGGAAGGGAACTGCGGCAGCCATTGCCACGCCTGACCGCTGGCGGAATTTTCAAGCGGTTTTGCAAATAGACTACTGACGAACCGAGGAGAACGACAATGGATCTAGGTGTAAGTGAACAGGTTGCCCCGCTGCTGGAGCAGGTGAAAACCTTTATCGAAACGCGGATCAAACCGCTGGAGCAGGAATATCTGGCTGAAATTGGCCGTGTTGACCGCTGGCAATTTACCGAACGGCAGACTGAAATTCTGGAGTCCCTGAAGGCGGAGGCGAGACAGGAGGGTCTGTGGAACTTCTTTCTGACCGAAGGGGATATGAGCAGTGGACTCAGTACCGTGGAATACGCCCACCTGGCCGAAGAGATGGGAAAATCCCACATCGCTGCGGAAGTGTTCAACTGTTCGGCGCCGGATACCGGAAATATGGAAGTACTGGCCAAGTACGGCAGCAAGGCCCAGCAGGCCCAGTGGTTGGAACCCCTGTTGAACGGTGAAATTCGCTCCTGCTACGCCATGACCGAGCCGGACGTGGCTTCGTCGGACGCGACCAACGTGCGCAGCAGCGCCGTACTGGAGGGCGGCGAGTGGGTAATCAATGGAGAGAAGCACTATGCTTCCGGGGCCGGCGACCCCCGCTGCAAAGTCTTTATTGTCATGGTGAAGACCGACCTGGAAGCGCCGGCCTACCTGCAGCAATCTCAGATTCTGGTGCCGGCGGGGACCCCGGGGCTGGAAATCATCCGCCCGATGCAGGTGTTCTCAAAAGACGATGCTCCCCATGGTCATATGCACCTGAAGCTGGATAATGTGCGGGTTCCCGGGGACAACGTCATTCTCGGCGCGGGCCGTGGTTTCGAAATTTCCCAGGGCCGGCTGGGCCCCGGCCGCATCCATCACTGCATGAGGGCCATCGGCGTCGCCGAAAAAGCCCTCGAGTTGCTGTGCAGGCGCTCGCTGTCGCGTACTGCTTTCGGCAAGCCCCTGGCGCGCCTGGGTGGCAACATCGACATCATCGCCAATGCGCGCATGGATATCGAGATGGCCCGCCTGCTGACGCTGAAAACGGCCTGGATGATGGATCATACCAACCCGAAAGAGGCCCGGGTGTGGATTTCCATGATCAAGACCGCAGTGCCCAATACCTCCATTCGCATTGTCGATGAAGCCATACAGATGTTTGGAGCTCTCGGAGTATCCCAGGATACGCCACTGGCGGACATGTATATGAACCAACGCGCCCTGCGCCTGGCCGACGGGCCCGATGCGGTACACCGCATGGTGGTGGGGCGCCAGGAATTGCGCAAGTACAACGAGTAGGCGCCGGGCCATCTTCCCCCACTGCTAACCCGCTCTCCATAAAAAAAGGGGGGGTGGCAACGCGACGCAGGGCGGTTATGATGCGAATCGAACCCCGAATGGCCGTTGCGCTTTTTTGCTTGGCCCGCAACGGCGTAATTTCAGGAATGGTCAAATTTTCAAGCAACGATCTGAATAACTGAGGGAGTGAAAAAATGGCAAAGTTCACGGTATGTTCTGAAGGTGAATTGGCGGTGGAAGGAAAGAAGGCATTTACCGCTGGTGGTGTAAAAATTGTCGTGTACCGCCTCGAAGATGGTTTTTATGCGACCCAGAGTAGCTGCACCCACATGTTCGCACCACTGGGAAGAGGGAAACTCCTTGAAGGCTGCAAGATTCAATGTCCCTTTCACCGCGCTCGATTTGATATTCGCAGCGGAGAAGTTGTTGATTGGGCCAACTTTCCACCAGGGGTTCAGCTCCTCAACGTGGTAAGAGGGGAGAAGGCGCTGGCTACTTATCCTGTCACGGTTGAGGATGGTAATGTTGTTGTAGATATCTAGCAGCCTGTCGGGCAACCCAGCCGGACAGGACTCTAAACGGAGACGAAAATGCGCAAGCTATTCCTGATACCCGTGCTGATGTTATCCACGCTTGCCCATGCACACGACACGATAACCGTCGACGAAACCTTGAAAACATCAGGCTGGTTTAACGAATCGACGGAAATAAAGGTTCAGGAGATCGGCAAGGGTTTGTACGTGCTTTTTGGCGCGGGGGGGAATATCGCCGCCAGTGTTGGTGAGCGGGGTGTGCTGCTGGTTGACGATCAGTTTCAGAAATTTATTCCAAAAATAAAATCCACCATCGCTGATCTTGGGGGCCGGCGCATTGACTTTGCAATCAATACGCATTGGCATTTTGATCACGCTGACGGCAACCAGGCCCTGGGGCCTGAAGGGACCTGGCTGGTGGCGCAGAACAATTCACGAGCGATGATGGCCGAATCGAAAATCATCAATGCGGTGTCGATGCAGATTGAACAGCCGGCTTATCCGGAAATCGCCAAACCGGTGATTACCTTCGAGGACCGCATGCGTTTTTATTTCAACGGGGAACGGGTTGACTTGCTGCATTTTGGACCAGCCCATACGACCGGCGACGCGGCAATTGTTTTTCGAGGCCGTAACGCGGTGCACCTCGGCGATGTCTTCAATAACTCCGGCTACCCGTTCATCGATTCCGACAATGGCGGTCACCTGGACGGTATGATTCGATTCTGCAAGCAGGTCCTGGCTGAAATTGATGAGGACACAACAGTGATACCCGGCCATGGACCCGTCACCGACTATCAGGGACTGGTTGACTACATCGACATGCTGGAGACTGTCAGGAAACGCCTGGTGACACTGATCAGCTCCGGGGCAAGCCTGGCATCTGTGATTGCCGCAAAACCAACTGCGGATTTCGACCAGACCTTCGGGGACCCAGCCAGCTTTGTCGACCGCGCCTATACCAGCCTGGTCCTCGCGGGCTATTAATCAGACCAGGAACCCTTCCCTGGTCAGCGGCAGCGTCCGTACGCGATGCCCGGTTGCCGGAAATGCGGCCGCCGCACCTGCCGCACACAACTGATTCCATGAACTTGGGATGGACCGCGAGCCGGCCGCCTCCCCGCCCTGCGCCGGCGACGGAGAGCCCAGATGGAAAGCCAGCGTAAACCCACCGCTGGCGAGCACCCTTCGGGCACACGGCCCGCGGGCCGCGCATGCGCGGCCCCTACACCACCCATCGGCATTCAAAATACTTGAAAGTGGGAAATACATACTGTATGTTCAAACGCTTTTTTGACGGCCCTACTGTAGCGCCAGTATTTGGCCAAAACCTGCGGTCGGCAGCCGGCCGGCGGTATAACAGGAGAGAAGAAATGGGCCTTACCATTGTTCCGAAGGAAGAGTTTCTCAGCCACGCCGGAACCCGGCTGGAGCCCGGCGAATGGTTTGAAATCGGCCAGCAGCGGATCAACGAATTCGCCGAGTGCACGGAAGACCGCCAGTACATCCATGTGGACGAAGAGCTGGCCCGGCAGACACCTTTTGGCGGCACCATTGCCCACGGATTTCTAACCCTTTCCATGCTTTCGCATATTGCCTCCGACAACCGTATTGCCCCCGAGGGTGTGGTCATGGGTATCAACTACGGATTCGACAAGGTACGCTTTCTGGCGCCGGTGCGGGCCGGGAAACGGGTGCGAGCCCAGGTTGAAATTCTCGATATTACCGCCAGGGAAGAAAACCGCTTCCTGGTCAAACAGGGTATCACCGTTGAAATCGAGGACGAGGAAACTCCGGCCCTGGTCGCCGAGTGGCTGACCATGGCCGTTACCGGCTGACCTATCCAAAAATTGAGAGGAAAAATACGCATGAGTATTCGTTATGACGGCCAGGTGGCCATAGTTACCGGAGCCGGCCAGGGACTGGGCCGCTGCCACGCCATCGAACTGGCCCGGCGCGGCGCAAGGGTGGTCGTCAATGACCTGGGCGGCGCTGCCGACGGCACCGGTGGCTCCAGTGCCGCGGCGCGAGCCGTGGTGGCGGAAATCGAAGCGGCCGGGGGCGAAGCTATCGCCAACGGCGCCAATGTGGCCGACTCGGAGAAGGTGGAAGCCATGGCCGCAGAGGCCGTTGCGCGTTGGGGACGAGTCGATATTCTGATCAACAACGCGGGTATTCTGCGTGACAAAAGCTTCGCCAAATGCAGCCTGCAAGATTTTCAGGCAGTTCTGGATGTACACCTGATGGGCTCGATCAACTGCAGCAAGGCGGTATGGGAGATCATGCGCGAGCAGAGTTACGGCCGCATCGTGATGACCACTTCTTCCACCGGGTTGTACGGTAATTTTGGCCAGACCAACTACGGCAGCGCCAAAATGGGTGTGGTCGGCGCCATGAACACCCTGGCCCAGGAAGGCGCCAAGTACAATATCAAGGTCAATACTCTGGCGCCCACTGCGGGGACCCGCATGACGGAGGGCCTGATTCCTGCCGACGTCTTCGAAATGCTGACCCCGGAAAAGGTGACTCCCGCGGCGCTCTACCTGGTCAGTGAGCAAGCGCCGACCCGAACCATTATCGCAGCCGGCGCCGGCTGCTACGCGGTAGTCAAGATTCACGAGACCAGGGGGGCATACCTGGAGCCGGAACAACAGACACCGGAAGGCATTGCCGCCAACTGGGACGACATCAGCAACACCGAAGGCGAGATCATCCCACAAGCCGGTTTTGAACAAACCACGAAATTCATCGGCATGGCCGCCGAAGCGCAGGGCATAAAACAGTAATTTCACCAGCAGTTCGTGGAAACAGCAGGTATTGCCGCCGCGCGGCGCCATCCCCGGCCTTCCGGCCTGGTGTTAGCAAATACGTTAGCCCCGCCTGTAGGCGGGGGTTGTTTTGATTTACTTGTAACCATTTACTCATAAGGAGATTTTTCATGTCGGAAGCAGTCATCGTATCCACCGCACGAACCCCAATCGCCAAGGCCTATCGGGGCAGTTACAACGATATGAACGGAGCCACCCTGGGCTCACTGGCGATAGCCGAAGCGGTGCGGCGCGCCGGGCTGGACCCGGCCGAGATAGAGGATTGCATCATGGGCTGCGCCATGCAGCAGGGCTCAACCGGCTCCAACACGGCGCGCCTGAGCGCCCTGCGGGCGGGGTTGCCGGTCACCGTGGCCGGCATGACCATCGACCGGCAATGCTCCTCCGGGTTGATGGCGGTTGCTACTGCCGCCAAACAGATCTCCGAAGATGGCATGAGCATCATTGTGGCGGGGGGGCTGGAAGCCATCACCATGGTGCAGAACGAACATATGAATACTCACCGTCTGGCCGACCGGAAGCTGATGGAAATGCACCCCAACATCCATATGGCCATGCTCGACACCGCCGAGGTGGTCGCCAGCCGCTACCAGGTGACCCGTGAACAACAGGATGAATACGGTTTACAGTCGCAACAGCGTACCGCGGATGCTTATGCCGCCGGCCACTATGCCGAAGAACTGTTTGAGGTTACTTGTGAGCGCATTGTCTGGGATAGGGAGACCGGCGAGGAGTCCAGGGCCGAGGTGACGGTACGCGCCGACGAGGGGATTCGTGCTACCACCGCCGAGGGCCTGGCGGGTCTGAAGACCGTGCGTGAGGACGGCTCCATTACGGCGGGAAATGCCTCGCAATTGTCCGACGGTTCCTCTGCGCAGGTATTGATGGACTCCCGGCTGGCGCAACAAAAGGGACTGGAGCCGCTGGGTATTTACCGGGGCATGGCGGTGGCCGGTTGTGAACCCGATGAAATGGGTATCGGCCCGGTCTTCGCGGTACCCAAACTGCTGCGGGCCAGCGGCCTGTCCATGGATGACATCGGCCTGTGGGAACTCAACGAAGCTTTCGCAGTCCAGGTAATTTATTGCCGCGACAGGCTGGGTATAGACAACGACATACTCAACGTCGACGGCGGCTCGATTTCCATCGGCCACCCCTACGGCATGAGTGGATCAAGGATGGTTGGCCACGCACTGCTCGAAGGCCGGCGGCGCGGCGTCAAGTACGTGGTAATTACCATGTGCGTCGGCGGCGGCATGGGCGC
>JAPOQD010000083.1 GCA_026710905.1 Halieaceae bacterium
ACCCGCCGATATGGCGGATCTGCTGAATTGTCTGGAAAGTTATGACGGCGCTTGAACCGGACTGGCCCGCGCCGCCCAATGTACGTGCTCTCACCACCTTGCGCGGCGCCGCTCACAACCAGGAGATCAGCCGGTATTTCGGCCCCGTTCGGGTGGTGGAGATGCGGCAAGTCCATGGTATTTCCGTAGTGGATGCCGGTCTGCAGCGGGATACTGCCGAGGCTGATGCCTGTTTCAGCCGCAGCCCGGGAGCAGCCTGCCGGGTGGTGACCGCGGATTGCCTGCCGATGTTGATCTGCAATCGCCAGGGCACCGAGGTGGCGGCAGTGCACGCCGGTTGGCGCGGTCTGGCCGCGGGTGTGCTGGAAAACGCGCTGGATTGCCTGCACAGCCCGGGGAGCGAACTCCTGGTCTGGTTGGGTCCCGCGATCAGCCGGAAGCACTTTGAAGTCGGTGAAGAAGTCCGCGCGGCCTTTCTGGAGGGTGCGCCCGATGGCCTGAAGACTCGGCTGGAGGCCGGCTTCGAAGTTCGTGGCGGCCGTTATCTGGCCGACCTTTACGGCATTGCCCGCGCGCGTCTGGAATGGGCCGGTATTAGCCATATCTACGGCGGCCAGCACTGTACTTTCGCGGAAGCAGAGCGCTTCTGCTCCTGGCGCCGGGACCGTGAAGAGGGCCGTATGCACTCCGTCATCGCCTTTTTTTGAATGGCTCCTTTACTTGAAACCACGCTTTCCGCCCCGATATCAACTAGCAGCCTGTCGGATTTGGGCGTCGGCAGCAGGACAGTCCCAAGTCCGGCAGGGCAGGCTGCTAATTTCGGAGGATCCCGGCAATGAGAGTGGAAAAGTTCACCAATCCGCTGCAACAGGCGTTGTCCGAGGCACAGTCAATGGCCTTGGGCCGGAATCATAATTTCATTGAACCGCAGCATTTGTTACTGGCCCTGCTGGAGCAGACCGGCGGCGTCTGCCAACCCCTGCTGGCCAAGGCTGGAGCCAAGCTGTCTCAACTGCGGGAGGCGTTGCGTCAATCCCTGGACGACATCCCCGAGGTCACCGGTGGCGATGCCGATGTCCACCTGTCGCGGGAACTGACACGGGTGTTCAACCAGGCCGACAAGCTGTCCCAGCAGCGTGGAGATGCCTATCTGTCCAGTGAACTGGTAGTGCTGGCCATGCTCGGCGGAAAGTTGGCCGTGGCCGATATTTTGCGCGCCGCCGGTGTGGACGAGGGGGTGCTGAACAGGGTGATCGATGAGTTGCGTGGCGGTGAGGCGGTGAATGATCCCGCCGCGGAAGAAAACCGCCAGGCGCTGGAAAAATACACCATCGATATTACCGGGCGTGCGGCCCAGGGAAAGCTGGACCCGGTGATCGGCCGGGATGATGAAATTCGCCGCACGATTCAGGTATTGCAGCGCCGCACCAAAAACAATCCGGTGCTGATCGGTGAACCGGGGGTGGGCAAAACCGCCATAATCGAGGGTCTGGCCCAGCGCGTGGTGAATGATGAGGTGCCGGAAGGTCTGCGGGGCAAGCGCATTCTGTCCCTGGATCTGGGCGCCCTGCTGGCCGGAGCCAAGTTTCGCGGTGAATTCGAGGAGCGCTTGAAGGCCGTATTGAGCGAGTTATCCAAACAGGAAGGCGGCATTGTTCTGTTCATAGATGAACTGCACACCGTGGTGGGCGCGGGCAAGGCTGAGGGCTCCCTGGATGCCGGCAATATGCTGAAACCGGCACTGGCCCGAGGTGAGTTGCACTGTGTGGGCGCCACCACGCTGGATGAGTACCGCCAGTATGTGGAGAAGGATGCAGCCTTGGAGCGCCGCTTCCAGAAGGTGTTGGTGGACGAGCCCAACGAGGAAGACACTATTGCTATCCTGCGCGGCTTGAAAGAGCGCTATGAAGTGCACCATGGGGTGGATATCACCGACAGCGCCATCATCGCCGCGGCCAGGTTGTCGCAGCGTTATATCAGTGACCGCAAGCTGCCCGACAAGGCAATTGACCTGGTGGATGAGGCCGCCAGCCGTATCCGTATGGAAATGGATTCCAAACCCGAGGCCATGGATCGTCTGCACCGGCGTCTGATTCAGCTCAAGATAGAACGGGAGGCAGTCAAGAAAGACAAGGACTCAGCCGCCGAAAAACAACTGCAACTGCTGCATCAGGAAATTGACAGGGTAGAAGGGGAATATGCCGACCTGGAGGAGGTCTGGAAGGCGGAAAAGGCGACCTTGCAGACTGCCGCGCAGATAAAAAGTGAGTTGGAACAGGCCAGGGTGGAACTGGAAGTCGCTCATCGCGCCACGGACCTTACCCGCATGTCCGAGCTGCAGTACGGGGTGATCCCTGAGTTGGAGAAGCGCCTGAGTCAGGCCGGAGCGGCCGACACGGCCCAGCGTACCCTGTTGCGCAACAAAGTCACCGGGGAAGAAGTGGCCGAGGTGGTTTCCAAGTGGACCGGTATTCCCGTCTCGAAAATGCTGGAGGGGGACCGCGAGAAACTGCTGCGCATGGAAGCCGCCCTGCACGCCCGTGTGATCGGCCAGGAGGAAGCGGTGGTTGCGGTCTCGAATGCGGTGCGCCGATCCCGGGCCGGTCTGTCCGACCCCAACCGGCCCAATGGCTCCTTCCTGTTCCTGGGCCCTACCGGCGTGGGCAAGACCGAACTTTGCAAGGCACTGGCGGAGTTTCTGTTTGACAGTGAACAGGCCATGGTGCGCATTGATATGTCGGAATTCATGGAGAAACACTCGGTGGCGCGCCTGGTGGGCGCTCCTCCCGGTTATGTCGGTTACGAGGAGGGCGGTTACCTGACCGAAGCAGTGCGCCGCCGGCCCTATTCCCTGCTGTTGCTGGATGAGGTGGAAAAAGCACACCCGGACGTGTTCAACATCCTTTTGCAGGTGCTGGAGGACGGCCGCCTTACCGACGGTCAGGGCCGCACCGTAAATTTTCGCAATACGGTGGTGGTGATGACCTCCAATCTGGCCTCGGACCTGATTCAGGAACTGACTGAACAGGGCAAGGACGTGAAGGAACCGGTACTGGCGGTGGTAAGGCAGCACTTTCGCCCAGAGTTCATCAACCGGGTGGATGAATCGGTTGTATTCCACCCGCTCAGCAGGGATCAGCTTCGCGGCATCGCCGATATTCAGTTGGCCGCTCTGCAGCACCGCCTCGCCGAACGTGAACTGTCGCTGGAACTGAACAGCGCAGTGCTGGACCGCCTGGCGGAAGTCGGTTTTGATCCGGTCTATGGCGCCCGCCCGCTCAAGCGGGTTTTTCAGCAGCAGGTGGAGAATCCCCTGGCCGAGGCTATCCTGGAGGGCCGGTTTACCCCCGGCGACGCCATTCGCGGCCGTCTTGAAGGAAGCGAGGTGGTTTTCAGCCAGGCGGCATGACCCCCACGGGAGCGTCTGTGCACCATTCGGCGCCGCGCCTGGTCCAAATAATGCGAACAGTCGAAATGCCAACTATGCACAAGTAGTTGACTGGCAACACTTTTCTCCCAATAATCCAGCCTCGGCAGCCTGTCGGGCTTGGGCGTCCGTAGCGAGGGAAAGACCGTTTTGAGTCATTTTTTCTGCAATTCTGAGGCGAATAGTGGTTCGTGTAACGAAGG
>JAPOQD010000187.1 GCA_026710905.1 Halieaceae bacterium
AAATGAAAGATTTCCTGCCTCCGCTCTTCATCGCCATTACCGGCAGCACCGCCTCCTTTTCCGTCTTTGACGCCATGGAGTTACTCGGCTCAGACATGAGCCTGGCCCGTATCCGGCGGGCTATCGAGGTGCTCGGTGGGGTGTCCAACAAAGCCGCCAAAAAACTGCAAAGGGAATACGCGCAACTTCACTGATTAGCGACGCTGCCAGACCCTCGGCCCCGGAAGGATGGTTTGACAGGATGCGGCGTGTCTCACTAGAATGCCCTGCTGATTCGGGGCTATAGCTCAGCTGGGAGAGCGCAACACTGGCAGTGTTGAGGTCAGCGGTTCGATCCCGCTTAGCTCCACCAACTAACTCGGGAAACTCAAATTACCACCTGGCAGGGTGATAACGTTGTGGCGCAGGCGGCCCGGGGTGCCACATTCCGGGGCTTGCAGGGATACCGGCAGGACAACGCCTTGGCCGGCCTGGAACAACTCGGGGAAAACGCTGCCAGGGAAGGAAAAAAGGTAATTCTTCGGGCGCTTGAAGATACCTCCGGGCGAGCGTTTTTCTCCTTCCTGTTCGGCAACAGTCCTCACTTGAGCCGGCTTCTTCTACGCGACCTTGAATTTACCCAAGCCTTGTTGACCGAGACGCCGGACAGCTTGACCGGTCAGGTATTGGATGAATTGTCCAGAGCTGACTCATGCTCCATGAGCCGGGACCAGTTAATGCGGTTTCTGCGCAGCCGGCGCAGCCGTGTTGCTGTATTGGCGGCGGTCTACGACTGTTTCGAAATCACCGATGTCATGGCTTGCGCCCGGCTGCTGACCCGCATGGCCGACCACGCCGTACGCCTTTCGGTCCAGCACTTGTTGATGGAGCGGGTAAAACGCGGCGACCTGGTGTGGAAAGAAGGACCTGGTGGGGTCGAGCACGCTGGCTATTTTGTGCTGGCCATGGGCAAGCACGGTTCTTGTGAATTGAATTACTCCTCGGATATCGACTTGATCGTTCTCTATGATCCGCGGCGGATTCAGTACACCGGTAACAGGTCTCTCGCTGATTGTTTTCTGCGCGTGACCCAGGACCTGGTCAACATCCTGCAATCTCGCACCGGGGACGGTTATGTCTTTCGCACCGACCTGCGGCTGCGCCCGGATGCCTCATCGACTCCCGTGGCCATTACGGTGGATTTTGCTCTCGATTATTATCAGCGTTTGGGGCGTACCTGGGAGCGGGCCGCCATGATCAAGGCCAGGCCCGTGGCCGGAGACCTGGATGCCGGGCAGGAATTCCTGGGGCGGCTGGCGCCCTTCGTCTGGGACCAGGCAATCGACTTCAGTTCGGTGGAAGACATCCGCTCCATGAGCCAGCAGATTCACGACTTTCATGGGCACGGGGCGATACATGCGGCGGGACATAATGTAAAGCTGGGCCGCGGCGGCATCCGCGAAATCGAATTTTTTGTGAACATGCATCAGTTGGCTTTTGGCGGTCGCAGCCGTAATCTGCGAGGCGCCGGTGTTCTGGCCATGCTGGACCTGTTGGTACAGGAGTACCGCCTGATGCCCGGGGAGGCGGCCGATCTGCGTAATGCCTACCTGCTGTTGCGCCGGATTGAACACCGCCTGCAGATGGTGAATGACGAACAGACGCAGACCCTGCCAAGTTCCGAGGATGGCCTGGAACATCTTGCCCGTTTCATGGGCATGTCTTCCCGTGAACAGTTACAGCGGCAAGTGGAGGATGCAGTACAGCGGGTCCATGCGCTCTATAAGGCGCGTTTCAACGTCCCCGAGAGCGAACGGGATATCACGGTAGCTGTGCTTGAGGGACCTGAAGGCAGCCCTGATGCCCTGCCCATGCTTAAGGCGGTGGGATTTTCCCAGCCGCAGAGGGTTCTGGATACAGTACGGACTTGGGCGGAAGGGCGCCACGCTTCGCTCTCCTCGGAACGCGCGCGCACCATCATCCGGGAAATTCTCCACGAGATTCTTGCCTCATTGGGCAAAACTCCGTATCCGGATCGCTCCCTGGCCCGTATGGATGGCTTCTTCAAGGCCCTGCCCAGTGATCTTTCTTTCCTGACCATGCTCCGGGCCAACACCTGGTTACTGAACCTGGTAGCCGTGGTTATGGGCAGCGCTCCCCGAATTGCCGATACCCTTGGCAGTAATCCGGAGATCATGCAGGCGGTCCTCGAACCATCCTTCTTCCTGCCGATTCCCGACGCTGACGAATTGCAGGCGGATTTGGAAGTACGGATGAGCGAGTGCGATGGCGACGCTGAAAAGCTGGTTGCGACAGTGGCGGCATGGACCGGGGAGCGCCAATTTCAGTTGGCGGTGCAAACCTTGCAAAACCTGGTCACGGTGGAAGAGGCCAGCGCCGCTCTTTCCCGGGTCGCCGAGCTGACCATCGCCACTTTGTTGAACAGCAGTATTGCCGAGTGGCAAGCTGCTCATGGAAACGCCCCCGGGACTGGTATTGCGGTACTTGCACGAGGCCAACTCGGGGCCGGAGAATTAAACTTCGGGTCAGCGCTGGAACTGGTATTCCTAACAGATTTATCGGAACGGCAGGCAATGCCCGTTGAGCCTGATACCACGGAGGAAGAAACGTTTCACTGCGCCGTGGCCCGGCGGCTGTTGGCAGCGCTACAGTGGTCTGGCAGCGGGGGCGCGCTCTACCAGGTGGAGCTGTTGCCGCCCCACTCCTCCGAGTCCGCCCCCCTGGTGATCACATTGGAAGACTTTCTTGAGCGCCACGTCGTTGCGCCGCAAACGGAACGGCTCCTTTCACTGACCAGATCTCGGGCCTTGTGCGGTAACCCGGCCTTGGTAAAAGCGCTTACCGCGGAAATACAAAAGACCCTGACCCTCCCACGTGACCCGGAACTGCTGCGTGGCGCAATAGCCAGGCTGGCCATGCCCGACACCGCACAAGGGCGGACGCGGGACACTTTCGCCTTCGCCCAGGTGCGTGGAGGCCTCAAGGACCTGGAGTTGATTGCCGATTACCTGCAGTTGCTGCATGGACATGAATTCCCGGAGATACTTGCGGGAACAACCGGCGCCAGCCTGGAGGCCCTGGCTCGCTGCAAGCTCATCTCCGAGGACGAGGCGCAGCTTTTGCTCAGCGCGCTACACATGCAGCGCAGCCTGCTGGCTCTTCTCAACCTGGCCTGGGGTGAGAACAAACCGGTCAGCGAAGCACCTCAGCCGCTGCGTGACAAGCTGGCCGATGCGCTCGAATACAAAAGTTTTGAAAAAATGGAAACGGGGCTTCGAAAAATCCAGAGCAGGGTTTATGCCGTCTTTCAGCGTCACATCGGCGCGCCGCCAGCCTGAACCCAGCCGTTTACAAGCTTGCCACCATATCACACCAGCATTGGTCGCGAAGGCGCCATAGCGAGTAATCCAGCGGCCGCAGCAGAAGTTTGGCGAGATATGCGGGCTAGCCCGCATCTCGCAACAATACCGATCAGGCAGCTTTTTTCGAGCTCAGTTTATCGCGGGCATTTTCGACCGCGTTTTCGACCCGGTCCTGGAACTTGCTGAATTGCGCCCTGGGGTCTTCAAACACTTCCTTGAGTTCCGGTACTTCAAAACTGCCGGTACGCTTTTCAATGTCCTTGCGCAGCTTGGCCCCACGCTTTTCCAGATCTTTCAGACGCTTCACATTGTCCTTTCTGGCCGATGCAAAATTCTCCTGCACAACGTCCAGTCCCTTGCCGATCAGGCCCAGGTAGACATTGACTGCCTTTTCGGCGGACTCCCGCAGAGAAAGTTTCTCTTCAGTCTTTTTCGGTGCGGTTTTGCTGGAGGCAGTGCTCTTTGTCGCCGTCCTGGTTGTAGCGGCTTTCTTTACCGGTGTTTTCTCTTCAGTCGCCATGGGGTGTTACCTCCTTTCTATAGCGTTGAATGGGTGCTCAGTACTGCCCTATCGCAGTTCCGGAAGGCAAAATACGCTGAATGATTAGAATGTTCTGCCTAAAAACTGAAAAAGTTCAATATTCTGGTAGTGCCGTGTGCGGAAATTTGTGGACAGGGACAGTTCTATTCAGGTTCTCTATAATCCGGCGGCTGTAACTACCGCATCACTGGAAACAAAAACCAGTAGCAGGAGGCTCCACATGCGCATAACTACCCTGTTTATCGGCTGTCTGTTACTGGCCTGCTCTGTTTGGGGCCAGCAGCCGGCGCGCCCGTATTCGGTCACCGAGGAGCGCGAGCCCTGCAAGGACTTTGATCCCTTGCGCCGCCCGCATTTTGGGGACACCCATGTACATACCGCGTTCTCTTTTGACGCCAATTCCCAGGATACCCGGAATACCCCTGGAGATGCTTACGATTTCGCCAAGGGTGGACGTATGGGGATTCAGCCCTACGATGAGCAGGGCAGAGCGCAGCGCCATATCCAGCTTGACCGCCCGCTGGACTTCACCGCGGTCACCGACCACGCCGAATTTCTGGGAGAGATACGTATCTGCACCGCACCGGGCTCGGACGGCTATTGGCACCCGGTATGCATCGCTCACCGCCATTTCCCCCAGCTTTCTTTCGCGACCCTGGCGGCCTATGGAATGTCGGCCAAAAAGCGCTGGAGCATGTGCGGTGACAACCTGGAAAACTGTCAGGATACGGTCGGCGAGGTCTGGCAAGAGGTGCAGGATTACACGGAGGCAGCCTATGACCGCAGCAGTGACTGCAGCTTTACCAGCTTTGTCGGTTATGAATGGACCGGAACCGTCGGTGGCGGCAATAACCTTCACCACAACGTGGTGTTTCGAAATGAAATCGTTCCCGATTATCCACTCAGTTGGATCGAATCGCCCTCCGCCGCTCACCTGTGGGAATACCTCGAACAGGAATGTGCGGAAAACCTGCCGGGATGTGACGCGGTATTCATACCGCATAACTCCAATCTCAGTAGCGGCCTTATGTTTGAGTCAGCCAGTGGGCAAATCGACGCCTTACCTACCCAAGCCTTGACCGCAGAGGAGGCGACCCGGCGGGCGTACTGGGAGCCCCTGTTTGAAATCATGCAACACAAGGGTTCCTCTGAGTGCGACAACCGCAGCGCCTGGACAGAGGATGAATTCTGTGGTTTCGAGAAGTTGGGTTATGACAGTTTCGCTGGTAAAAACACAGGTCGGAACCTGAACTGGATACGGTATTTTGTCGACACTGAGGAT
Source organism: Halieaceae bacterium (assembly GCA_026710905.1). Taxonomy (GTDB): domain Bacteria; phylum Pseudomonadota; class Gammaproteobacteria; order Pseudomonadales; family Halieaceae; genus JAPOQD01. Next base: position 5,186 of record JAPOQD010000187.1, read on the forward strand.
CAGCCGGTGACCAGGCTGCCGGAGCCAAACAATTTCGCCCGCTATGCCCTGAAGAAAGGCCTGCGGCAGCAAGCGGAATTGGGCGCGAACAGCTTCAAGTTCGGTTTGATAGCCAGCACCGATACTCATATTGCCGCCCCTGGTCTGACCATGGAGCGCAACCACCCCGGCCACGGCGGTGGCGGCAAGGACGCCCGCGATGGTGTGCCGAAGGGTTTGCCAGATGAATTGGAGTTCGGCCCGGGAGGGCTGGCGGTCTTGTGGGCTGAAGAAAACACCCGCGATGCGCTGTTCTCCGCCATGCGCCGCCGCGAGGCGTATGGCACCAGTGGCACCCGGCCGGTATTGCGTTTTTTTGGCGGCTGGGACTACGCCGCCGAACTGTGCGAATCCCCGGAGATGGTGGCGGCTGGATATGCGGGAGGCGTACCCATGGGCGGAGATTTGCCGGCCAAACCCGAATCCGTAGAGGGTGGTCCGAAGTTCGTGGTATCCGCGGTGCAGGATCCCGGCAGTCCCAATCAGCCCGGTAACCCGTTACAGCGCATTCAGATCATCAAGGGCTGGTATGCGGGTGGTGAACTCAGGGAACAGGTGCTCGACGTAGCGGGCGGGCCCAATGATGCCAGTGTGGATCTCTCTACCTGCGAGCAGTCCGGCAGCGGCAGCCAGGACCTTTGCGCAGTCTGGCAGGACACCAAATTCGACCCGCAGGCGCATGCATTCTACTACGCCCGCACTCTGGAAAATCCCAGTTGCCGCTGGAGCCAGCATATCTGTATTGCCTCCGGGGTCAGTTGTGACAATCCCGAAACCTTGAAAACGGGACTGGAAGCCTGTTGTTCGGCGGAGCACCAGCCGCTGCAGCAGGAGCGGGCCTGGAGTTCACCCATCTGGTATACCCCTTGAACCGGACGCCCAAAATCCGACAGGCTGCCAGCCCTCCCGGACTGACATTTTTCCTCAGAATATGCGATAGTTATCGATTGCGCAGGAGGAGGCCAGCTACTCAATGAGAGTAATATTCCTGAATGATCAGCTCGGTGCGTCACGCACACTGTGGCCGAACCGCTGGTCCCTTGCAGTACTTTCCGTATGCTGTATCAGCGCCCCCCTCAGTTTTATCGGCCTCGGTTATTACCTCGCTCCCCATTCGTTACGTCGACGCACTGATTGTCACGGTCGGGGGCGGGGTTCCGGTCGGGCCTTGCCTGGCCGGGGGCGGTCTCGCCCGCGTGCCGGACGCGATGATGGTTCGC
>JAPOQD010000055.1 GCA_026710905.1 Halieaceae bacterium
CTTCGACATAGCGTCAACTATGCCTTCAGCGTCTTTCCGTCCGTGCGCCCCGCCACAACGGCGCTGCAACGCCCTCGCGACGAACGTTGGTGAGATATGCGGGCTAACCCACCAGGGTTTTGTGCTGGTGGCCCAGTCTCACCAGTTCCAGGGCATGTGAGTCAAGGCGCAAACGGGTGATGGAGCCGTGGTCCGGTACAAAACACACGGTTCCCGGCGCCCCGGTGAGCCGGCCGACGACAGCGTTGATGGCCATGAAGTGGGTAAATATGGCGGTGTGACATTCGATTTCGAACAGGGACAGCCAGATGGTATTTCGCCACAACAGGATTTCCGGGTCCTGCTCTTCCCAGTTCTGCTTCATCAGCTTACTTATCCAGGCGCGGCGGTCGGGAATACCGGCGGGAGAGGGAATTTCCCTATAGGTCTCGTCAAGAACCATGGGTTCACGCTGCACATTGGCAAGGGCCAGGGCGGTCTCGCGAGCGCGCAACAAAGGGCTGCTGACAGTTTTCAGGTTGGTGCTGGACTCCAGCTTGTCTCGCACCTGCCGGGCCTGCCGGCGGCCCCGGGTACTCAAGCCGGGGTCGGGGTCATCCCCCCAACGTGCAGAAGCTTCACCGTGCCGTATCAGATAGATATCCACACTCATCGCAAGCATTCACCGGGTGACCTGACCGGGCCGTGCCGACAAGCCGAGTTCATTCCAGGGAGGGGTCTGCCGCGGGGGGGCCTGGCCCCTGGTAAATCTGAGTTTGCGGCGGTAGGGGAAGAAATCGCCCACCGCCCCGGCCCGAATCTGGCGTTGCAGTTCCTGCCAGAACGAAGCCTGGTAAACATCGCTGTGCTGTTCATCAAAAGCCTGGCGCGCGCGCTGGTTGCCACTGAAAAAAAGCCGAAACTCTTCCGGGAAGATATCGTTGGAGGCCACCCCGAACCAGGGCGTGTCAGCCAGGTATTCGTCATCGGTGCGAGGCTCAGGCAGGACCCGGAAATTACAATCGGTGAGCAGGCACAACTCGTCATAATCATAGAATACCACTCGCCCGTGACGGGTAACGCCGAAGTTCTTCAGCAACATATCGCCGGGAAAGATATTAACCGCTGCCAGTTCCTTGATGGCATTGCCGTACTCATCCATGACCGACAGCAATTGTTCTTCATCCGCATCCCGCAAAAACAGGTTCAGCGGCGTCATGCGTCTTTCCACGTAGACCTGTTTGACAATCAGGGTCTTGCCATGTTCCTCAAGGGAGGAGGGCGCCAATTCCCGCAGTTCCTCCATCAGGCTGTCGGAAAACCGGGCGCGGGAGAAAGCCAGATTAGTGAATTCCTGGGTATCGGCCATACGGCCTGCCCGGTCGGCCCGCTTCACCAACTGGTACTTGCCCACCACCTGCTCGCGAGTCATTTCCTTGGCAGGGGGGAACCTGTCCTTGATGATCTTGAATACAAAATCATAACTGGGCATGGTGAACACGCACATCACCATACCCTTGATGCCCGGCGCCACCTCGAACTGGTCGCGGGTTTCCTGCATGTGCAAATACGCACAGCGGTGGAAACAGGTCTTGCCATGCTTGCTGTAACCCAGGCAACTGTAAATCTCCGAGATCGGCTTGGCCGGCATCAGGTCCTGTAAAAAGCGCACATAACGGGAAGGAACTTCCGCATCCACCATGAAATAGGAGCGGGTAAAGCTGAAGATCACACTCACCTGGTCAGAGCCGAACAGGACCGTGTCGACGTAAACACTGCCCTGCCCGGTGTGCAACAGTGGCAGCACGAAGGGCATGGACCTGGTTCCCGCCAGCAACTGGCCAACCAGGTAGGCGCCCTTGTTGCGAAAAAACAGGGACTCCAGCACCCGGGCTCGAATCTCTCGCGGCGGAACCTTGAAATGCGGCAACAGGGAGTTGTTTACCACGGCCGCCATACGGCTGATATCACGCCGCTTGTCCTGATAGGGAATCGAAAGCGCAAAATCGTCCAGCAACTGGCCGAAAAACCTTTCCACATCCGGGCCGAGCCGATACTCCTTCCACACCCGGGCATCGCCCTGGGCGGGAACATCTCCCTGCGGAGAAAAGACGAAAGCGTATTCGTCACGAACCTTGCGATGTTGCAGCGCCAGACAATAGATGGAGTTGAAAAAGGTCTCGGCAAGCTCGTAGTTGTCATGGCCTTCGATCAGGCGGGTGTAATTGCGCCGCGCATCCACCCAGAAATTCCGATCCTTCATGTGTTCGCCGGCAAGCACCTGGAGGGTATCGGCAGCCTGGTTGATTTTGTGCTTGTAGAGGTCGAAACGTTCGCGGGAAGCCGTGTGAACGGCGGGCCAATCGGCATTCTCAAAGCGCGCCCGGGCCGCCAGGGTGATGTTCTGAAATTCGGCAAAGTACGACTCGAAGCCATTGAGGATGGCTCGGACAAACAGCAGGGAGGTCTCCACGTTTGCCTTGGCGCAGTGCGCTCAGCGCCGCGGGGCTGACCCGCGGATGCAGGCCGGGCTCGCCGTAGCCTTCAGGGTAGCCACAGGGTCGGCCCGGATATGGCGCCATATCCGGGCCGGGCGCAGAATCGCAGCTATCATCAAAGAATGACCTCGGCGAGCAACTCCAGCACTTCCGTGCTGCTGGTTCCGACCAGCATGCTGCCAACTTCACCACGGTCACCTGCATCCCGCCAGCGTTGCAACCGCTCGCGAATGCGCTCCCTGGGGCCGACCAGGGCGACTTCATCTATCAACTCTCTGGGCACCAGGGCAATCGCCTCCCGCTGTTTCCCGGAGAGGTACAGGTCCTGAATTCGGGTGGCGGCCTCGCCATAGCCCATGCGGGTGGCGTAATCGTTGTAGAAATTCTTGCCTTTCGCGCCCATGCCGCCAATATACAGGCCCAGCCAGGGGCGCAGGGAGTCGAAAGCTGCATCCAGGTCATCATTCAAAGCGACCGTGACAGACGGCGCCACATCGAAATTGCGCAAACTTTTGCCATTGCCGGCCTTGGCGAACCCCTGCTTCAGGTCATCCGCGAACAGGTGGAACTTGTCCGGGTTCATCCATACCGGGAACACACCGTCGGCCACTTCGGCGGCGCAGCGCAAACCGTTGGGGGTAATGGAAGCGGAATAGATCGGAATTTCGGTGTTGGCCTCGAGGATGGACTTCAAGGGCCTGCCGAGCCCCGTGGTTCCCTCTGCGTGGTTCGGAATCTGATATTCCCTGCCCTCAAACACCACCGGGCCGCCACGTTCCATGATGGCCCGCATGATCTGGATATATTCGCGCATGCGGGTCACCGGCCGGCCGTAGGGGACCCCGTGCCAGCCCTCCACTACCTGGGGCCCGGAAGCGCCCAGGCCGGCGATAAACCGGTTGTTGGACAATTGCGCCAGGGACATGGCGGTCATGGCGGCCATGGCCGGGGTGCGGGCGGGCATCTGCATGATCGCGGTGCCCACCTTGATCTTTTCCGTCCGGGCAAGAATCCAGCTAGCCACGGTTACGGCATCGGAGCCGTAGGCTTCGGCGGTCCAGACGGAATCGAAGCCCAGGCTCTCGGCAACGTTGATGGTTTCGAAGGGAATCTGGATGCGCTTGCCCGAATATCCCAGTGATAGTCCCAGTTTCATGTTGATCTCTCCTTTATCGAGAAACATTGTACTTCGGCAAAGCCGGAAGTGGCGTGTTTTTTCGCCCGCTCCGCCAGGCTGCCGGCCCGGCGGTTGGCGGGCGTATTTCCGTTGCCCCGGTTCGCCCCCGGCAAGTTCCCCGCTCTGCGCGTCGAACGATAGGTGAAAGCGCTGGTGATATCGGCTTTTCGCTATGGTGATTTTCTACGGCTCAGGCTCCCAGTTCCACGAATTTTTCCCGGTGGTAGTCGCCGTTGCCGAAGCTGGTGTTGATCATCATCAGGCGCTTGACGTAGTGGCCGATCGGCAGTTCATCGGTGAGCCCCATGCCGCCATGTATCTGAATGGCCTCACTGCCTACCAGTTTGCCGTTCCGCGCCACCATCATCTTCAATGCATGCAGGTCCCGCTGGCGCTGCCTGGACTGCTCCTGGGTCGAACAGACGGCGCGATAGAGCATCGAGCGGGTCTGCTCGCAGCTCATGAAAGTTTCCACCAGGCGGTGCTGAAGCGCCTGAAAAGAGCCGATGGGCGCCCCGAACTGGTGGCGGGTACGGGCATATTCCACGGTGCTTTCCTGCAGGTATTGCATGATCCCCAGCGCCTCGGCGCACAGCGCCAGCGTGGCGGCATCCACCTGCGCCTGCATGGCTGTGAAGGCATTTCCGCCCGAACCGAGCCGGCTCGCAGGGGCCTGGACCAGACGAATATTTGCGACCAGTTGACCATCCATCAGGCGATAAGCCTGACGGCTCACACCAGCGGCATTGGCATCCACCAGAAACAGCGCAATCTCCGCCGCATCGCCGGAGTCGCGGGCGGAAACCAGCAGTTGGTCCGCATCGGCGCCATTGAAAACCACGGTTTTCTCGCCGTTGAGCAGCCAGGCCTCCGCACTGGGTGTGGCGCTGGTATTGATATCGTCAAGATCAAAGCGGGAGTGACGTTCCAGCCAGGCAAAAGCCCCTTGCAATTCCCCGGCCATCACCCGGCGCAACAGATCAGCCTTTTGCTCAGGCGTGCCCAGCGCCTGCACCAGGCTGCCAAACAGCAGCACTGTGGCCAGGTAGGGTTCGCTCACCAGGCCCTTGCCCAGTTCCTCCATCAGCACCATGATGTCCACGGCGTTGCCGCCGAACCCACCCGATGCCTCGTTGAAGGGAATGGAAAGCCAACCCAGTTCGGAAAAGATCTGCCAGTTTTCGGTGCTGAAGCCGCGATCCCCGGCAAGGATGGCCTTGCGCTTGTCGATGCCATAGTGGTCCTGAACAAACCGGGCGACGCTGTTTTTCAGCATCTCCTGCTCTTCTGAAAGTTCAAAATTCATTGCCACATTCCTGTTCAGGCCAGACCCAGTACGGCCTTGGCAATAATATTTTTCTGCACTTCGTTGGAGCCCGCGTAGACGGTGGCGGCGCGGCCATACATGTACTGTTGGCGCACCGCGCCGCCAAAGGGATGGCCGCTGTCATCCTTGCCCCGTTCATCGGTCAGCACGCCCTGGTAATAGCCGGCGGCTTCCATGCTCAATTCCTGCAAAGCCTGCTGAATTTCCGTACCCTTGATCTTGAGCAAGGAGGATTCAGGACCCGGCGCGGCGCCTGCCGCCAGGGTCGAGAGCACTCGCAGTTCGGTGAATTCCAGCGCCAGTAACTCCACCTCCACATCGGCAAGACGGTGCCGAAAGGACGGGTTTTCCAGCAACGGCCGCCCGCCGTGCCTTTCCGTGGCGGCCATTTCCCGCAGTTGGGCCAGGCCGCGCATGGAATTCGCCAGCCCGGCAATACCGGTACGTTCGTGCATTAACAGCGCCTTGGCGTAAGTCCAGCCCTTGTTTTCTTCCCCGATACGGTTTGCCTTCGGCACCCGAACCTCGTGGAATTCCACCTCATTGAGACTGTGTTGGCCATCGAGGGTGATAATGGGATTGACCTTGATACCGGGACTGGTCATGTCGATTAGCAGGAAACTGATGCCTTGCTGCGGCTTGCCCTCGCTGCTGGTGCGCACCAGGCAGAAAATCCAGTCTGCATAATGAGCGTAGGTGGTCCAGATCTTGGCGCCATTGACGATGTAGTCATCCCCGTCCGCAACTGCCCGGGTTTTCAGGGCGGCGAGGTCTGACCCGGCGCCGGTTTCCGAATAGCCCTGACACCACCAGTCTTCACTTTTCAGAATGCGCGGCAGAAAGTACGCTTTCTGCGCTTCGTTGCCAGAGGTGTAGATGGTCGGGCCGGCCATCTTCAGACCAAAGGGAATCACATCCGGAGCGTCGGCGTTGGCGCGTTCGGCTTCGAAGATATACCTCTGCGTGGGCGTCCAGCCGGGCCCCCCGTATTCCCTGGGCCAGCCCGGAGCGGCCCAGCCGCGTTCATACAGCACTTTCTGCCAGTCGATCTGCCATTGACGATAGTCCGCCGCCTCGTACCTGGGTTTGAAGTCACTGGTGTAGGCTTCGGCAAAAAACAGCCTGGCTTCCTCGCGGAAGGCGATCTCCTGTTTGGTAAAACGGGTATCCATATTTGAGTTCCTGCGAATGGCGCCAGCAGTTGCGGCGGCCCTGACCACACATTGTGTTGAGGCCTGTAAAAAGGGATTTGAACCTACAGTATGTTTCTCTATCTTTCAAGCATGTTGTACCCTGTGGCTTAGCCCGCATATTGCGCCAGTGGACGCGATGATCGCGCCCACTGGTGAGAGATGCGGGCTGGGAGAGCCTCCATGTCCAGCTTGACGATCCGTACCGCCACGATCGAAGATGTTCCGTTAATTCTGCACTTTGTGCGTGAATTGGCCCGCTACGAAAAAGCCGAGCATGAAGTCTCGGCTACCGAAGAGCGGATTCGTGACAGCCTGTTCGGGCCCGAAGCCCTGATCAGCGCGCTGATCTGCGAAGTAAACCGGGAGCCGATCGGTTTCGCCGTCTACTTCTTCAACTACTCCACCTGGCTGGGCAAAAAGGGCCTGTTCCTGGAAGATCTGTATGTAAGCCCCGAACATCGCGGCCGTGGCGCCGGCAAGGCGTTGCTGGTGTATCTGGCCAACATCGCTGTGGCCCAGGACTGCGGCCGCATGGAGTGGAATGTGCTGAACTGGAATACGCCCTCTATCGAGTTCTACGACGCCCTGGGCGCCAAGTGCCAGCGCGAGTGGCTGGGTTACCGGCTTAGCGGGCAGGCCCTGCACGACCTCGCCACTGCTTGAGTGACCAGCCCGCATATGGCGCAAAGCGGCTTATAGCAGGCTCCTTGATCAATGCCACAAAGGATCGAACAAGGATCTCTCCCAGCAATTCGACGGACGAGTCTTGCCATGGCGAGCCCATGGTTGAGCGTTCAGGGCGCGGGATGATGCGGCGAGGCCATAAAATCATGCTTTACAAATAAAAACCCCTGAAAACATCTCTGCCTCCAGGGGCTTGGATTTGGTAGCGGGGGCCGGATTTGAACCGACGACCTTCGGGTTATGAGCCCGACGAGCTACCAGACTGCTCCACCCCGCATCAAAATTGTCCTGCAAGAGGCTTGTTGCCTTGCCCCTGGGCCTAACTCGCCGGGCGGCCCAAATTCAGGAGGCGGGATTGTACGTAGTCCACCCACCCATGGTCAAGGCTTCTTTAGGGTTCAACCGGCGGCGGAGACGGGAGCGTCGGCACAGCCTTTCACCTCGATTTGCACCGTGACATGGCTGATATCGAAGTGTTCCGCCAATCGGGCCCGAATTTCGGAGATCACCGAATCCGGGTTGGCGCCATCCATGATGCGAGCATGCAGGGTCAGCATCGGGCGCTCCTGAGACAGAGACCAGGCGTGCACATGATGCACATCCTTGACCTCGGCAATATGCGAGACCAGGTCCGCGCTGATATCAGCAGGGACAAGATTCTCGGGAACGCCTTCCAGCAGCACATGCGCGGAATCCTTCAACAGAAACCAGGCAGTGCGCAGCACCAGCAGCCCGACCAGGACCGAGAGTAGCGGATCAATCGGCATCCACCCGGTGGTCATGATGATCAACGCTGCGGAAATGGCCGCGGCCGAACCGAGCATGTCTCCCAGCACGTGAACCATGGCGCCGCGGATGTTGAGGTTTTTCCGGTCGGCACGATGCAGCACCAGATAGACGATGATATTGACCGCCAGACCCAGCGCCGCCACCGCCAGCATCGGGCCGGCGAGCACCTCGGCCGGTTCGAGCAACCGGCCGGCAGCTTCGGCGAAGATCCAGCCAACAATGAAGATCAGGCTGATACCGTTGGTAAAGGCGGCGAGTATCGGAAAGCGGTGGTAGCCGTAAGTGTGTGCCGGGTCGGCGGGACGGCTGCTCAGCCGGAAGGCGATCCAGGCAAACAGCAGGGCCACCGTGTCGATGAGCATGTGGGCGGCGTCTGCCAGCAGCGCCAGGGACCCGGAGATCACCCCGCCGGCCACTTCCACAAGCATGAAACCCCCGGTCAGCAGCAGGGCCCAGAATATCCGCCGGGTATTGCCGACCTGGGTATGGCTGGAGATATCGTGATTTGCAGACATCACCTGTCGCCCCTGGGTTTCCATTGGCGGCGGTTGAAGCAGGTGCAGCTTACCCTTGGTCATAATAGCCGCCTACGCGCGGTGATTGTTCCTGTTAGTTTTAAACGCTGTGTCTACCGTATTGCTTTGCTACTGATCACATGCCAAGCACAAACTACCTAATCATTCTTTTTAAGCTGTCGCCAAAAAAAATCTCTTGAGCCTCGCCATACATACTTTCACCATCGAGAGTCCATTCGCAGAGCTGCCCAAAAAAGGCCGCCATGTTCGGCCAGGGAGACCACATTACGGCTGCAAGTATTGTCCCCGTCAATTGATATTGATCACCTTTTTCATCGACCATGGCAATATCATAGTGCGATGCCTGCAGGCCATCCTCACCCCTGTGGGTGAGTTTTGACATGTCCACGATATGGCGCAAATCCCCGTCGTTGAAAATCCAACCCGTTTTGAAGATCGCCTCCTTCGGCAAACCATAACTGGCCACCAGCGGGTTTTTTTCCGGATCATCACAGCTGTTAAAGTTAAACGAACGCTTACCGTCGGAGGAACCCCCCACTCCCCAAAGGGTCGGCGGATGCGCAAAGGCCGTTTCAGGCCGTGGCTCCCCCCAGGAGCGATCACGGAAAGAAACACAGTCGACCTTCAGCTTCTCACCTGCCAACGTTAGATCACCGCGGATATGCTGAACCTGCTCGAAGTGCGCGTTGTTGGAACGCAGCACCGGCAATTGCAACGACTCGGTTTTCAAGTGCAAGCAGGTATTGCTATCGGGGTTCTGATAAATGATTTCGTGTTTTTTTAAGGGCTCAATAATGTTGATACGCAAATTAAGCTCGGGACAAAACAAGGATTCCTGCGTCATTTGCGGCTCCGGAATAAAGTTGAGCCAATTGAAATGCTCGCATTGCAAATGATGCTTTTTGATGCCCTTGAAAACCCATACGCCACCCGACATAGTCTTGAGATTGGGATGGCGCCAAAAATAAATCTCGCCGTTAAGTTTCAGCTCGGGAATGTGAAAACACCACCACCAGGTTTCCGTGACGGAATAATCAGTACTCTGCCGCACACCCGTATAGGGAGCATCAATGGCATTAACCGGATCACCAAATTCCATGCCCGCAGAAGACATATAACCCAGATTTTTTTCATCAGTCATTCGTTGTTGCCCTCATTTTTTAAACCCAAGGGTGTTTTGCAAAAATTTCATATCTCCTCTGACTATCAAATGGTGCCGAAGGCGGGACTTGAACCCGCACGAGCGTTGCTCACTACCCCCTCAAGATAGCGTGTCTACCAATTCCACCACTTCGGCCGCCGTTCTTGTTCCCGTTACTCGAGGCCGTCGATTACGGGGATATCACTTTCCGCTGAAAGGCCAGCGGGAATATCTTCTTCCAGGACCGGCAGGTCCTGCTCCAGGGTTTGCTCCACCGGCGCCACAAACTCCAGCTCATCCACCGGCTGAACATCGTTCCTCGCCACCATCGCCAGCCCAAAGCTGGTGGCGAAAAAGGCTACCGACAAAACAGCCGTGCCCTTGGCCAGCACATTTCCTCCGCCCTCGCTGCCGAACAGCGTCTGGGAAGCGCCGGCGCCAAAGGAAGCGCCCATTTCAGCGCCCTTGCCCTGCTGTAGCATGATCAGGCCGATGATGGCCAGGGCAATCAACAGGTGAGCGATCAACAGTAACTGTTCCATAACTCTCTCCTTATCCCGCCAGGGCAACGATGGCCGCAAACTCATGCGCATCCAGAGCGGCGCCACCCACCAGGCCACCGTCAATATCTTGCTGGGCAAACAACTCGGCGGCATTGGCGGCCTTCACACTACCACCATACAGCAGGCGAAGGCGCTGGGCGGCATCGCCGCGGGCTGCGCCCAGGCAGCCCCGAATAAAAGTGTGCATCTCCTGGGCTTGACGCGGGCTTGCCGTGTGTCCGGTGCCTATGGCCCAGACAGGCTCATAGGCGATACTATCTTCCGGCCTCAATTCTTCCACCAGGGCCTGCAATTGTTCGGCGACCACTGTTTGCGCTTGCCCCGATTCGCGCTGTTCCAGGGTCTCGCCGACACAGACCACGGCCTTCAAGCCGGCCCGGTGCGCAGCTCTGCACTTGGCGGCGACCAGGGCGCTGCTTTCCCCCTGCTGCCGGCGCCGCTCCGAGTGACCGAGTATGACCCGATCACAGCCCAGTTCCGCCAGCATGGCGGCGGCCACCTCACCGGTGCAAGCCCCGCTATCGTGTTCGCTGCAATTCTGGCCGCCGACCGCGATTGCCGAAGCAGCAGTCAGGCGCAAGGCCAGGGGGACATGGACAAAAGACGGGCAAACAGCGACTTCCGCGGTAGCTGTCTCGCAGAGGGCCATGATCTGCCGCAGCAGCGCTTCGGTCTCGCTGACGCTGCCATGCATCTTCCAGTTGCCGATGACCAGGCCTCGTCTCAACGAAGCAGGCACTTGCCATCCCCCTGCTGCAAAACGGCGGCAATCTTACTCAACTCAGCGCTGACATACAAGAAGAACAGAGACCACCAGCCGCGCACAGCCGGATGATTTGACTCCATCGCCGGTGCGTGGGTTCACAGCAGAGCCTCTACCCGTTGCGCCAGTTCGCCACAAAGTTGCCGCACCTGGTCGGGCTGTTCCCCCTCGACCAGCACCCGTATCACCGGCTCGGTGCCGGAGCTTCGCAACAGCACCCGGCCGCGCTCACCCAAGGTTTTTTCCACCTTGGCGACAGCGGCAGCCAACTGCCGGTTTCCCCGCAGTATGTTGTTCTGGCCTGTCTTAACGTTGATCAAGGTTTGCGGAAATTTGCGCATATCCGATTTCAGGGTAGCAAGCTTCTCACCCCTGTTGTGCATTGCTCGCAACACTTGCAAGGCTGCCACCAGCCCATCGCCGGTGGTTGAAAATTCCGAGCAGATGATATGCCCTGAGGACTCGCCCCCGACTCTCCAGCTCCGCTTGCGCATCTCCTCGTGTACATGCCGGTCGCCAACCTGGGCTCTGCAAAATTCAATACCTCGCTGCCGCAACCCCAATTCCATACCGAGATTGGACATGAGCGTGCCGACTACTCCATTCGCCTGTTGGTCACAGGCAATGATAAAGGTCAATTCGTCGCCGTCCACAGGCTCGCCAAGGTGGTCAACAAGTATGGCTCGATCACCGTCTCCATCCAGAGCGATGCCGAGATCGGCTGCTTCCGCCAGCACCCGCTGCTGAAGCGAGGCAAGGTCGGTGGAGCCGGCCCCGCGGTTGATGTTGAATCCATCGGGTTCAGCCCCGATCACGATCAATTCCGCGCCCAACTCCCGCAGTACACTTGGAGCGGCCTGGTAAGCCGCACCGTGCGCGCAGTCAATGACAATCCGCTCGCCACGCAATGAGAACTTGGCCGGCAAGGTGGATTTACAAAACGCAATATAGCGGGCGGCAGCGTCATCCAGCCGCCACACCTTGCCCAACTCGGCGGAGTCCACGGTGACCAGCGGTTGCTCCAGCAGCGCCTCTATGGCCAGTTCCGTCGTTTCCGGCAACTTGCAGCCATCGGCGTTGAAAAACTTGATGCCGTTGTCGTGATAGGGGTTGTGCGAGGCGCTGATGACGATTCCTCCCAGGGCTCGCTCGGTGACGGTCAGCATGGCGCAAGCCGGGGTGGGCAGGGGCCCGGCCAGGCAGACATTCACCCCGGCCGCCACCAGCCCTGCCTGCAGGGCGGCTTCAAACAGGCAACCGGAAATACGGGTGTCCCTGGCGATTATTACCGGAGCTGTTTCCGCGGCGCCAACAGCGGATTGCCGGAAAATCCGGCCACAGGCCCAGCCCAGCATGAGTACGAATTCCGGTGTTATCGGGGCATCGCCAACCCGTCCGCGAATTCCATCAGTGCCGAAATAACGTCTGCTCATGGCGGCGCCTCAACGCCCAGGCCTTGCAGGGCGGACACTATCGCCAGTGCGGCAGCGGTTTCCGCGACATCGTGAGTTCTGATTATTCCGGCGCCACGATCAGCCGCCAGCACCGCGAGGGCGAGGCTGCCCGGGAGACGATCCTCCACGGCGCACCCCGCTATCTTGTCAATCATGGATTTTCGCGACAAGCCCACAAGCAGGGGGAAACCGAGTTCACAAAGACGAGACAAACCCGCCAGCAAATCCAGATTGTGACGCAGGGTTTTGCCGAAGCCAAAGCCGGGGTCCAGCCAGATCTTACTCCGGGGAACCCCGGCGTCCATGCAGATTTGTGCACGCTCCAGCAAAAAAACGCCGGTCTCCTCAACCACGTCGTCATATTCGGGGGCAAGCTGCATGGTGTCAGGGGCGCCCTGCATATGCATCAGACAAACCCGCGCGCCGGAAGCCGCCGCTGTCGCCACCGCTCCCGGCCGGCGCAGCGCCCGCACATCGTTGATCATCCAGGCGCCCCTGGCCACGGCTTCCGCCATCAATTCCGGTGAACTTGTATCGACCGATATGTGTGGCCCAAGCTCCGCCGCCACCGCTTCCACTACCGGCAAGACCCGGTCCATTTCCTCTTGCAGGGGCACGGGAGCGGCTCCCGGACGAGTGGATTCACCACCGATATCAAGTATATCGGCCCCATCGGCCAGCATCTGCCGTGCCCGCCTCAGGCACAGGTCCACTGACAGCACCCCTTCCTCATGGAGGGCGCCGCCATCGGAAAAGGAATCGGGGGTGACATTAATCACCCCCATGATTTGCAGGCTGGGTTCTTTCAGTGTTCCCGTACCGGGCCACCGATGGGAGAGTTGGAACCCTGGTCCTTGTCGGTCTGGGCTGCTTCGCCCTCGGAGCCGGCATTGGGGTCGTTGTCCCAATCACTTGGCAGGTCGGGTTCCCTGCCTTCCATGACGGCATCCAGTTGCCCCGCGTCCAGCGTCTCATACTTCATCAGGGCTTTGGCCATCAGATGCAGTTTATCCACGTTGTCCTGCAGGAGTTGCTGCGCGGTTGCGTAACACTCATCAATGATGCTGCGCACCTCTTCATCGATCTGCTTGGCGGTTTCATTCGCAACCGACTTGCTTTGTGAAGCCGCACTGCGGCCGAGAAAGATTTCTTCGGGGCCTTCGTCATACTTCAGCGGGCCCATCCGCTCCGACAAACCCCACTTGGTTACCATATTGCGCGCAACTTCCGTGGCCCGTTCGATATCGTTGGCGGCGCCGGTGGTGACCCCCTCTTTTCCCAGGGTCATCTCTTCGGCGACGCGGCCTCCGAACAGGCTGCAGATTTGGCTGATGATGTGACGCCGGCTGTGGCTGTAGCGGTCTTCCTCGGGCAGAAACATGGTTACGCCCAGCGCCCGGCCACGGGGAATGATGCTGACCTTGTAGACCGGGTCGTGTTCCGGTAACAGGCGGCCGACAATGGCATGGCCCGCCTCGTGGTATGCGGTATTGCGTTTCTCTTCCTCGGACATGACCATGGATTTGCGCTCGGCGCCCATCATGATCTTGTCCTTGGCCAGTTCAAACTGATCCATGCCGACCAGGCGCACATTGGCGCGGGCTGCCAACAGTGCGGCCTCGTTGACCAGGTTGGCAAGGTCGGCGCCCGAGAACCCGGGGGTGCCACGGGCGATGATGGCGGCTTTTACATCCTCGTCCAGGGGCACTTTACGCATGTGCACCTTGATGATCTGCTCGCGGCCGCGGATATCGGGCAGGCCAACCACCACCTGTCGGTCAAAACGTCCTGGGCGCAGCAGCGCCGGGTCCAGCACATCCGGGCGGTTGGTGGCGGCAATCACGATCACCCCGTCGTTGACTTCGAAGCCATCCATTTCCACCAGCAACTGGTTCAGCGTTTGCTCGCGCTCGTCGTGGCCTCCACCGAGGCCGGCGCCGCGGTGACGGCCCACCGCATCGATTTCATCGATAAAGATAATGCAGGGGGCTTGCTTCTTGGCCTGATCGAACATGTCCCGAACCCGCGATGCGCCCACGCCCACGAACATCTCGACGAAATCGGAACCGGAAATGGAAAAGAAAGGCACCTTGGCCTCCCCGGCAATGGCCTTGGCCAACAAGGTTTTCCCCGTCCCCGGTTGCCCCACCATCAACACGCCCCGTGGAATGCGGCCACCAAGGCGCTCGAATTTACGGGGGTCGCGCAGGAATTCGACCAGTTCCTGCACATCTTCCTTGGCCTCGTCCACACCCGCCACATCGGCGAAAGTCGTGGTGATCTGGTCTTCACCCAGCAGCCGCGCCTTGCTCTTGCCGAAACTCATGGGGCCGCCCCGGCCGCCAGCTCCGCCCTGCATCTGCCGCATGAAGAACATGAACACAGCGATAATAATCAGAATCGGGAAACAGGCCACCAACAATTGGGTCCACAGGCTTTGCTGTTCGGGCTTGCGGCCTTCGATTTCCACCCGGTGCTCAATCAGGTCGTCGATCAGCTTGGGGTCTTCCAGCATCGGGCGCACAGTTTCAAAGCTGGTGTTGTTGTAGCGCTCGCCGCGAATGGTGAGGCCGTCGACAACGACTTTCCTGACCTGATCGCTGCGAATCTCTTCGATGAACGAGGAGTAGTCCAGCCGCTCGGCGGGTTGCCTGACATTGAAGTTCCGGAACACAGACATCAGCACCGCCGCTATCACCAGCCACAGCAGAATATTTTTTGTCAAATCGTTCAAGGCGCCAACCCCTGTCTATCGCCTGGAGGGTGGGCTCACTGAAACTGGAGCCGCTCCCCAAGCGTGAAAGTGGAATGTACTACAGAAGCCGCGCAATCGCCATGACCGAGCCGGCCGGTGTGAGCACTCAATGGCCGGTTTCGGGGGTTGGAATTCCCCGCCAGTCCCGCGCCACCAGGTACAGCTCCCTCGAACCCGGCCGGGAAGCTGCGGGTTTACGGGTGCGAACCCTGGCAAACCCTGCCCTGCAGTGTTGTAACAATTGTTCAAAGCCCTCTCCCTGAAACACCTTGCTAACGAAGCAGCCACCGGGACGCAGCACCTGCTGCGCCAGTTCCAGCGCCAGTTCCACCAGGTACATGGAGCGCGGCTGATCGATGGCGCTCATACCACTCATATTGGGCGCCATATCGGAAATAACAAGGTCTGCCGCGTTT
The DNA here is from genome assembly GCA_026710905.1 of Halieaceae bacterium. Taxonomy (GTDB): domain Bacteria; phylum Pseudomonadota; class Gammaproteobacteria; order Pseudomonadales; family Halieaceae; genus JAPOQD01. Next base: position 15,276 of record JAPOQD010000055.1, read on the forward strand.
TGGTCAAGCAAACCGGCAACCTGCTCGAATACCTCGGGGTCGGTGAAATCTCCCTGCACGAACGCAACGCCGGGTATCGGTTCCATGGGTAGCAGGTCGGAAGCGGCGACGCAGCCGGCGTGACCCACAAGCTTCACGGCCACTTGCGACCAGCCGCCGGGGGCGGCGCCGAGATCCAGCACCGTCATGCCGGGCCGGATCAGGCACTCCCGTTCCTGCAACTCCAGCAATTTGTAGCAGGCGCGGGAGCGATAGCCCTCCCGTTGCGCACGCTGTACGTAGGGGTCCGAATGGTGTTGCCTGAGCCAGGCCTTGCTGGATGATTTCTTTCGCGTCATGGTGTTTGTAGAATACCGCGCCCGCAGCCACAGGTCTCGGCCCGTTCGCCATGTCAAAAACCGAAAGATCGAAAACCAGCCGGCGGCAATTGCGCGCCATCGGTCATCGGCTCCGCCCGGTAGTGACCGTAGCCGCGCGAGGGCTCAGTGACGCAGTCATGCAGGAGTTGGAGCGCGCCCTGGATGACCATGAACTGATCAAGGTCAAATTACCCGCCGGCGCCCGCCGGACCCGTCAGGCGATGGCCGCGGAACTGTGCGGCAAGTCCGGGGCCGAGCTGCTGCAATCGGTGGGCAATGTCATCCTGATTCTGCGCCGCAGCGCCGAGCCGAACCCCAAGCTATCCAATCTGATGCGGGTTTAGGCGGGGTTACAGATAGTGAACCTGATCGACCTCGTACTCGATTTCACCGCCGGGGGCATTAACCACCACAATATCTCCCTCTTCCTTGCCGATCAGCGCCCGGGCGATGGGAGAAGTCACAGAGACCTTGCCGCTTTTGATATCGGCTTCATCCTCACCGACGATCTGGTAGCGAACCGGTTGCCCTGTGCTGGCGTTGACCAGGTCCACTGTGGCCCCGAAAATCACTTTGCCGGAGCTATTGAGCCGGCTGATATCGATCACCTGGGCTTCCGCCAGTTTTCTTTCGATCTCCATGATGCGGCCTTCCACAAAGCCCTGCTGTTCCCTGGCTGCGTGGTACTCGGCGTTCTCCTTGAGATCGCCGTGGGCGCGGGCTTCGGCGATGGCATTGCTGATGCGCGGGCGCTCCTCCCGCTTGAGCTGTTCCAATTCGGCGCGTAGAGCGGCTTCTCCGGCCACCGTCATGGGAACTGTGTTCATGCTCCGGCCCCCGCCATTGCGTGAAGATCCTGCAAGCGGCGAACCTTGTCGTCATCGCCACGTTCCATCGCGGCGCAAATCGCTTCGGATGCCGCCAGGGTGGTGGTGTAATACACATGATGAGATTCGGCACTGCTGCGTATCGAGGCGCTGTCGAGGATGGCGCGATGACCCTCCGTGGTATTGACGATAAAGTCCACCTCGTCGTTTTTTATCATATCCACGATGTGAGGTCGGCCCTCCAGAACCTTGTTTACCTGGCGGACGGGCACCCCCGCCTGCTCCAGTACCCGGCTGGTGCCGCGGGTCGCCACCAGCCGAAAGCCCAGTTTGCGCAGGCGCTGGGCCACGGCCACGATTCCGGTCTTGTCGGCATCACGAACGCTGAGCAAGGCCAGCCCGCCATCCGGGGCGGCATGTCCCGCCCCCAACTGGGCCTTGGCGAAAGCGCAATCGAAGCTGTCAGCGGTTCCCATGACTTCGCCCGTGGATTTCATTTCCGGGCCGAGAATGGGGTCCACACCGGGAAACTTGTTGAAGGGCAAGACCGCTTCCTTGACACTGAAATAGGGTGGTATGACTTCCGCGGTGAAACCCTGCTCGCGCAGGCTCACCCCGGTCATGCAGCGAGCCGCCAACTGCGCAAGTGAAATACCGATACACTTTGACACAAAGGGCACGGTCCGCGCAGCCCTCGGGTTTACCTCGATCACATAGATCTCATTGTCCTGCCAGGCCAACTGCGCATTCATCAGGCCGACCACCCGCAGTTCCCGGGCGATGCGCCGGACCTGCTCACGCATTTCATCCTGCACCGATTCGGGCAGGCTGTAGGGCGGCAAGGAGCAGGCCGAATCCCCCGAATGCACCCCGGCCTGTTCGATATGCTGCATGATACCGCCAATCACCACTTGTTCACCGTCGCTCACCGCATCGATATCCACCTCGATAGCGGCGTTCAGGAAACTATCCAGCAACACCGGAGAATCCTCTGAGGCCAGCACCGCCTCGCGCAGGTAGCGCAGTAGCTCTTCCTTTCGATAAACAATCTCCATGGCCCGCCCACCCAACACATAGGAGGGACGCACCACCAGCGGATAGCCGATATGTTGCGCGGCGGCCAGGGCTGCTTCGGTACTGCGCACGGTCGTGTTCAGGGGCTGCTTCAGCCCCAGTTTCCGGATCATTTGCTGGAAGCGCTCGCGGTCTTCGGCGCGGTCAATGGCATCGGGGCTGGTGCCGATAATCGGGGCTCCCGCAGCTTCCAGGTCCCGCGCCAGTTTCAGCGGCGTTTGGCCGCCAAACTGGATAATCACCCCCTGGGGCTGTTCCAGGGCCACGATTTCCAGCACATCTTCGAGTGTGACCGGTTCAAAATAGAGACGGTCGGAAGTGTCGTAATCGGTGGACACGGTTTCCGGGTTGCAATTGACCATGATGGTCTCGTAGCCTTCCTCGCGCATGGCCAGGGCCGCATGGACACAGCAGTAATCGAACTCTATGCCCTGGCCGATCCGGTTGGGCCCGCCGCCCAGCACCAGGATCTTGTCCCGCTGCCCCGGAGCCGCTTCGCATTCCTCTTCATAGGTGGAGTATAGATACGCGGTGGCGGCGGCGAACTCGGCGGCGCAAGTGTCCACCCGTTTGTACACCGGGCGCACCCCCAGCGCCTGACGGAACTCCCGCAGCCGGGCTTCGCTCACCATTAACAGGCTGGCCAGCCGGTGGTCGGAAAACCCCTTGCGCTTGAGTCGTAACATGTCTGCGCGGTCCACCTGTTCCAGGCCGGTCGTTTGCAGTGTGCTCTCGGTGTTCACCAGATCCTCGATTTGCGCCAGGAACCAGGGATCAATCCGGGAGTGGCGAAAGATGTCTTCGATACTCATGCCGGCCCGGCAGGCATCCGCCAGGTACCAGATTCGTTCCGGGCCGGGATTGGTTAGTTCCGCAATCAACTCCTCGCTTGCCCCCGGCGCGGCAAGGTCAAGTACCGGCTCCAGCCCCGCTGAGCCCACTTCCAGGCCGCGCAGGGCCTTCTGCAGAGACTCCTGGAAAGTGCGGCCGATAGCCATGACTTCGCCCACCGACTTCATCTGGGTGGTCAGGCGGGTGTTGGCTCCCGGAAATTTCTCAAAGGCGAAACGCGGCACCTTGGTCACCACGTAGTCAATGCTCGGCTCAAAGGAAGCCGGGGTGGCGCCGCCGGTAATCTCGTTCTGCAATTCGTCCAGGGTGTAGCCGATTGCGAGTTTGGCGGCGACTTTGGCGATGGGAAATCCGGTGGCCTTGGAAGCCAGCGCGGAAGAACGGGAGACCCGCGGATTCATTTCAATTACCACCATGCGGCCGGTTTCCGGATCCTGGCCGAACTGCACATTGGAACCGCCGGTCTCAACGCCGATTTCACGCAACACCGCGAGCGAGGCGTTGCGCATGATCTGGTACTCCTTGTCGGTCAGGGTCTGGGCCGGAGCAACGGTAATGGAATCCCCCGTGTGCACCCCCATGGCGTCGAAGTTTTCTATCGAGCAGATAATGATGCTGTTGTCGTTCCTGTCCCGCACCACTTCCATTTCGAACTCTTTCCAGCCGATCAGCGATTCGTCGATCAGCAGTTCCGTGGTAGGTGACAGGTCCAGCCCACGGCTGCAGATTTCCTCAAACTCATCCCGGTTGTAGGCAATACCGCTACCGGAGCCGCCCATGGTAAAGGACGGACGAATGATGCACGGGAAGCCGACGTAACCCAGTACCTGAAAAGCTTCTTCCACACTGTGCGCCAGACCGGCCCGTGGGGTTTCCAAACCGATGCGACGCATGGCCTGATCGAAAAGCTGGCGGTCTTCCGCCTTGTCGATGGCCTCCTTGCTGGCGCCGATCATCTCCACGCCGTATTGCTCCAGTACCCCCTCGCGAGCCAGATCAAGGGCGCAGTTAAGCGCGGTTTGCCCCCCCATGGTGGGCAGCAGCGCATCGGGGCGTTCCTGCTCAATGATCTTGCGCACGGTGCGCCATTCGACCGGCTCGATATAGGTGGCGTCCGCCATGGACGGGTCGGTCATGATGGTGGCCGGATTGGAGTTCACCAGAATGACCCTGACCCCTTCCTCCCGTAGCGCCTTGCAGGCCTGGGCGCCGGAATAATCAAACTCGCAGGCCTGGCCGATGACAATGGGGCCGGCGCCCAGCAGCAGAACACTGCTGATGTCAGTGCGCTTCGGCATGTTCCATCAGTTCCACGAAATGATCGAACAGCGGCGCCACATCGTGGGGGCCGGGGCTGGCTTCCGGGTGCCCCTGAAAGCTGAAAGCGGCCTTGTCGGTACGCGCTATGCCCTGCAAGGTTTGGTCGAACAGGGATTTGTGAGTGACCCGCAGGCAGTCGGGCAGATGGTTTTCATCCACCGCAAAGCCGTGGTTCTGGCTGGTAATCAGCACCGTGCCGTCGTCGAGATTTTGCACCGGATGGTTGGCGCCGTGGTGGCCGAATTTCATTTTCATGGTGCGGGCGCCACTGGCCAGCGCCAGGAGTTGGTGGCCCAGGCAGATACCGAAGACCGGAATCCCGGTTTCCAGGATTTCCCGTATGGCGTCGATGGCGTAGTCACAGGGTTCGGGGTCACCGGGACCGTTGGAGAGAAAAACACCATCGGGGTTCAGCGCCAGCGCCTGCGCCGCGGTGGTCCTTGCCGGGACTACGGTCAGCCGGCAGCCCCGGTCCACCAGCATGCGCAGGATGTTGCGTTTGACCCCAAAATCATAAGCCACTACATGCTGCGGCAACTCTCCCTCATCGCGTAGGGAGTGGCCTTCACCCAGAGCCCAGCTTCCCTGATTCCAGGAATAGGTCTCGGGACTGCTGACCACGCTGGCGAGATCCATACCCGCCAGGCCGGCAAAGGCCCGGGCCTGTTCCAGCGCCTGGCCCGCATTGATTTCGGCGCCCGCCATGACACAACCGTTCTGGGCGCCCTTGGTGCGCAGGATGCGAGTCAGCCGGCGGGTGTCCAGATCGGCGATAGCCACCACCGAGCGTGAGCGCAGGTAGTCCGGCAGGCTCTGCTCCATGCGGAAATTGCTGGCCAGCAGGGGCAGGTCGCGAATCACCAGGCCCGAAGCCCAAACCCTGGTGGACTCTTCATCTTCCTGGTTGGCGCCGGTGTTGCCGATATGGGGGTAGGTCAGGGTCACGATCTGGCGGGCGTAGGAGGGGTCGGTGAGGATTTCCTGGTAACCGGTCATGGCCGTATTGAATACGACTTCACCAACCTGGGCGCCCTCGGCGCCTACCGCCAGACCCTGGAAAATACTGCCGTCTTCAAGAGCCAGAATGGCTGGGCCGAAGGCTGAGGGCGTTGTCGGCATGTCCGCTGGTTCTCGCTAGGCCGGCAGTGCCGAGCGGGTTAAGCCCGGTTCTGTAACAGAGCCACTTCCTGACTCGTCTGCAATGACCAAACTGAAACCCCTGTTCTTTGGTTGGCGCTGCACCGGGGCCAGCAGAAGCGGCTCGAACCGAATTGCCGGCCTGTTGGCGTCCACAGCGAAGCTCTGCCGGCGCCCCGGCCCCGCCCAGTGATTTATCGGCGGAAAAAAAGCGAGATGAACAACTTTCACCTCGCTTTTTTCCACATCGTTATCTGCACTGATTCAGAGCACCGAAACATGGGAGGCGGACCCGCGCCAGCCCCCTTTGACTGGCGCGGAATTCTACGGCATCAACGGGGCAGTGGCAACTGATGTTCGAGGTAGCAGGTAATGAATTCCATGGCCCCATGGCCAACGGCCAGACACATCGTGTGCGCTGTACCTGGTCTGGACTTCGGTCACCGCCGGATCAATCAGCGCTGTATAAACAGGCGTCCAGCAGGCTCAACACCTCATTGAGCACGGCTGCGGGGGCCTTCCCGACGAACTTCACTTTGCCGCAGGTGTAATCGACGGTATTGATCCGTTCCGCCATGACATACCAGGTGAGGGGCGATTCACCAGGCGCTTCCACACGAAAGGGGATATCCCGTTTCGCATTGGTTATCGGGCACACCATGGCAAGCCCCATGCGCTTGTTGAACAGGGTATTACTGACGATCAGGGCGGGACGGCCTCCTTTTTGCCCGCGTCCTGAAGGGGAATTCGAGGCCAGGATCACGAAATCTCCCCTGCGCGGAACATAGGTTGGCATTTACCCGGCCTCCTTGCGCTCTGTCGGCTGGTCAAAACCTTCAACCCGGCGCCTTTCCGGCATGTTTGACAGCAACTCCCGCAAGTCATACCGCCCTCGAACCCGGGTCGTGGGCGCAATGACGATATGCCCTTTGTCGACGCGAATATCCACCTGGTCGCCAACCTTCAACCGCGCATCCTGGAGGACTGTCTTGGCCAGGCGAAGCCCCTGGCTATTGCCCCATTTCTGTATCGTGCTTAACATGGCCAAATTCCACGGAAAAACGCAATGTATATCCAAAGGATATACTAAAACCGACCGCAACGATACCACCCCCGGCTATTTTTTACTCGCTCTTCTCCCTGTAGTCCCACGGTATGCCGCCTGCTGAACCGAGCTCCTGGTTTTTGTCTCTTGGCTGGATTGTGCTCGGCATGGCTTATTCCAGCCAATGTTAGATGTATATCCTATGTATATACTGCATAAAGCTCATGGCTGCAAAGCCACTTTCACTGCGCACGTTCACGCATCCCTCCCGTTACATAGACCCTTCCATGCGCCTCGAACGATAAGAGATAGCACTTGTGATATCGGCTTTTCGCTAGCGTGATTTTTTACGGCGCAGGCTCCTGGACCTACTTCAGCAGCTCCAGGCCCGTTATCGACTCGGCCATATCAGTTGATAGTTCTGGCTTCCCGCTCGACCACCCCGCGTAATAGCTGTACCCTGCCCGGCCTGTTATTTTTTGAATAGAGAGCGGTAATGACGGATATCGTCGCGGATATCGGCGGCTCCAATGCCCGGTTTGCAGTTGCCGGAGTGGATGATTCTCTACAGCGAGTTCAAATTTTCCCCTGCGCCGACTTTTCCCGTCTGGAAGATGCCATCAGCCGTTATCTGCAAAACACGGCCTGCGGTGATGTGAGGCGTATCTGCCTGGCGGTCGCCGGCCCGGTTGATGGCGATTGGGTCGATGTTGTGAACAACCACTGGCAGTTCAGCCGCGCCGGGCTGGAGGCTTCTCTGGGGATTTCCCTGACCGTCATCAACGATTTCACCGCACAGGCGTTTTGCCTGGACCTGCTGCAAGATAATGACCTGGTTTGGCTCGGAGACGCGCGCCCAACCGGCGGGCAGATTCGGGCCGTGCTCGGGCCGGGCACCGGCCTGGGGGTTGCGGCGTTATTGCCGGGTGGAGAAATTGTTCCCTCGGAAGGGGGGCATGTTGCCTTTGCCCCTACCGACCCTCACCAACTGGAGCTATTGCAAATCCTGTGGCGGCGCCACGGCCGTGTTTCCGTGGAGAGGATATTGTCCGGGCAAGGGCTGGAAAATCTGTACTGGGCGAACAGCCAATTACAGGGCAAGGAGAATAAATTGACGGATCGGGAAATTACCGCGCGCGCCAAGGCCGGAGACAGCCTTTGCCGCAAGACCATTGAGGATTTCCTCGATATTTTCTCCTCGGTGGCCGGCGATTTCGCCCTGCAGTTCTGGGCGGCCGGCGGGGTTTATCTGACCGGCGGCGTTGTCGCCAGAGTTTGGGAGTTTGCCGACCCGGAAAGGTTTCGTCACCGCTTTGAAGACAAGGGCAGATACCGCGGCTATTGTGCCTCGTTCCCACTGGCCCTGGTTCGCACGGAACAACCCGGTTTGCTGGGCTGCATCGCCGCACTGAAAAATCGGGATCAGACCTGAGGGAATTTATGCGGTATTCACTGGCAATACCGCCGTCTCAAACACATAGTGCCAGGGGTCGCTGGAAGTGTCAGCCGAACAAGCCTGAGCACTGCGGTCGCGAGAGGAATTTCAAGTCGCGCAAAGGCATGCTTGCGGTTTAGCCCATCCACTGCCGACAGCAATTCAACAGGTCACTGAAAGTAGATATCCCCTGACCGATTTTCCGTCTTTGGGCCAGTGTGCCCTGTTTGACTATTTTCGATATTATCGTAAAATAGTCATTACCAATTTACGATACTAACGACAGTTCATGCTGCGTTATATTCAACAGGAAATGCTGCAGCACTGCCGCAGCCATCGTCAGATGCTCTTTCTTTCCGGCCCGCGGCAGGTAGGCAAGACCACCGTGGCCAAGAAGTTGGTGGAATCCTTTGCCAACGGCGTCTACCTGAATTGGGATGATCAGTCACAACGGGAATTGATCCTGCAAGGGCCTCGGGCCGTCGCCGCAACCAGCGGACTGGACCACCTGCGTACGGAGCCAGCGATACTGGTATTCGATGAACTGCATAAATACCGGCAGTGGCGTGACTTTCTCAAGGGACTGTTTGACCAATATGAAGACCGTAGCCGGACCCTGGTGACGGGCAGAGCCTCACTGGACACTTTCAGGCGCGGTGGCGACAGCTTGATTGGGCGGTATTTCCCGTACACCTTGCATCCACTGTCGGTGGCGGAGTGTGTAAGGAAATCCGGCCCGACTGTGGAGGGAATCAACCCTGAGCCCAGGCCGATTGACGCCGCCCGGTGGGAAGCGTTGTGGAAATTTGGAGGATTTCCCGAACCCTTTCTGAAGGCCGAGCAGCGTTTTTACAACCGCTGGAGAAAATTGCGCAACGAGCAACTGCTGCGTGAAGACCTGAGAGACCTGACCCGTATCCAGGAACTGGATCAAGTCGAAACCCTGGCCGGGATACTGCGGGCGCAGGTGGGGCAACTCACCAGCTATTCCTCCATGGCCAGGCAGGTTCGCGTATCGGTGGATACGATACGCCGCTGGATCAGCACCCTGGAGTCACTGTACTTCTGCTTTAGCGTGAGGCCGTGGCACAGCAACGTGGCCAGGGGCTTGCGCAAGGAACCCAAGTACTATTTGTGGGACTGGTCACAAGTCGGCGACCCCGGCGCACGGACTGAAAATCTGGTGGCGAGTGCGCTGCTCAAGGCCGTGCACTGGTGGAACGACAGTGGGCAGGGTGAATTCGGTTTGCACTTCATCCGAGACAAGCAAAAGCGGGAAGTGGATTTCGTTGTCACCAGGGAGCAGCAGCCCTGGTTTCTGGCAGAGGTGAAAAGCAGCGGCCGTGCGGGCCTGTCGCCCGCACTGAAGTATTTCCAGGGGCAGATCAGGGCCAGGCACGCCTTTCAGGTGGCCTACGACCTGGAGTTTGTCGAGCGGGATTGCTTCGAGACGAGTACCCCCACGGTGGTTCCGGCCAAAACCTTTCTCTCGCAGTTGGTGTAATCGGTAAAGGTTGGCGCCATATTCGGGCTGGCAAGGGAGTGAATCACACCTGCACGGTGGATCAGGCGGGTGTTTCAAACAGCCATTGATCCCAGACAGACGGCAAGCGCTTCCTCATCAATTTCTCCTTGCGCCGCCATTACTATCCTCGGCCCCATCTGCTCCACCGCATACTCCAGGCTAATGCCATTCATCTTCAGAACAAGTTGCATCGCGGTGTGAGCGGTACGTTTGTTGGCATCATGAAAGCAATGACCCACGGCAAGGTAGCAGGCGTAGCACGCGGCAAGCTCGTATGGGTCGCCGCACAGGCCATACGCAAGACGGTTTTCGATTCTGCCGATAACCGCCTGCACAGGCCGGCTCTGCGCCATGCCCTGCAGTTCACCCGGAGAAATTACCCGTTCATGGGCAGCGATGACCTGGTCTGCGGTCAAGTAGCGCATCAACGCTCTTTCAAGTACTCGTTTACCGCGCGGGTGCTATCGTCCAGCGAGTCCAGCAAGGCGTCCACTTCTGCGTCGGAAGCAGCGCTGTATTCCAGTTTCTCTACCGCGGCCGCGGGCACAAAATAACCCACTACGCGGGACCGATTGAGTACGGCGACCGGCTGGGAGCCGGCGCTTTCGAGAACTTTCTTCGGCTCGCGAAGCTCGGTAATCGAAACCGTCTTTTTTGTCAGCAAGGTTTCCACGAAGATTCCAACGCAAGGTTTCTGAAGAACACCATTCTACACTTTTAAATACACATTTAAAAGTTTATTCTTGCATTTAGAGAGAGTCGTTGCTCAAGAATCCCGTATTTTTGTGGTCCCCCGCCGTTACCGGACCGAATCCACCCAGCCTTGCACCCTTCTTTCGAGCAGCGACAGGGGCATTGCGCCGCCACCCAGCACGGTGTCGTGATAGGCGCGAATATCGAACTTGTCACCCAGCGTTTTTTTAGCGGCTTCGCGAAGCTCGAGAATTTTCATCATGCCGATTTTGTAACTGGTAGCCTGCCCCGGCCACACCAGGTAGCGCCTGACCTCGGCTACCACGCTCTCCCTGGGCTCCGGAGAATTGGCCAGGAAATACTGCACAGCCTGATCCTCGCTCCAGCCCTTGGAGTGGAGGCCGGTATCGACCACCAGGCGGATGGCGCGCCAGATCTCCGAGGAAAGCTGGCCGACCCGGGAATAGGGGTCCTCATAGGCGCCCATCTCTCCCGCCAGAATCTCCGAGTACAGCGCCCAGCCTTCCACATAAGCCGTAAAACGGGCCTGGGTGCGAAACATGGGGATATTCTCCAATTCCTGGGCAATGGAGATTTGCATATGGTGGCCCGGCAGACCTTCGTGGTAGGCGATTACTTCCATCTGGTTTTTCGGCATGGCCGACATGTCGGACAAGTGGGCATAATAAATTCCAGGCCGTGAACCATCCGGTGTGCCGGAGTAATAGTGCTGCGGCGCACCGTCCTGCTCGCGGAAGGCCTCCACCCGTTTGACGATCAAGTCGGCTTTCGGCAACAGCCCGAAATACTCAGGCAGCTTCCCCTTGATGAAGTCAATATACGCCGTGGCCCCGTCAATATAGCCCTGCCGCCCGGCATCGTTGTCGGCAAAGTAAAACTGCGGGTCGGTGCGTACAAAGGCGAAAAAGTCCTGCAGGCTGCCCGCAAAGCCGAGTTCCGTCTTGATCGCTTCTATTTCGGCCCGCAGCCGGGCCACCTCGCGCAAACCGATCTGGTGAACCTCATCCGCACTCAGTGTCGTGGTGGTTTGCAGGCCGAGCCGATAATTGTAATAGGCCTCCCCTTCGGGCAGGCTGCCGGCGCCCTGGGCCATTTCCGGCGCGTTTTCCCGGTCTGTTTCGAGCCACTGGATCAAGGCCGAGTAGCTGGGCTGAAAGCTGCCCAGCAGGGCCGCTTTCGCCTTTTCCCGGTATGCCTGCGCCTGCGCCTCATCAATGGCCCCGCTGTCTCTCAGGGCATCGACCTTTGACTTCGCCCCGGCCCATAAGGGCGCGTCCACAGCCGCCTCGGCCTCGAATGGCAGGCCGAGCAATAATTTTTGCGACTGGTCTATTGCGCCGTCGAAGGCAAATCGCGGGGGCCGAATGCCTTGTTCAGCGGCGGCCCTGGCGCGAACCAGCGCCTGGTCAATGGCGTTTGCGACGGCGCCGATACGGCGGATGTAAGCCTCCAGATCCTGTTCGTTGTCGACGCGGTGGAAATTGAGCAGAAAATTGGGCAGATCAGACTGCAGGCCTCCCATTTGCTCGAAGATATAGCCGTGGTTCCGGTAAGGCTGCCCTCTCGCGGCTTGTTCATACTGGTATTTCCAGATATCAAACGAGTTTCTGGCTTCCGGCGTCAATGCGTCGTAATCGAATTCCCGCTCCATGGTGGCTACCGTACGGCGCTTCCATTCAAGCTGTTCCGCCTCGGCCTGTTCACTCAAATCGTCGATCTGGTCGTATAAATCCTTGCGCCCGAGCATGGTCAGTGTAGTCGGGCTGAACAGCAACTCCTCCTCGTAGCGTTCAGCAAACCATTGGTTCAAACGTTCCGATTGTGACAACTCGGCCGTTTGCTTCTGTTCGCCGCACGCCATCAACACTACAGCGATGACCGGCAACAACCAAAACTTTTTCATACTCAGATCCTCGAAGGTTCATGGTTTTCATTGATTTAACACCACCTGCCATGGGGCAGGCCGGTAGGGCGGGTGATCAAGTGTCTCTATATTCCTCAATAACCGAGCAGGCTGACCAGATGATATACCAGCAGTGCAGCCAGGTAGGCCGCGACGCAGTAAACGGCGAACATTTTTATCGCCAGCCGGCTGGACTGGGCTTCCTTGGTCAGAATGACCAGGGTGGAAACACACATAAGCGCAATGGCGAAGAACACCAGCATCGACAGACCCGAAGCGATGCTGAGTCCACTGGCTTGAATCTGGTCGACCAGCGGCACCATGTTCTCCTCGACGCCCGCGATACCGAACATGGTGCCCAGGGTACTCACGAAGACTTCACGCGCCACAAACGAAGTCAGTACCGCCACCCCGTAGCGCCAGTCCAGGCCCAGCGGGGCAAACAGGGGCTCGACGAATTGTCCGAGATAACCCAGCCAGGAGGTACCGAGGTCGGCCCCGTAATTGGGAAAGTAACCCAGCACCCAGATAAAAACGGTCACCAGGAAGATGGCCTTGCCCGCCTTGGTTACGAAGTGCTGACAACGGTTCCAGGCGTTGCGCAGCAAGGGCTGCCAGGCGGGGATACGGTAAGGCGGCATCTCCAGCACGAAGGGAAGGTCGTCATAGTCATCCCGGTTGCCGCGGTAGGTCAGCCCTGCCGCGGCCAGCCCGCAGATCATGCCGAACAGGTAAATCAGGAACATGGCCAGCCCCTGCAGGCCGACCAGGCCGCCGAACAGGTTGTGTGCGGGTATGAAGGCGGCGATCAACAAGGTGTACACCGGCAGGCGTGCGGAACAGGGCATCAGCGGAATAGCCAGGTAGGTCAGCCAGCGTTTTTTTGGAGAATCAATAGTACGAGCCGCATAGATTCCCGGAATGGCGCAGGCTACACCGGAGAGCATGGGAATGAAACTTTTGCCGGTAAGACCAAAAAAGCGTAGGGGTTTATGGCAGATCAGTGCGGCCCGCGCCATGTAGCCCGAGTCTTCCAGAATTCCGATGATCACTGTGAGAACAAAAATCTGCGGCACGAATACCAGGAAGGCGCCGATGCCGCTGAAAACCGCATCGGCGGTAAAATCCCGGGCGATTGCGTTGCCGATAGCGGGGACTACCAGGTCCGACAGCATGCCCAACAGATTCTCCACCAGGTCCATGGCCGGGGCAGCCCAGGTAAAAATGGATTGAAACAACAGAAACATGATGGCGAAGAAAGCCACGCCGCCCAGCACCGTGTGCAGGAAAAATTCGTCCAGACGCTCTTGCGAGTGGATCAGAATATCCCCCCTGGGACCGAACCGGCGCGCCAGTTGCAAAGCCGTGCCGCGCATCAGTTCCGCCGGGGCCTGATTCTCATTCGCCGGGCGCGCCGGCGGCCCGCCAGGAGCCGCAATGCGCTCAAGCAACTCGTCGATTCCCGCTCCGGTACGGGCTGACATAGGCAGCACGGGAGTGCGAAGATGTTCTGCCAGCCCCTCCAGGTCCGCACCGATATGATGTTTCTCCAAAACGTCCATCATGTTGGCAAGCACTGTAACCTGCTTGCCGTGGCGCGCCGCTTCCCAGATGACCTGAAGCGTAAAATAGAGGCATTTCTCCAGCCGGGTGACATCGATCAGGCACAGCACATGGGTGACTTCCGGATCCTCCAGGGCCTGCTTGAAGTAACCCACGGCGATTTCTTCTTCGCCGGAAACGGGTTGCAGTGAATAGGCGCCGGGAAAGTCCACCAGGGTAACAGCGGGAAGTTTGCGCAATTTCCCGGAGCCCGTATCCACGGTGCAGCCGGGGAAGTTGGCCACCTTGTGCCGCAAACCGGTCAGGCGATTGAACAACAGGCTCTTGCCGGAGTTGGGGCTACCGAGGAGGAGGACTTTATTCATCCGCAAGTAGACTCACCAGAATATGAGTGGCGATTTCATCATCGAGAGAAAATGTGGTGTTGCTGACCCGGTAGATCTTGGGCGCGCCCAGGCCGGGAGACAAAACACAGGAAACCCGTTCGCCCGGGGAAAACCCGAAATCCATCATGCGAACCCGGTAGCTGGCTTCCAGCTTGCCGTCAAATGCCTCGATACGGCATTCCTCGCCCGCTTGCAGAGACCACAGGGTTCTTGTCACCACTTTCACCCGCCCATATCGAATGGCATTGCAGCACCGGCTCTTTGTTTGTCCGCCGACAGGCGGCGCTACCCGGGGGTGCAATTGCAGCCAGCGCCCGGCATCCTGCTTAACGGCTGTTTTCCACCATGAAGTCCACCGCGGCGGTGACTTCTTCATTCGAGCAATCCATGCAACTGCCCATGGGCAGCATGGTGGTGCCGGCCATGCCGGTAATGCTGGTTTCATAGAGGGCATCAATGCCCTTGGCGATCCGCTCCGCCCAGGCCGCTGTATCGCCGAGCATCGGTGCGTTTGCGACACCGGTCAGGTGGCAGGCCACACAGATCGAGTTATACACCTGCTCACCGGAACGGGTAGCGACACTGACTGGCGGGGCCACAATGCCGCAGGTTTCGTCGCCCTGCAGACACACCTCACCTACCGGCTTTATTCGCTCGACGATTGCGTCGCGCTCGGCTTCTGTCAGTCCATGGGCCGGCAGGCCGACTATCACTAGTGTTAACCAGGCGGTGAGTAACTTCAGGGGCTTGTTCACATCCACTCCAAGTGCATTTCATTTCGGGGGCGGCATTATAGCCACATCATTTCCGCGCTGAAACCTTGGCCGCGTCGACGCGATCGTCAGCAACGATTTGCCGGCCGGAGTACCCGGTTGCGGCAAACATACACGCTGATTCGGCGCCAATACAAATTCAGCTACAAAGCATAATAGAAATAAGAATGATTAGCAATAATGTTTAGCAAACTGCCAGATTCTGGCTGGCAATCTGGCAATCTGAAAAGGCTACGTCTACCATGCTGCCATCATCAGAGATTGAGTAGCTGAATATGAAGCTGTACACGTACGCCGCGGCCCCCAACGCCCGCCGTCTGCACCTGTTCATGGATTACAAGGGCATCGAACTGGAAACGGAAGAAGTCGATCTGCGCAGCAGGCAGCAGCACTGCGAACCCTACGCCAGTATCAACCCCCTGCGTACCATCCCCGCCCTGCTGCTGGACGACGCAAGCCTGTTAACCGAGGTCATTGCCCAGGTGGACTACCTGGAATCCCTGTACCCGGAAAAACCGCTGCTCGGCCGCGACGCCCTGGAGCGGGCAATGATCCTGAACTGGGACCACTATCTGCACCTTTCCGGGCTCGTTACGGTTGCCAACATCTTCCGCAATACATCCAGTGCATTCGCTGGACGTGCGCAGACGGGCTCCCTTGAACTGGAGCAGATTCCGGCCCTGGCCGAACGCGGCAAACTGCAGTTGGAGGATTTCTGGCCACGCCTGGAAACCCGCCTGGCGCAATCCGAATGGGTGGCCGGTGACAATTTCAGCTTTGCCGATATCGACCTTTGCTGCGTGGTGGAATTCGCCGCCTGGGTGGAGGCAGGCATCCCGGAAGACGCGGGCCGGCTCCAGGCCTGGCATCAGCGGGCGCTGGACAGCATGTAATCCGCCACCGCCAGCCGGGTCTCCGCATCCAGGTAATCCTGGGGCGGCATTTCCGGGTAGCCGTCCCATTTCTTCTCCGGGGCGGCGATATAGTCGGCCAGCGCCTGCGCATCATCCCCGTACATTGCCTGGATAAGCTGTACCGGCGGCCCGATCAGGCGGCCGGTATAACTGTGGCAGCCGCTACAGATACCCAGATAGGCGATCTCCCCGCGCTCACCGGGGGCGATGATTCGGGGCGCCACCGGGGGTAGCAGATAGTTGCCGATACCGGCGGTGTTGGAGGCCTCACATTCGCCAAAATCCTTGAGCCCCACCGTAACATAGCGATGCCGGTTGACGATGCAGGACTGCCTGCTCGGGCCGATCGCCAGAATATCCGGGCTCCCGGTCCGAAATTCCGCCAGCGCCAGTGCGCGGATGACTTCAATGGTGTCGTAACCGTTGTTGACCATGACATTGTCAAGGATTTTCAGGCCATCGGAGTTTGGGTCCACTTCCGGGTCAATGGTGATATTGGTGAATTCCGCGGCCGTATTGTGATCCAGTGACAGAATGCCGATAGTCTGGTTGCCGCTGATGATGTTGCCCTCCACCACCACCTCATCAGCAGCCATGAGCATGATGCCGGTCCCCGCCGGGATACCACTGACAATTGAGCCCGGCGCGCCGAAATTCGGGGTGTTGTTGGCGTTGACCCAGTTGTTGCGGATGATCACATCGTAGGTGGTCTTGATGGGCAGGCCGGGGGTAATGAAGGCGAGGATGCCACCGCTGTTGCGGTGGGCCATATTGCTTTCCACGATGACATGGCGGCTGTTCTCGACTTCAATTCCGGCCACGGAATCGAAGACCTCGTTGTAGGCCACATGCACGTTGTCGCTCATGCCCACGTAGATGGCTGCATCCTCAATACCGGAAACGATGTTGTGCTCGATCACGCCGTTGGTTCCCAACTGGGGGAAAATGCCGTACACACCGCTATCCTTGATCAGGTTATTGCGGATTTCGTAGTTGTTGCCCGCCTGGCTCATGATGCCGTTGCCCTTGTAGTTGACGATACGGAACCCCTCCACCACCACGTTGTTGCCGGAAAACAGAATGGCGTCATTGAGGATGCCCCGGCCATCCAGGGTGGCGCGGCGCCCCTCCTCGATGACCCCGTACAGGCGGATACCGTCCTTGTCGATATAGACCGTCTCGTGATATTCGCCCGGCATCACCCGGATGAGGGCGCCCGGCTCGGCGGCGCGCACGGCATCCTGGATCAACTCCCCCTCCTTTACCAGCAGCGTTGCGGCGGAAGCGGGCGCTCCGGCCACCGCTTTACTGGCTCCGGACAGCCGCAAACCGTCTGCGGGGACTTGCGCCGGGGCCGCGAGGCTCGGGCCGCCGCTGCTGATAACCGCAACCGGGGTGTCGCCGTTCCCCCCCAACTGTACTCCCAGTACAAAAGCAATAACTATCAGGGCCAGAGTCAGAATCCATGGTTTGTTCACGTCGCATTCTCCTGCCTATTCAGCCTGCAAATGGCGCTGTTGTTCCCGTGGTTTCGACAAGCCGGAAGGCAGGTGTTCGGGAACCTGCGGTTTCAGGCTTTCATCGGTCAGCGTCTGCAGAAAGTCGGCCAGCCGGGCCAATTCGTCTTCACTCAACCGCGGAGAAACAATGTGCCAGTGTAACTGTAATTCGACTCCCGCGGGCAGCGCATGGCCGCGTCCGCCATTATAGAATTCCAGCACCTCGCCGAGGTTATCGAAACTTCCGGAATGCATGTAGGGCGCGGTCAGGGCGATATTGCGCAGTGTCGGCACCTTGAATCCCGCTTTCACCTGTTCCGCCTGCCAGGTTTGCTCAACGCCTATATCCAGGGGCAGGCCCTCCGGCTCGGGCGCGCCGATAACCGCCACCTGCTGATTGGTAAACAAGGGCGGAGTATGGCATTCCGCACAGCGGGCGACAAAAGAGCGAAATACATTCAGGCCCTCGATTTCAGGCTCGGTCAATGCCGCGTGGTAGCCGTGCGCATAGCGGTCGTAACGGCTGTTGAGAGAGATCAGGGAAGACTGAAACGCCGCCAGGGAGGTATACACCTGGGGCAGGCTGAGTTGCTCGCCCCGATGCCGGGGAAAGGCCTGCCGGAACAGACGAGGGTACCAGGCATTTTCGCGCAGTGCTCTCAGCAAGCCGGCCGGGCTGTTGCCCATTTCCAGTGGCGAGAACAGCGAAGCCTGGGCCTGTTCTTCGAGGGTGTTGGCGCGAGCATCCCAAAACAGGGAGCGCAGAAACGTTACGTTCCACAGGGTGGGCGCGGCGCGCGGCGCAGTCTGACCTTGAATGCCCTCGGAACGCGGCAGGCCATCGCTGAAGCCTCGCTCTGGCTGGTGGCATGCGGCGCAGGATTTCGTGCCGTCAGCGGACAGCAGCGGGTCGAAAAACAGGTAGCGCCCCAGGTCGATTTGGCCGGGAGTAAAACCATCGCGATGCGGCGGCAAGCCGGTGCGGGTTCCGCCAACGCCGCGATTCTGGTTGGAGGTATAGAACTGATACCGGCTGCGCAGGCTGCAAACACCCTCCGCGCTCAATTTGAAACTGGGGGGACAAGTCTCGCGCAATGCAAACACCGGCGTCCGGGCCGTCGCAACAGAAGGTTGGAGCAATATGTGGGCCAGGGCCAGCAGTATTCCCAAATAGCCCCACGCTGCCCGGTTTGACGTAACACCGAGCATGGTCAAAAGTAAAATGCCAGTTGCCCGAAGCAGGAAGGGCCCTGGTGCGGATAATGTCCGTCACTGCCAAGTCCCCCGTACTCGGCGCCGCTACCGCCGGACGGAAACCCCGCCGCCAGCAGAATCCGCCAGTTCTGGCGCAGGTCGTAGGAAGCCACCAGTTGAGCCAGCCTGGAATGATCGGCCAGGTTGATGAACAGGTTGGTGCTTAGCTGTAGCAGCGGCGAAACTTCCACCATCATCGAGCCAGCCAGGTAGTGTCTGCCGAGGGTAAACAACTCGCCTCGCGCCAACCGGTCGCTGAGTTCCGGCCGCCGCTGAAGATCCTCCAGCTCAAAGCCTTCGCGCAAACCAAAACCATTGCGGTAGTATTCCAGCACCGCGCTGATGTTTTTGCCCAGGCCAACCCAGGACCAGGAAAGGCCTGCCACCAGGCTGACTGCCGGATCATTGCCGCTGTCGGTCAGAGCCAGATCGGCGCGTACCAGCGCATCTCCCAGCGGGGCGCTGCCACCGGCGGCGGCAATCCACTGGTCATAGTGCCGGGCCAGCAACAGGTCGTATTCCCCGGCAGCCGCGAAGCCGTGATACTTGAGCGCGAGGGAATTCACCCCGCCGCGCTTGTGCCGCCGCTGATCCCGGCGCAGCACCCAAACCGCCTGCAGGTCGTCGCCGTTGCGCCGCAGGTACTGGCCGTAAACCATGTCGTCGCCGGGCTTGTATTCCCGGTCAACCGCGGTGGGGTCAAACGGGTTGAAGATGTCCACCGGGTTGTAGATCAGGCCGTTGCCCCAACTCAGCGCCTGACGGCCGACACGGCCCACCCATTGTTCGCCGCGCCAGGCCAGCGAGAACCGGTCAAGGCGATGGGTAGCGCGGTAGTCCTTTCCTTCGGCGAGGTTCGCGGAAAGTTTCATCAGCCGCCTGGAATCTCCCTGCAAGACGGCGTCAGGCGATAGCCCGGCGGCGCCCGGTGTCCATTCGAAACGGTCCGCGGACTGCCCCGACAGTTGGTAATCCAGCTCCGCCGCCCAGGCTCCCATCTCGGGACTGAACTTGAGGCGCAAGTCCGCGCCCCGCTGCTCGGGCCGGCGCAATGGGTTTGCGGAATCTGTCCAGCCCAGCCGCGCCTTCAGGTGACCGCCATCACCCGGGAAATCCGCCGCCGCGGTGTTGGCCAGACCCAGCAGGACCAGGGCCACCAGGTAAGGCATCAGGCGCTGCCCGCGGCCCTTGATTCCGCGTTCACAATACGGCCATCCTGCAAGCTTATGCGGCGGTGGCAAAAGTCCATGACCCGTTTGTCATGGGTGGCGATGACAAAGGTGGCGCTGCGGCGCCGGTTCAGTTCCGCAAACAATTCCATCAACTGGGAGGAGTTCCTGCTATCCAGGTTGGCGGTGGGCTCGTCGGCCAGAACCAGGACCGGGTCACTGGCAATGGCGCGGGCCACCGCCACGCGTTGCTGCTGGCCACCGGATAGCTGGGCGGGGCGGCGGTCTTCCAGACCGGCCAGCCCCACTTCCTCGAGTATGGTCATGGCAAGCGCCCGCCGTGTTGCGAGCCCACGGCCCTGCAACTGCATGACGAACTCAACGTTTTCCCGGGCGCTCAGCACCGGGATCAGATTGTAGGCCTGAAACACAAATCCGATGTTGTGCAGCCGCAAGTTCGCCAGTTGTTCCCGGCTGAACCGGTCAATGCACTGGCCAGCCACCGTGATGGAGCCGCTGTCCGGGGTATCCAGGCCGCCGATCGTGTTGAGCAGGGTGGTCTTGCCGGAACCGGAGGGGCCGGAAAGGCACAGAAACTCGCCTTCCTCCACCTCCAGTGTGACCCGCTCCAAACCGATAACTCTCTCCCCGCCTTGGGAAAAGGTCTTGCACAGGTCTTTACAGGTAACTGCCGCCATGGGCCATTCTCAGTACTCGTTCATGGACGTTACCGGGTCCAGCCGCGCTGCCCGCCAGGCGGGTATGAGGCTGGCGGCCAGGCCCAGGAAAATCACAATCAGTGTGGCCCGCAGCATATCCACGCCTCTCAGGTTTGGATAGAGGGTGGCGCCCATCCCGGAAAGTTCCGCAGCCTCGGCCAGGGCCGAAAGATCAATTCCGGAGAGCAGGGGTTGAAGGGACAACCATCCCAGCAGGTTACCGGCCAGCAGGCCCAGCAATAAAAGGAACAAGGCCTCAAGCAATACCTGGTAGAGCATGGCGTGGGGAGGCATACCGAGGGCCAGCAGCAACCCCATTTCCCGGACTCGCTCGAACACCGCCATGGCCATGGTATTGACCAGGCCGAAGGACAGCGCCAGAAAGATCACCACAATCAACACGATGCCGGCGCCACCCTGAATGCTCAAGCTCAGCGCCAGATACTCGTCCAGTTCGCGCCAGCCCTCCAGCACCATCCCCTCATCCACAGCCGCCGCCACACGCCCGAACCAGGGCTCCAGGCGGCGATAATCCGGGCCCAGGATCGCGACTTCGGATACAGCCCCGCCCATGCCGAGCATGCCTTGCACCACCTCGCGGCCAGCATAGACCAAGGTCTCCTCCAGGCTGGGCAGGCTGGCCCGGTACACCCCGACAATGGGGAAGCCGCGTTCGCCCACTTCGTTTCCAACGGTCTGGGAACTCAGCACGATGCGGCGGCCCAGGCGGGTTTCCAAACGCTTCAGCATGGCCTCGCCCACTACTACCGAGGGGTCGGTGGCAGATTCGAGAAAACGCCCCTGGACCAAATCGGTTTCGGCGAAGCCAATGCTCAGCTCCTGCATGGGGTCTACTCCCAGCAACACCACGCCTCGGCTGTCGCGCTCACTGGAAATCATCGCCGGAACCTTGACCCGTGCGCTCCAACCAAGAATATCCCGGTCCGCCAAAGCCTCCTGCAATGGCGCGGACAAGGCTTCAAGTGAGTGCGCCACACCGGGATCATCCCGATAGGCGGGATGGTGGAGCTGGGCGTGGCCCGGCAGGTATTTGAGGCCGCTATCCAACATACCATCGACCATGCCCCGCATCAGGGCGTTCATCATGATCATCGCCCACACGCCAAGGATGATAGCCGCCAGCATGATCAGTGTGCGCCGATAGTTGCGCCACAGGTTGCGCCAGGCCAGCTTGGTGAGCAGCAGCAGGGACACTATCTCGACCGCATGGCCGCCAGGGGCCGTAACCAGTACAAGCGAAGGGCCGGATAGGCAGAGGCCAGCACGGCGCCCGCGCACAACGCCAGTGGGCCAATCATCAGGCCGGGAAGAGACAGGGGCGGATAGATGCGCCCGGGCAGGTTGAAGCGGGCCATGGCTTCTTCCATGCCGGGCACGGAAAAGCCCCAGTGCGCCAGGCAGGCGGCAACCAGGCCCCCTCCCAGTACCCCCAGGGCCAGACCCAGCAATACCATACAAACGGATTCCAGCATGATCAGCCGCGCCAACCTGCCCGGGGCCATGCCCAGCGCCAGCATCACTCCGAACTCCCTGGTGCGCTCCAGCACCGACATCAACTGGGTGTTGAGGACACTGAGAGAAACCAACAGGATCAGGATGCCGTACAGAAACCAGGCGCTCACGAAATCCGCCTCGATACCCTGGCGCAGCCCCGGCTGCAAGGCGTCCCAGTCCAGCACCGCCAGCTCCGGGCGCTGGGCCAGCGTCTCCCTCAGCAATTGCCGGGCGGGCTCAACCTGGTCCAGCGCCGTCAACTGAATGACCAGGCGGTGCGCCTGATCCGGCATGCCGAATACGGTCTGGAAATAACCCAGTGGCAACTGCGCCAGAGATCTGTCCACATCGCCTATGCCGGTCTCCAGGATCCCCACAACGGTAACAACCGCCGCCGCCATGGAGCCATCCCTGGCGGTACCGAGAAAGGTCACAACATCACCGACCGATACCTTCAGGTTCCGCGCAAGGCTCGCTCCCAGCACGATTTCTTCTGCCTCCATGCCCTTCAGCCAGCGCCCTTCCCCAAGCATTCCGGGCAGGCTGCTTACCCTCGGCTCAGCTTCCGGCTCCACTCCCATAATACGTATGCCGATGCTGCGCTCAGCGCTGGAGGCCAGTCCGAAGCCCTCGGCGCGGGCGCTGATAGTCTTCAGGCCCAACTCCCGGCGCAGTTCCCGGCTCAGGCGGGCCACCCCGGCGAAACCGTCACGCATGCGCGGCTCATCCTGGTAACCTTTTTTCTGCACCTGGAGATGGCCACTCATGGTCTTGAGTGAGGTTTCGATCATCGTATCGTACATGCCCAGTTGCAGGGTGATCATGGCCACCAGCAGGACATTGGAAAAAATCATCGCGCCCACGGTCAGCCAGGTGCGCTGCGGGTTGCGCCACAGGTTACGCCAGGCCAGCCCGCATATGGCGCCAGATCGCTTGAGGTTGTTGAGAAAGGTCATGTCCAACTATGAGTTATTCCTGTTTTTCCGATTTGTCACAGTGTAACCGTTTGGGCAAGACGTGATAGATGGGCCGTATGCCGTTACCTCGACACCCGTAGGGGCCGTGTGCCCGAAGGGTGCTCGCCATGGCGCACCCTCCGGGCACAGGGCCCGCGGGCCGCACATGTGCGGCCCCTACGGCACCAGCCCGTCTGTCTTGACCAGACATCACGTCAATACCGAACGGTTACGTCACGGTTACGAAGTGCGCTGGACGCGCGATCGCCGGCGTTTTCCTCATCGGCGCGGATTTCGCAAGTTCGACAGGGTGAACAGGCTGGCCGGCAATTCCACGTCGAAATCAATGCGATGAATGTCCAACTCGGTCCACTCCTCCGCATTTCCCGCCTTGCTCATGCGCATCACCGTGGCCACGCTGCGCCCGGACTTCTGCTCGACACGCAGGGTACGCATGGTTTTTACCAGCACATCCTCCTGGTCCAGGAACTGATGCTCCAGCAGTATATGGTCATCGCGGATATGCAGCACCTCCCGGCCCCAGACGACAGGGGCATGCTCAAGCGGTGTGGCTTCAACCACATGGACGGTATGGCCATCCCGTTCATATTCGGACAGCAAGCGGTGCGAGTATTGGTGGACAATATCCGTCGACCTGCCGATATCGCGGTTGGAGAAATCGCTGCCCATCCAGCTTTGCTCCATCATGGAGGCAGGCACCTTGATGATACGGTTGATTCCGGGATGGTAGCTCCACAGTTGGCCGTCCTTGAGCAGGGTGCTGTTACCCGCATCCCTGGAAGGAGCGGTAACGCGCATCAGGGAAGTCTCGTCGCCCGTGGTCCAACCCACCATGGACAGGCTGCGCTCCCAGGTGGGGCGGTGTATGGTCATGGTGTTTTCCAGGCTGGAGGATTCGCCGCGCCAATGGTCCATGGCTGCCTGGACCAGTTGCCGGGCGTCCATCGGTTCCGCGGCCGTTACCGGCGCCGCATGAAATAGAGCTATCGACAGCAAGATTTTGACTGCTATAGTCATAATAGGCATACGGTCCCGTGTCGTTTGTGCTGGGTGCAACACGACTCCAACAGGTTTCAACCCGGCAACCCCAGCGTCTGCTGTCGGACTGGCGCCTGATCGTGACCGGGAGAACCAATGCGATACCGCGTTAATAGTGAGCATACGAATAGCGCCCCTATTGCGCCCCCACGGGGGCGCAATAGGGGCGCAATAGAGGGTGCCCCAGAATAAGCCGGGAATAAGCCATACAGCGGTTCACAGGTGGCGCCAACGGGACTCCCAGGCATGGCCAGTAAGCGCTATTAACCCGCGGGCCTTCATAACGGCCAGTTCGTCTCGCAGTTGCCGCTCGTTGGTCTGTGGTTACATCCGAGCAAGAATTTCCCGTAGCGCCATACCGCCATCGGTCCGGGCCATCAGGGCGAGAATGGCCTCTTGCCTTTTTGTCTCGCCGGTTATACCAGGCCGTTGAAGTATGTACTGGCCGCGCCGGAAACTTACGGTCACGCAATCGTTGGCATCCTTGGTCTCGGGAGTTGGAGGGCCCGCTCACTTTTATGGGCGGGGTGAAATCCATTACTGACTATCCGAGACGGTTGGCAAGCAGCGCTCGTACGGAAGGAACCAGTTCGTTGGGAATCTCCATCACCGTCTGCGTGGAATCCTCGAAAGCGGCCTCATCATCGGCAACCGTTTCTTCCTCGTTCAGCGATTCATAATGCCGAAGGACACGCATGACACGTTTTTCGTCCCATCCCGGCGGGTAATTGCTTGTATTCTTCATCTTCCTCTCCTTCTCATGCGCCGCCGAAAAGCGGCAAGTGGTTTACCTCGCAACTCGTATGCAGTGATTACGAAGACCTGATCCGGCTCGCGGCCGGGCACATAGATGACCCGGACGTAACGTCCACCTGCAGTCTGGCCGATAGCAACCCGTGACCCCTCCCTACCGGGCCTGTCTTCGCCGGGCGACTTCAGAATATCCTCCACTTCACTTTCCTCGACTCCGTGGGTGAGGATGTGGGGAAGGCCTGTCTCGCGGTCAACATAGAATCTCGGATGCACGGCTCCCCACCTTCAGTTCTTTTGCACGTTACCGCTATCAGCGCCTGACTGTCACGCTGGTTCTGGAAGGCGCGTTGTCCACCAGCATCGCCGTGGCGCGTTCGAGCAGTTCGACTGCCTGGTCTCGCGATACGGTTGGATAGTCTTCCAGGAACTCGTCGATTCGGTCACCCGCTTCAAGATGTTCCATCAGGATGCGCACCGGCACCCTGGTGCCGGCAAACACCGGAGTCCCACCCAGGATGTCCGGGTTTCTGTCAATAAGCGTGTCGGTCATTGCTCTCTCCGTGGTTAAGCGTTCAGGCCCGTGGTCCAAAGAGGTCTTCGGGAAAATCGGCAGGATGCCCGCTATGCCCCCCGCGCCAGGTTCTCGAAACGCGTGAATTTACCGATAAAGGCCAATTTGCGAATGCCGGTAGGGCCATTGCGCTGCTTGCCGAATATGATTTCGGCCACGCCCTTGTCCGGGGTGTCTTCGTTATAGACCTCGTCGCGGTAGATGAACATGATGACATCGGCGTCCTGTTCAATCGCGCCGGAATCACGCAGGTCAGAATTCACCGGCCTGCGGTTGGGCCGCTGTTCCAGCGCCCGGTTGAGTTGCGCCACGGCCAGTACCGGGCAATTGAATTCCTTGGCGATCGCCTTGAGATTGCGGGAGATTTCAGAGATTTCGGCGACGCGCCCCTCTGAGGAACCGGACACCTGCATCAATTGCAGGTAATCCACCATGATCAGCCCCAGTTCGCCGTGCTCCCGCATCAGCCGGCGCGATCGGCTGCGAAGCTCGGTGGGGTTCAGCGCCGGGGTATCGTCGATATACAGGCGCCTGTTCTTCAATTTCTCGACTGCGGCGCTCAGTTTGCCCCAATCGTCTTGCCCCAGCTTGCCGTTGCGTATACGCGTCTGATCGATGCGGCCAACCGACGCCAACATGCGCAATACCAATTGCGTAGAAGACATCTCCATGCTGAATACCACCACGGTCTTGTCTTCCTGCAACACCGCGTGTTCCACCAGGTTCATCGCCAGACTGGTTTTCCCCATACCTGGCCGCCCCGCCACAATCACCAGGTCCGCGCGCTGCAAGCCCGAGGTCATGCGGTCCAGTTCGATATAGCCGGTGCTGAGGCCGGTGATTTCCGAGCCGGAGGCGTATAGCTCCTCGATTTGCTCCACCACATCCTTCAGCAGTGGGTCGACCACTTGGGGTCCGCCCGCCTTGGGGGCCTGATCGGAGACCTGCATGATCTTGCGTTCGGCTTCGTCTATCAGTTCGAAGGAATCTCTGCCTTCGGGGTTGAAGCCGCTTTCCGCAATCTCCTGCGACGTCCGAATCAGCCTGCGCAGGGCCGCGCGCTCCCGCACTACCTGGGCATAGGCCCGGATATTCGATGCGCTGGGGGTGTTCTGGTCCAACTCGTACAAGTAGGCCATGCCCCCGACCTCATCCAGCTCTCCGGCGGTGGCGAGAGCCCCCCCCAGGGTGACCACATCGACCGGGCCTCCGGCCTCCACCAGTTTGGCAATTTGACGGTAGATCAGGCGGTGGTCCCGGCGGTAGAAGTCGGCCTCACCAAGCAGTTCGGCGACGTCGTCCCAGGCGGGGTTGTCGAGTATCAGCCCGCCCAGCACGGACTGCTCCGCCTCAATGGAATGGGGCGGTATCTTGATGTTTACCAGTTCCGGGTCATCGGCATAGGACCCGGAGGAATACACTTGTTCAGCCATATTTTATTATCGCCGGCTTCCGTGGGGCCATTGTACTGCGGAAATAGTCTGGACTGAAAAAAGGGGTCAGAGCCCTTAAGGGAAAAAAGGGGTCAGAGCCCTTTTTTGGTCCGGCGGGGCCTTTCACCTGGGATTGGATTAAAGGGCTCTGACCCCTTTTTTGGTGGCGATGTGGTCTAATCGGCAATGACCGACAGGGAAACAACTGCATCCACGCTGCTGTGCAGGTGAACGTTGATTTCGTACTCGCCCAGTTTTCGCAGGGCGCCGTCCGGCAGACGAATTTCCGATTTTTTCAGTTCCACACCCGCCGCGCTCACCGCCTCGGCAATATCGCGGGAGCCAACCGAACCGAACAGCTTGCCCTCCTCGCCGGCCTTGGCTTCGACGGTGATTTGCCCCAGTTCCCCCAGCCGTACGGCGCGCAGTTCTGCGGCGCTTAGCGCATCGGCGGCGTTGGCTTCCAACTCGGCCCGGCGCGCCTCATACTCCGCCCGGTTGGCGTCGTTGGCGAGCACCGCCTTGCCCTGTGGGATCAGGTAATTGCGGCCATAGCCCGGTTTGACGGTCACGCAGTCACCGAGATCACCCAACTTTCCAATTTTTTCCAGCAAAATAATTTCCATCCCGGTTCCCTCATCTGCGCCGGGAGCTTGCGCCCCGGTTATTGAATATCCTTGCCACTTCCCGTGCGCCGCCAGCGGCTGCGCAAATCGATAAAACTGTCGGCGACGGCTATCCCGGCCACAACCAACTTCACCAGGTCAATCAGCAACCACAGCAGGTAAAATACGCCGAGCCAGCCGGACCCCAATTTGCGTTGCGCCGCCCGGGCATGGATATAACCCAAACCGGCGATACTCAGGGGTAACGCGAACAGCATCGCCCAGGGGCGGTATTCGGACCCTGCAAAGCCCAGCCCCAACATAAACAATACCAGCCCGACACTGAATTGAGGCGCCAGGCGCAGCCCGTGAAACTCCTCGCGGAAACCACCCGGGTTGTAAAGGGCAGCTTGCCAGTACCGCGCCAGCAACAGGCACAGCACACAACTCACGGCATTCATCAAGCCCAGCAACCCCGCAATCGTGGATAGTCCCGGGGTCACCAACTGCCCCTCCGGCAGACGCGCCTGTAAATCCTCGAACACCCTGGCCAGTTGGGCCACATAGAGTTCGAGTTGGGCCGTACCGAATAACAACAGGGCATATCCTGTGACCGCGCCCACTGCAACGGAGGCCAGCAGGGTCAGTTGCAAGGACACCGTCCAGCGCAACACCAGCGCCAGTACAGCCGTTCCAAGCAACAGGGACAGTGGCGCCATATCCCCCGAGCGGGCCAGAAAATATGCCGCGGGCAACAGGGCGAAGGCCAGCAGGAAGGCGCCTTCCCTGTGGCCCCGGCGCAAGGTGACCAGGGCAATCACCGATGCGCTGAGCCAAGCCAGCAGTATCGTGCCGGCGCCCAGCAGCGACACCCACAGGGGCTGCCAGCGGCCCCTCATGACGAATTTGGCCAGGCCTATCACTATGCCGTCCGCACTGGGATTTCGCTGTTGTTACTTGTGCGCGTCCGTGTACGGCAACAGCGCCAGGAAACGGGCCCGCTTGACCGCGGTGGACAATTGCCGCTGGTACTTGGCCTTGGTCCCGGTGATACGGCTGGGGATAATCTTGCCGGTTTCTGAAACGTATTGCTTCAGTGTATCGAGATCCTTGTAATCGATCTCGGTAATTCCTTCGGCGGTAAATTTGCAGTACTTGCGGCGGCGGAAAAAACGTGCCATTGCTTCTATCCTCCTGGTTGTCAGTTCTGGTCAGCGGCGCTTTCTACCGCTTCCGTTTCCGGGGCATCGGCAGCCTGTTCATCGGCCACCGGGGCATCGTCTTCCTGCTCAGCGGTGGTTTCCGCCGCCTGACGCGCCTCATAGCGGTTCTTGCGCTCACGCTGTTCCTTTTCCTGTTTCATGATAAAGGACTCTTCGGTCACGGCCCGGTCACGGCGAATTACGAGGTTGCGAAGGACCGCGTCGTTGTAGCGGAAGCTGGTGGTCAATTCCTCCATGGCGCCGTCGCTGGTTTCCACGTTCATCAGCACATAATGCGCCTTGTGAATCTTATTGATGGGGTAGGCCAGTTGACGGCGGCCCCAGTCCTCGAGGCGGTGGACCTCGCCGCCATCCTTGCGGATCGCCTTGCCGTAGCGCTCGATCATGTCGGGAACTTGCTCGGATTGGTTCGGATGAACCATGAATACGATTTCGTAATGCCGCATGGTTTGCTCCTTACGGGTTCGCTGCCCTTCTGGTGCAGCAAGGAGAAGCGGCCACTCGGGGCGGCCGCCGGAAATTTTGAGGCGCAGATACTACCGGCTTGCCGTTGCCGGCACAAGCCCGCATTGTAAGGGCACGCAAACCGCCGTTAGCGGGATGAGCTGCGGTGCCCGGATGATCGGCGCTGCCGCACTGCCTCGAACAGGCAGATACCCGCGGCTACGGAAACATTCAGTGAATTTACCGTCCCCACCATGGGCAGGGCCACCAGGGAATCGCAGCGGTCCCTGCTAAGGCGCCGCAAGCCCGAGCCCTCGGCCCCGACAATCAACGCGCAGGATTCCGTCAGATCGGTATCGTAAACGCTGGTTTGCGCTTCTCCCGCCGCCCCATAAAGCCACAGGCCAGACTCCTTCAGCATTGCCAGGGTGCGGGCGAGATTGGTTACCCGCACCAGGGGCACGGTTTCCGCCGCCCCGCAGGCCACTTTGCGCACGCTGGCGGTAAGCGGGGCCGACCTGTTTCTGGGGACTACCACGGCATCCACTCCCGCCGCATCGGCGCTGCGCAGGCAGGCGCCGAGATTGTGCGGATCGGTGACCCCGTCCAGCACCAGGATCAGCGCGGGATGCGCGAGCGTTTCAAGCCGTTCTTGGAGGGCCTGTTCATGCCAAAGGGACGTCTCGGCCGGGGTTTCTGCCAGCACTTCAGCCACCACTCCCTGGTGGCGTCCGTTGACCAGGTGATCCAACTCCTCCCTGGAGCAGCGCAGGGTGGCCACCCCCTGGTTGCGGGCCAGGCTCAGCAATTCGCTCAGGCGCTGATTTCCGCGGTCCGCCCGCACCCGCAAGCGCTGCACTTGCCGGGGATTATTGCGCAGCAGGGAATTAACCGCGTGTATACCGTAAATCAGTTCCATCCGGGCCGGTGTTCCTATCTGCGGCGGCGCTTGCGGCGCCCGCCACGGTTACCGTCGCGCCGGCGCGGCTGGGTGTCAACCAACTCCAGATCAATCTTCCTGTCGTCCAGATCCACTCGCGCCACCAGCACTCGCACAGCATCCCCGAGCCGGTAACCGCGGCCACTGTGTTCACCCTTGAGGCGTTGCCTGGCGGCATCGAAATGATAATAGTCGGTGGGCAGGGCGCTGATATGCACCAATCCGTCTATATACAACGCACTCAATTCGACGAACAGCCCGAAGTTGGTTACCGCGGCCACCACCCCGGCGAATTCCTCGCCCACACGGTCTCGCAAGTATTCGCACTTGAGCCAGGCGTCCACTTCCCGGGTGGCTTCATCGGCGCGGCGCTCTG
Organism: Halieaceae bacterium; assembly: GCA_026710905.1. Classification (GTDB taxonomy): domain Bacteria; phylum Pseudomonadota; class Gammaproteobacteria; order Pseudomonadales; family Halieaceae; genus JAPOQD01. Next base: position 45,619 of record JAPOQD010000055.1, read on the forward strand.
TCATCGAACAGTGCTCGCCAAATACTGCCATCTCGGCTACGCCATAGGGAAAAACCCGCTTCCGGGGCAAGCTGGAGGCGCCGCGGCGCAACACGTGTTCCGAAGCCTGGCCGGAACGCAACACCCGGCGGATACCCCGGTGCACCAACAGATCCGGATAGCGCCGGATCGGAGAAGTAAAATGGGTATAGGCTTCGTAGTTCAAGCCGAAGTGCCCCTCATTTTGCGCCTGGTACTGGGCCTGGCTGAGAGAGCGCAGCAGCATGGTCTGGATTACCCCGGCATCTTCCCGCTCACTTACCCTGGCCAACAGGTCCTGGTAGTCCGGTGGTTCGGGGTTGTCGCCGCCCTTCAACTCCAGCCCCAGCTCACCTAAAAAACTGCGCAGATTCGCCAGCTTTTCAGCTCCAGGCCCCATGTGCACACGAAACAGAATCGGCAATTCACAGGCGAGAAAAAAGCGCGCCGCGGCTACATTGGCGCACAACATGCACTCTTCGATCAAGCGGTGGGCATCGTTGCGCCGTACCGGCACGATGGCCTCGATCTTGCTGTGCTCATTGAACACAATCCGCGTTTCGACAGTTTCAAAATCGATGGCGCCCCGTGCTTCTCGGGCGTTTCGCAACACCTGGTATAAACGGTGCAGAGTGTGGAGATTGGGGAGATTGGGGAGGTCGGGCGGCGCCGTCCGGCTCGACTGCAGCGCCTCGCCTACCTGGGTGTAGGTCAGGCGTGCACAAGAATGAATTACCGCTTCGTAGAACTGAAATCCGATCAGTTCGCCGCCTCGGGAAATGGTCATTTCACAGGTCATTGCCAAGCGGTCGACCCCCGGCTTCAGGGAGCAAAGCCCATTGCTCAGTACTTCTGGCAGCATCGGCACAACCCGTTCCGGAAAATATACCGAATTGCCACGGGAGCGCGCCTCTTCATCCAGCGCCGTACCCGGCAGCACGTAGTGGGAGACATCGGCAATCGCCACCCACAAACGCCAGCCGGCCCCCTGCTCCTCGCAGTACACCGCGTCGTCGAAGTCACGGGCATCCTCCCCATCGATGGTGACAAACGGCAATTCACGCAAATCCACCCGCTGCTGCTTGGCGGCCTCGCCGGGTTCGTCCTCCAGTTCGGCGATTTCTTTCAATACGGCATCGGGCCATTCATGGGGGAGTTGGTGGGAGCGAATCGCCACCTCAATTTCCATGCTGGGGTCCATGGGTTGCCCCAGCACTTCGGTGACCCGCCCTTGCGCGCCCAGGTTGCGAGTCGGCCAACGGGTGATTTCCGCACAGACTATCTGGCCGTGGCTGGCCCCATGTTTTTCCTCGGGGGGAATCAATACTTCGTGACGGACTCTTGAATTATCGGGAATTACCAGGGCAAAGCCGCTTTCCTCATGGTAGCGGCCCACCCCCTCGGTGCAGCCCCGCCGCAACACTTCGATCAGCTTGCCCTCCTTGCGCCCGCGAAAATTTTCACCGGTATGACGCACCAGAATTTCGTCACCGTCGAATACCAGGGCCATCTGCCTCGCGCTCAGGTAGATATCCTCACCACCCTGAAGGGGCCGCAGGAAACCGTAACCATCGCGGTGGCCGATAACACGCCCGTGGACCAGGTCCATTTTGTCGACCAGGCCGTAGTCGCCCTTGCGGTTGACCAGCAACTGGCCATCCCGCTCCATGGCGCGAAGGCGCTTGCGCAGGGCGGTGCTCTGCTGCTCACCCGAAACCTTCAACAACTTGCACAGCTGTTGGAAACCGAGCGGTTGATCCGCCTCGGTCAATACCTGCTGAATCAATTCACGGCTGGCAATGGGATGTGCGTAGTTACGTGCTTCCCGTTGGGCTTGGGGGTCCATGCGATGGGATTTCCAGTGGAGTGCTGTTTCGGCAATGTTCAGTATACGCGATACCTGCCCGAATATGGCGCCGGCAGGGGCGACGTATGCGTCGCCCTTGTTGGGCTAGCTATGCTGTTCAAGCCAGCGGGCGATACACTCGGCGGTTGCCTCGACGGATGACGGTTGTTCGGGGGGCGCCGTATAATCCGCGTAGCGCCGGTAGTAGGGTAGCCGTTCCCGGTAGACCTCGGCCAGCGTGGCGCCGGGTGGCCGGGCAATCCCGCGCCGCCCTTCATCCTTGACCCGGTTCAGAATTTCCGCCAGTTCCACGTGGATGAAAACCACGGGTCCCGCACCCGCCAGACGCTGCATGCCCGGCTCGCTGTAGACCGCGCTGCCCCCGGTGGCGACCAGGCTTTGTTTCAGGGGCAGGTCCAGCAGCACTTGCTGTTCATATTCACGCAGCCGCAAATAACCCTCGGCCTCGAGAATCTCCTGCAAGCTGGCCCGGTGGCGCACCTGGATCAGCAGGTCCGTGTCCACGAAGCTGAGGCCCAGCCACTTGGCCAGCACCACTCCCACCGTGGATTTGCCGGCGCCGGGCATGCCGATGAGGCTGACGGTTTCAAGCATGGCGTGATTGTAGCACTTGCTTGTCCGGCTTCACTTCACGGTATAGAGTGCCGGCCCATGCTGACCACACCCTTGCATGCCCTGCACCTGAAGCTGGGCGCCAAAATGACCGCCTTTGCCGGCTACGAGATGCCGTTGCAATATCCCGATGGCGTCATCAGGGAACACCTGCGCACGCGGCAGGCGGCAGGGCTGTTCGATGTATCGCACATGGGACAGGTTCGCATTTCCGGACCCGGCTGCGTCGATGGTCTGGAAAGCCTGCTACCCGCTGACCTGGCCTCGCTGCCGGTTGATCACCTGGTCTACTCATTACTGACCAATGAGCAGGGCGGGGTGCGCGATGACCTCATTGTCACCCGCCGGGGTGAAAACGAGTTTTCCCTGGTACTCAACGCAGCCTGCAAGGCGGCCGATATCGCCTACCTGCGGGAGCGGTTGCCCGGCCTGGAGATCGACGACGGACCGCAGCAAGCACTGCTCGCCCTGCAGGGTCCGGCGGCGCGGGCCGTGCTGGGCACTGTGTTCCCGGAGGCGCTGGAACTGCGTTTTCTGCAAGGTTGCCGCTGCACTATCGAGGGAGTCGATGCCTACCTCAGTTGCTGCGGCTATACCGGTGAGGACGGCTTTGAAATTTCTGTCCCGGAGGCGGCGGCGCAAACCATTGCCCGGCGGCTGCTGGCGCAGCACAGCGTCAAGCCGGCCGGGCTGGGGGCGCGTAATTCCTTGCGCCTGGAGGCGGGCCTGTGCCTGTATGGCCATGAACTGGATGAATCAATCACCCCGGTGGAAGCCGGCCTGCTGTGGAGTATAGGCGGGGCGCGCCGCGAACAGGGGGAGAGAGCCGGCGGCTTCCCGGGCGCGTCGGAGATTTTCAAACGCCGCGCCGAGGGTCCCTCCCGGAGGCGGGTTGGCCTCATGGTGAACGGCAAACGCCCGTTGCGTGATGGCCAGCCGGTGCTGGACCGGGCCGGGCGTCAAGTGGGCGTGGTCAGCTCCGCCTGTTACGCTCCCAGCCTCGGCCGGCCCATCGCCATGGCCTTTGTGGAAGCGGAACTGGCCGGCTTGGGCAGGGAACTGAGCGTGGATGCGCGCGGCAAATTGTTGCCGGTGACGGTTGCCGCGATGCCCTTTGTCCCCACACGCTACTATCGGGGCTAGCAGCCTGGGCCGCTGTCAAAACCCGTGGCTGGCTTTTTCTCCTGCCCGGAGAAAGGGTGTTGTTCTCAAGTATCACCGACCCCGTTCTACTTGAGTTTGGCGGAGGTTAGTCTTGTTTCAGAAGCGATGGAACGGCACTCTCAAACATAAGAGCCAGATGATTTTATCCAGACCCCGGTCCGTCCACCACATCACGCTCGCGGATTACAACCACTTCCCTATCCGTGGATAGCGCCCACACCAGTGCTACAACCCATCCAATAAGCGTCCATCCGAGAAACAGGTTAAGTGCGAAAATAGCCATGCGGTTGGATCTTTTGCGTAATAGCGCTATCAGACTCGGTGCAAAATAAACAACTCCGGCAATTATCAGAAGGTCCATCACTCATTCCCCTTTCATTGATATTGAAATGGCATTCACCTGGTCGTCAGATCGCCCTGTTTTGTTTGCCTGGGTCTGTCGGGTAGTGAAGACACTATTGATAATAATTGAATCTCCGGTCGCAGTTTCAGTGTAACAGAGTCTTCATTATCAATATCTGTACCTGCTTCCAGGCGCGTCTGCCTTGGGTGAAGACCCTGGGGCAATTCGATTTCGCATTCCAGCCGAGCCTGGACCGAAAACTGGTCAAAAGCAAAAAGGGGACTGGTGAAACTTGAGAATGAGAGTTATTCACAAGTGTTACCGACTCCTTTCCACCTGGAGATAATCTCCGAGCGGTTAAAAAGATTGGAGCGGGTAAAGGGAATCGAACCCTGAGCAATGATTTTTCCCACCTCGCCACGCCTCCTAATGCCTTGTAAATCAGATAGTGAAAAAATGAGCCCGGCATTAGAGGGCATCAAAAGGCGTGAGGGTGGTCCCATGGTGGCCCCAAAAAACCGGCAGATTGTCCGTGCAGTGTCATTTACAAATCAAGGCGGCATAGATTTACTTCGCTGCAACTCGCGAAAGTAAAACGAATAGAAAATCTGGCAACTGATTGTCATCTGCCTTAATCTGGCCTATATTCATAAATGCTATATATGAATATTAGAGGTGAGTTATGGCCACTACAAGTCTTAGCCTGGGAGAGCACTGGGAAATTTATATCAAGAACGAAATTTCCAGTGGCAGGTACGGTTCTGCCAGTGAAGTTGTCCGTGAAGCGCTGCGCGCTATGGAAGAACGCAAGACCAAACTTGAGGCTCTCCGACCCCATCTGGCACAAGGCGCCGCACAAGCCACAGCGGGAAACTTCATCGATAATTTCTCCATGGATTCGCTAATTAATGATTTAGATAACGAAGCCTGATGTACAGCTTCAGAATCACGCCGAGGGCAAGAGATGACATAAAGAGTATCGGCCGCTACACGGAGCGAAATTGGGGCAAAACGCAACGTAATATCTACCTGAGAGATCTCGAAAGCAGGTTCGTCTGGTTGGCTAAAAATCCTCTGCTGGGTAAGAAACGCTCTGATATCACCGAAGGTTATTACAGTTTCCCGCAGGGAGAACACGTCGTCTTCTATCTGATAAGCCAGCAAGGAATTGAGATCATCGGCATTCCCCACAAAGAGATGGACGTAATTTCTTACTTTCAACCCCACTGAAGTGTTTCGTATCATCACCAACAACCCTCTCAGCACAACTCAGCGATGTGAAAAATGAACCCGGCCTTAGGGCGATTTCGCCGTGGGCAATGCGGAGGTTCCAGGCTACGGCGAGCATATGGATGAGGGCCTTGCGCACGGCGCCGTCATCCCCGTCGATCTTCGGCAGGATTTCGAGGGTTATCCCTGGAACAGAGAGTAAGCCCACAACTTGTCCAGCCTTTATCCCTTTGCTGGTGCGTGTCAGGACAGCGGTTTCTGGCAACTTCATCCGCCTGACGGATCGTTCAGCAAGGATGTGAAGTCGTGTAGCCTGCGCCTCCGAGAGATCATCATCATAAATTAGATGACCGTACTCCCGGAGGCTCAACGTTGTTTTCATTACTGATTGTCTTTGTTCGTATTCGCCGTGCTGGTGACAAGGTGATTGTAGTCATCCTTCGTAAAGTCAGGCTTCACGATCCAGCGGTGGCGAGTTTCGCCGGTGTCCTCAAGGCCAGGCGGCGCCGTAAGCTCCTCCCCCAACACGAAATTATTGCCGCCGCCAAGGACTGCACGGACCTTATCCCAATCGTCGTAGAAGTATTCAGCAATAAGCGGGATGATCTTGTGGCGCAGGGATTAAAGGGCTCTGACCCCTTTTTTTTCCGCCTTTTTTTCTCAAA
>JAPOQD010000107.1 GCA_026710905.1 Halieaceae bacterium
AGGCAACCAGAGAGATGATGGCGTTCATTCTGGTAATGTCTCTGGACAGGACACTAAAATTGCGGTTGAAGTTTTTGCAACAGGTGTGACCACGTCGCTGGTCGGTGTGAGAATCGAATTTGAATTTGATGCGTCTGTTTTGACGTTTGACAAAGCGGAGAACAGTGCCTTTCTATATTTTGTTTCAGATGCTACGAGTGCAAATTTCGCAGGTGCTGCGCCTGTCACATTGCCTGCGTCTGGTTTTATAGGACGCGCCGAGTTTTCTACCGTGGCGGATGTTACGGGTCGGGAATTTACGCTTGGCATTAGGCAGGTTACGCTTGCTGAAAGCACAGCGTCGAGCGACGTAATAACAACAACCGATGTGATCAGGTTTAATGCGACCCCTTCTGCTTCTCCCGATTTTGATAGCGATGGGACGGTTGGTATTCCCGACTTTTTGGAATTTGTAAATCACTTCGGGACGAGTCGTGGGGATGCAGGCTATGACGCGAAGTATGATCTGGATGGCAATGGTGTAATTGGTATTCCAGGTTTTCTGATTTTTGTCAACGCATTCGGTACAGCAGCATAAAGGCTGTCTGGACTTGATTTATGCACATCCCTCAATTATATTAAAATAGTTTATGCGGAGTTTTCGTTTAATGTTCGACGGATCTCACCGATCCCATAACAAAGGAAAAGAGAAATGACCTGTTGTAATTCTGTGTGGCGAATCTTCTTGGCCTCCCTCTATCTGGGGGTGGCTCTGCTTCTTGTCCAGTGTCAGAGCATTCCGTGGTCGTTGCTTCGGACGCCGCCCGATGCGGATGTCACTATCGTCGAGACCTTTCTCACCGAGCGCCGGGAAGCGGACGACATCGACTCTCCGGCGGTCTGGCACGGCCCCGGAGGCCGTCACTGGCTTCTCTCCACCGCCAAGTCGGCGCACCAACTGCTCGTTCACGACGCGGTCAACGGAAAGCTGATCCGCCGGGTCGGCGGTCCGGGTACCGAGGCGGGTCAGTTTCAGCGCCCCAACGGCATCGTCGTGATCGGTGACTTCGTCATCGTTGTCGAGCGCGACAACCATCGCCTGCAGGCCCTGTCGCTGCCGGACTTGGAGCCGGTCGCCCTTCTCGGAGCCGAAGTGCTACGCGCGCCGTACGGAATCGCCGCGGCCCATGGTGAAGGCGGCTGGGACGTCTGGGTCACCGACAGCTATGAACCGAAATCGTCCTCGGCACTAGCTGCGGAGATGGGAGAGCGTCTGCGCCGATTCCGTCTGCAAGTGTCGGAGACACAGCTAACTGGGGAGTACGTCGGTGCTTTCGGCGACACCACGGAGGACAGCTACCTGAGGAAAGTTGAGTCGGTCGCGATGGACCCCCTTCTCGGCAGGATGCTGGTTGCCGATGAGCGGGAAGGGGTGATCAAGGTCTATGACCTCGAGGGACAATTCACCGGCCAACTCGTTGGGGACGGGGTCTTCTACCGCCAACCGGAAGGCGTGGCACTGCTGGAATGCGCGGAAGGCCGCGGCTACTATCTCGCCACCGACCAGGATTATGTGAAAAACCGCTTCCTGATTTTTGACCGGGAGAATCTCGCCATCCGGGGCACCTTCTCAGGAGCCGTCACCATCAACACCGACGGCGTCGCCCTCACTGGCCGCAGCTTCGGCCCCTTCACCCGGGGTGCCTTCTACGCCGTGCATAACGACGGCAACGTCGCCGCCTTCGATCTGGCGGAGATCATCGCGGCCTTCGGCCTCGACTGCGGCCCTCGATAACGGCTATTTTCCCCCTATCTTTTTGGCCGCCCGAGGTCAATCGAATTACAAAAGACACGCCCCGGCATTTTCCTGGGGCGTGTCTTTTTGTAGTGATGACGACAGCGGTAGGGCTGTCTGTGATCGGTAGGGGTTGAACTCATCTCTTGTATCTTAAAGTGGGCAAGGCATGCCTCGGCCCTACATCTTACGTCTCCCGTCTTACGTTTTACCCTCACACCACTCGCGGGCGTTTTGGAATAGTTGAAGCCAGGGAGAGGCCTGAAGATCGCGTTTCCAATGGTTTGGCATATAACCCCATTGCCACTTGAGAAAGGTGCGTTCGGGGTGGGGCATCATGG
>JAPOQD010000076.1 GCA_026710905.1 Halieaceae bacterium
CCGCGGCGGCGGGTTCCGGGCCCACACATTCCGGTTTTTGCGCGCCATGGCCCTTGCCGAAGGTGTGTCCACCGGCGATCAAGGCTACCGTTTCTTCATCGTTCATGGCCATGCGGCCGAAGGTTTCGCGAATGTCCCTGGAGGCCAGCAGCGGGTCAGGAATGCCGTTCGGCCCTTCCGGGTTGACATAGATCAGACCCATTTGCACTGCGGCGAGAGGTTTTTCCAGCTCCCGGTCGCCGCTGTAACGATCATCTCCGAGCATTTCGTTCTCCGGCCCCCAGTACATCAGATCCGCCTCCCAGTCGTCCTCGCGGCCACCGGAAAAACCGTAGGTCTTGAAGCCCATGGATTCCAGGGCGACATTACCCGTAAGCACCATCAGGTCGGCCCAGGAGATCTTGCGGCCATACTTCTGCTTGACCGGCCACAGCAAACGCCGCGCCTTGTCGAGGTTGGCGTTGTCCGGCCAACTGTTGAGAGGCTCGAAACGCTGTTGGCCGCCGGCGGCGCCGCCACGGCCGTCAGCGATTCGATACACGCCGGCGCTGTGCCAGGCCATACGAATAAAAAACGGCCCGTAGTGGCCATAGTCCGCGGGCCACCAATCCTGTGATGTTGTCATCAGCGCCTCGATATCGGCCTTGAGCGCCTCGATGTCCAGGCTCCTGAATTCTTCCGCGTAGTCGAAATCCGCACCCATTGGGTTGGACTCGGCGGTATGCTGACGCAGGGGTTGAAGGCTGAGCTGGTCGGGCCACCAGAATTGATTGGTTCTGGCCGCACCCTGCCCATGGGCGGCGTTGGAAAAGACCAGCGGTGTCATGGTAATCGTTAATACGATCCATAACGGCATCATTTTTTTGTACATAGAAAATACCTGTTGTTCATTGAATATTATAGGTTTGAGTCGTTTGTCTCTCACCCGAATCAAAGTTCTCGCACAAATCCTTCATGCACATTATCGTGCAACCATGCACCCGAGAGGCTGTACAATACTCCCGGCACGTCATTCGGTCTAACCAAAAAAAATATCTATATCGATCGAAATATTCGATTATTGCAAGGCTCTGGATTCAGCGGGACCGTTTTGGAACACCGGGGCCATGAAGCAGTTGCAGGCAGGGAGTCTACACGTCTAAGGGTAAAGGAAGCCGGTGCCTGTTTCCCTTGGGTATGGCCATTGTGTTATCAATACAATTTGGTGGGGTCCTGGTTGAACCCCAGGCAAGAGGAAGGAGAAATACAATGGATTTCAGCCTGAGTGAAGAGCAACACGCTATACGCGATGCTATCAAAAAGCTGTGCCAGGACTTTGACGATGAGTACTGGACGCAGAAGGACCGGGACGCGGAATTTCCGCACGAGTTTCATCGCGCCATGGCCGAGGGCGGCTGGTTGGGCATCACCATGCCCGATGACCTCGGCGGCGCCGGCCTTGGTGTGACGGAGGCCGCCGTGATGATGAATGCCGTGGCTTCCTCGGGCGGCGGCGCCGCTGCCATGTCCACCATCCAGATCAACCTGTTCGCTCCCCATCCGGTGGTGGTTCTGGGAACTCCGGAGCAGCGCAAGCGCATGCTGGAGCCGTTGATCGACGGCTCCGAGAAGACCTGCTTCGGGGTGACCGAACCCGATGCCGGTTTGAACACCACCCGCATCAAAACCCGTGCCGAGAAGACGGCTGGCGGCTACCTGGTCAACGGCGCCAAGATCTGGACTTCAACCGCCCAGGAAGCGGACAACATCCTGTTACTGACCCGCACTACACCCATTGAAGAGTGTGAGAAACCAACGGACGGCATGACCATCTTTTTTACCAGGCTGGACCGGGACAAGATTACGGTAAACCGGATTCCCAAGATGGGAAGAGCCGCGGTCGATTCCAACGCCATTTTTATCGAAGACCTGTTTGTGCCGGAGCAAGACCGCATAGGTGAGGAGGGCAAGGGCTTTTATTACATCTTGCACAGTATTAACCCGGAGCGGGTGATCGTGGCCGCAGGCGCTATCGGTATTGCACAGGATGCGCTGTCGCGGGCCACCAATTACGCCAGGGAAAGAGAGGTTTTCGGGCGCATGATCGGCCAAAATCAGTCAATCCAGCACCCGCTGGCGGAAAACTGGGTGCAGATAGAGTCCGCCTGGCTAATAACCATGAAGGCCGCGTCACTCTACGATAGCGGCGAACCCTGCGGCGCGCATGCGAATGCCGCGAAACTTCTTGGTGGGCGCGCCGCCTTCGATGCAGCGACCCAGGCCGTGATGACTCACGGAGGCATGGGCTACGCCAGGGAGTACCAGGTTGAACGTCTCTTCCGGGAGGCCATTTTGCAGCGTCTGGCGCCTGTATCCGAACAATTGGTTCTGTGTTTTATTGCCGAGAAGGTGCTCGATCTTCCGAAATCCTATTAGCCCGCATCCACTGTCGCCGCATGCGGGCCGGGTATGCTCCCCGGTACTTCACGGCCGTGTTTCTCCGCATTGAGGAAGTCGTACAATGCATTGAATAGACAAGTATTTTTCAGGTACAATCCGCGCCCAGCATAACGCGGGCTCCCTCCAAAGTAGATAGTAACGCGTTTGGGTAGATGGCCTGGAGGTAGTCCAGAGCGCCTACCAGGGGTACGTACTACTAGTAGCCACCCCAGCTACTACACAGTAAGCGTCGTAGGCTGGCTCGCGGCGCAATGTTGAGAAGCCCCTTTCCAGGGGCTTTTTGTTGGCGGTGTAAAAGCGCAAGGCCAGGTGGGGCAACAGGCGTGGTTATGGTAGTGAAGGAGCAGAAGATTCAGAGCATGCTGGAGCCCGTGGTGGAGTCTCTGGGCTTTAGCTTGTGGGGGCTGGAATACCTGCCGCAAAGGCGTCACAGCCTGTTGCGGCTGTACATTGACAGCGATCAGGGTGTGCAGGTTGATGACTGCGCCATGGTGAGCCGGCAAGTCAGCAGTGTGCTGGATGTGGAAGACCCGATTCGCGGTGAATACACCCTGGAGGTGTCTTCACCGGGTGTGGACCGAATGTTGTTTCGTCTGGAGCAGTACCAGCGTTACCTGGACGAAAGAGTGGAAATGCGCTTGCGGGAACCCTTTGCTGGGCGCCGCAATTTCAAGGGGACTTTGAAAGGCGTCACCGCGGAGGATGTGGTGATCCTGATTGACGAGCATGAGTACCTGCTGCCTTTCAGCTCTGTTGACCGGGCTCAGGTAAAACCCCGAGTGAGGGTGTGAGAAAAAGATGACCAAGGAAATACTGTTAGTTGCGGAAGCAGTATCAGCGGAGAAAAGTGTCTCCCAGGACATTATTTTTGAGGCGATTGAACTGGCTCTGGCCACTGCGACCAAAAAGCGCTATGACGAAGAGGCGGACATTCAAGTCACCATTGACCGTGACACCGGAGAATATGTCACCAAGCGCTGCTGGCTGGTGGTTGGGGATGACGAACTGGCCCTGCTGGGCACCCAGTTCACCACCGAGGAAGCCGCCCAGGTCGACACCGGCCTGAAGGTAGGTGATGTTCATGAAGAGCAGGTGGAGAATATCGAGTTTGGCCGTATCGCCGCCCAAACCGCCAAGCAGGTTATTGTGCAGCGAGTACGTGAAGCTGAGCGCGCCCAGGTGGTGGAAGACTACGCGGGCCGAATCGGCGCGATGGTGGCCGGCAGCGTCAAGAAAGTTACTCGCGATAATGTGATTGTCGATTTGGGCGGTAATGCCGAAGGTCTGCTTCCGCGAGAAAAGCTGGTGGGCCGGGAAACCTTCCGTGTCAATGACCGGGTGCGCGCCATTCTTACCGAAGTCAGCCCGGAAAACCGCGGCCCACAGCTCATTCTTGACCGCACCTGCCCGGAGATGCTGACAGAGCTTTTCAAGATTGAAGTGCCTGAAATTTCCGAACAGGTAATTGAAATACGCTGCGCCGCCCGCGACCCCGGCTCCCGTGCAAAAATTGCGGTGAAAACCAACGATGGACGCATTGACCCAGTGGGCGCCTGCGTCGGCATGCGCGGTTCCCGGGTGCAGGCGGTTTCCAACGAACTGGACAACGAACGCGTTGATATCGTGTTGTGGGATGACAATGTGGCCCAACTGGCGATCCATGCCATGGCGCCGGCGGAAGTGGAGTCCATCGTGGTGGACGAAGACAATCAGACCATGGATGTCGCCGTCAATGAAGATGGGCTGGCTCAGGCCATAGGCCGCAATGGGCAGAATGTGCGTCTGGCCAGCGAGTTGACCGGCTGGACCATCAATGTGATGAGCACGGAGGTGGCCGAGGAGAAACACGAGCAAGAGGCGGGCACGGTGATCAGCGTTTTTGTTGAAGCGCTGGATGTCGATGAGGAAGTGGCTGAAATTCTGGTGGAGGAGGGTTTCACCACCGTGGAAGAGGTGGCGTATGTGCCCCTGGAAGAGTTGTACAACATCGAAGGATTTGACCAGGAGATCGCCGAAGAACTCAGGGCGCGAGCCAAGGATGCTCTGCTGATCAAGGCCATTGCTTCCGAAGAACAGTTGGGCGCCAACGAGCCGGCTGAAGATTTGTTGAGCATGGAAGGAATGGACCGCCACCTGGCCTATATCCTGGCCAGCCGAGATATTATCAGCATGGAAGACTTGGCAGAGCAGGCTGTTGAAGACCTCCTCGACATTGAAGACATGACTGAACAACGCGCCGGTGAATTGATCATGACAGCCCGGGCGCCCTGGTTTGCAGAGGCCGGGGAGGCTGGCGCCGAGGCAGAGCAGGGGTAGCAGGAGAGCAGCGCATGGCGCAGGTCACGGTTAAGCAGTTGGCGGAAGATGTTGGCGCATCGGTTGATCGTTTGCTCGCGCAAATGAGGGAAGCCGGGTTGCCCCATTCTGACGTGGGCGAAGAGGTCTCCGATGAAGACAAGCAAACGCTACTGGCATCCCTGAAACTCAGCCATGGCGAATCCAGCGAGGCCCTGCGGCGCATTACCTTGAAGCGCAAGACGCTGAGCACCATCAAGACGGCGGGTACCCGGGGCAGAAAAACCGTAAGAGTTGAGGTGCGCAAGAAACGCACCTATGTCAAGCGCCCTGAACAGGAAGCGCTGACCCTGGACGATTCCGCGACGGAAGCCGATGCGTCTCCGGAACCGGCGGAAAAGTCTGTGCCGGAAACGGCCAGCCCCGACGCGCCAGCCCGGCCGCTTGAGGCAGCGCCAGCCGAACAGGAACTGGATCCGGAGTTGCTGCGGCAACAGGCCGATGCCAAGCGCAAACAACGCGAGGCGGAGCAGGCCGAAGCGTTGCAGGCTGCAAAACAGGCGCGCCTCTCCGAACAGGAAAATCTGCAGCCGGCTCCCGCGGTGGCGGATTCCGCCAAGGGCAGTGCCAAGGACAGCGCCAAGCGTGGGCCAAAGCGCCTGCATGAGGCGCCCACGAAAACCGAGCCGGAGCGCAAGAAAAAGCATGCCCGCCTGGAACGTGAGCAAGCCCGTGGCAAGCAGCGTGGCCACATGACCCTGAGCCAGATTGAAGCCGCCGAAAGGGGTGCTGTACGCCGCCGTGGCCGCAAGAAGCCCGTGGCCAGGACGCATGAAGAACATGGCAAACATGGTTTTGAAAAACCCACCGAACAACAGATTTTTGAAGTTGAAGTCGGCGATGCGATTACGGTGGGAGACCTGGCCAGTCAAATGTCCGTAAAGGCGGGTGAAGTCATCAAGGAACTGATGAAACTTGGGTTGATGGCGACCATCAACCAGGTCATTGATCAGGACACCGCCATCCTGGTGATTGAAGAAATGGGCCACAAGTTCAAGACGGTGCGTGAAGATACTCTTGAGGAACAGTTGGAGGAAACCTTATCCCTGCATGAAGGCACGCAAGAGCCCAGGGCTCCGGTAGTGACGGTGATGGGCCATGTGGATCACGGCAAAACCTCACTGCTCGACTTTATCCGCCAGTCGAAAGTCGCCGATGCCGAAGCCGGAGGAATTACGCAACACATCGGCGCCTATCATGTGGACACCGACCACGGAATGATTTCATTTCTGGATACTCCGGGGCACGCCGCGTTTACCGCAATGCGCGCGCGCGGCGCCAGAAGCACCGATATCGTGATTCTGGTAGTCGCTGCCGATGATGGCGTGATGCCGCAGGCGGAGGAGGCAGTGCAGCACGCCAGGGCTGCAAAAGTCCCCCTGATCGTTGCGGTAAATAAAATTGACAAGGAAGGGGCGGACCCGGAACGGGTTCGTAACGAACTGGCCGCCAGGGATGTGACCCCGGAAGACTGGGGTGGAGAGCACCAGTTCGTGAACGTATCAGCCCGAACCGGAGAGGGTATCAGTGAATTGTTGGATGCTATATTGCTACAGGCTGAAATTCTCGAGTTGAAAGCCCCCAGAGATGTGCCGGCGCGGGGCATTGTTCTCGAATCGCGTCTCGACAGGGGCCGTGGACCAATGGCCTCTTTACTGGTGCAGAGCGGCACCTTGCGTCAGGGTGATATTGTACTGGCCGGTTTACGGACCGGCAGGGTGCGCGCCATGCTGGACGAAGACGGCCTATCGGTCGACCGGGCGGGCCCTTCCATTCCCGTGGAGATTCTCGGTCTGGATGGCACACCGGATGCGGGTGACATTTTCGCCGTGGTGGAAAGCGAAAAACGGGCGCGGGAAATTGCCCTGTTCCGTCAGGAGAGAACGCGAGATTCCAAACTGCAGCGGCAGCAGACAGCCAAACTGGACAATCTGTTCGAGGGCATGACGGCCAGCCGCAAGCAGGTGCTCAACGTGGTGGTCAAGGCGGATGTGCGAGGTTCACTGGAAGCCATTCAGTCCGCCCTGCACGATCTGGGCAATGAGGAAGTGACCGTGAACATTGTTTCCTCCGGTGTGGGTGGCATCGCCGAGACGGATGTCACTCTGGCCATGACAACCTCGGCCGTCATCTTCGGGTTCAACGTGCGGGCTGACAATGCCGCTCGCAAATTGGTTGAGGATGAAGGCATGGACCTGCGTTATTACAACGTCATCTACGATTTGATCGATGACGTCCAGCAGGCCCTGTCGGGTATGCTGGCGCCGGAAATGCGTGAGGAAATCCTCGGCATTGCCGAGGTGCGTGAGGTCTTCCGTTCCCCCAAATTTGGCCAGATAGCCGGTTGTATGGTGACCGAGGGAACCGTGTATCGCAGCAAGCCCATTCGGGTGCTGCGTGACAACGTGGTGATTTTTACGGGTGAACTGGAATCCCTGCGCCGCTTCAAGGACGACGCCAACGAAGTGCGTAGTGGTACCGAATGCGGTATCGGAGTGAAGAACTACGCCGATGTAAAAGCCGGTGACTTGATCGAGGTTTACAGCATCAAGGAGGTGGCGCGTTCCCTGTAACCCGCCTGTCACACCAGTTGGCGCCATGAGCGGGCCAGCCCGCATGACACGACACCAGGACAAGCGCAGTTGCGGTATACGGGATCAAGGGGTTAATGGTATGGCCAGGGAATACAGCCGTGATCAGCGGGTTGCCGATTATCTGAAGCGTGAATTGGCCATACTGTTGCAGCGGGAAGTGCGCGACCCCCGGGTCGGCATGGTAAATATCACCGGCCTGAAGATCAGCCGGGACTCTGCCCACGCCACCGTGTTCTTTACCGTGTTGGGCAGTGAAGACCAACAGCGGGCCGAGGAGTCCCAGTTGGCGCTGAACCAGGGGGCGGGCTTCATGCGTTCCCAGCTTGCCCGTGACAGCAGGATGCGCACGGTGCCGCATTTACGTTTTGCCCATGATACCAGTGTGGGTCACGGGGCTTATATGGAAGACTTGATTGAGCGCGCGGTATCCGAGGACAAGCAGCGTCAATCGGGTCGCTGATGCGGATGCCGGACAAAAGAGGGCGGCCGCTCAACGGCATTCTGATTTTGGATAAACCCGCTGGGCTGAGTTCCAACCGGGCCTTGCAGTTGGCGAAACGCCTTTACGGAGCGGCCAAGGCGGGCCATACGGGCAGCCTGGACCCTTTGGCCACCGGGGTGTTGCCGTTGTGCTTTGGTGAAGCCACCAAGTTTTCCCGCTACTTGCTGGAGGCGGACAAGGTTTACCACAGCACGTTTGTACTGGGCGTACGAACGGATTCGGGAGACCGTGAAGGCGCGGTGATTGCACAAGCCCCGGCGGAGCAGCTTACCGCCGCCGCTGTGGAGGCAGTACTGGGGCGGTTCCGTGGTGAGATTGAACAGGTGCCGCCCATGTACTCGGCCCTGAAACAAGACGGGCAGCCCCTGTACAAGCTGGCCCGGGCGGGCCGGGAAGTGCCGAGAGAACCGCGAAAGGTTATGGTTCACGCCCTGGAACTGTTGGCCTTTCGCGGCGGTGTCAGGCCGGAAATAGCGTTGAAAATCGCCTGCGGCAAGGGCACCTATATCAGGACCATTGCCGAGGACCTGGGTGAAGCCCTGGGTTGTGGGGCTCATGTCGGTACGCTGCGGCGGGTTGGTGTGGGAGCCTTCACCGAGCAAATGGCGGTGACCTTGCCGGCTCTGGAAGCGCTGCAGCAGCGCCGGGCGTACGCCGAGATGGATGCGCTGCTGCTGCCCCTGGACGCCGCCCTGGGCGATCTGCCGATGGTGCGGTTAGACGAGCCGGGCGGGTATTGTTTACGCCGGGGGCAAGCGGTTTCAGTTGCCAATTCGCCGTCCGGTGGTATGGTGCGGGTCGGCTTGGAGAGCGGTGAGTTTTTGGGCCTTGGAGAAATACTGGACGATGGGCGGTTGGCGCCGCGTCGTCTGTTAGTCAGCCAACCTGGCTGACAAGAGCGGGTCTGTACCTATGCGCGGACCAGCGCTTTATCACGGAAGGGCGTGATTTTATCTGCGCCCCAGGCATATCGAAGAGGAAAGGTTATGGCGCTAAGTGCAAGCGAAAAAGCGGAAATCGTCAAACAGTACCAACTGGCCGAAGGAGACACCGGTTCTCCCGAAGTGCAGGTGGCACTGTTGACGGTGAATATCAATCAACTGCAGGAACATTTTTCATCTCACCGGCGGGACCACCACTCACGCCGCGGGTTGATCCGCATGGTCAACCAGCGACGCAAACTGCTCGACTACCTGAAACAAAAGGATAGCTCACGCTATGGGGAATTGATCAAGCGTCTGGACCTGCGCCGGTAAATATTAAACTTGAAGGCGGGCCGGACCCGCAATGCAACTTACTGAATTGGAGAAAATTGTGAATCCCGTAACAAAAACATTCAAATATGGTGACCAAACCGTCACCCTGGAAACTGGCCGTATTGCAAGACAGGCAACTGGCTCGGTACTGGTAACCATGGACAACACCTCGGTTCTGGTCACCGTGGTGGCGGAAAAAACGGCCAAACCCAACCCCGCGTTCTTTCCGCTGGGGGTGCACTATATTGAAAAGACCTATTCAGCGGGAAAAATTCCCGGGGGGTTCTTCAAGCGCGAAGCACGGCCTTCGGAAAAGGAAACCCTGACTTCGCGTCTGATCGACCGCCCGATACGGCCCCTGTTTCCCAAAGACTTCATGAATGAAGTGCAAGTGGTGTGTACGGTGATGTCTGCGGAAACGGATACCGACCCGGACATCGCCGCCATGATCGGCACTTCGGCGGCGCTGGCAGTTTCCGGGGTGCCGTTCAGCGGTCCAATCAGCGGTGCTCGCGTCGGCTTCAACGAGGCGCGGGGCTATATTCTCAATCCCCGTTACAGTGAGCTGGCCGACAGCAAACTGAACATGGTGGTTGCGGGTACCGAGGCAGCAGTGCTGATGGTGGAATCCGAGGCGCAGCAACTCAGTGAAGACCAGATGCTGGGCGCGGTATTGTTCGCCCACCAGGAAATGCAAACCGTAATTCAGGCAGTGAAGGAATTGGCCGCGGAAGCCGGCAAGCCGGCCTGGGATTGGCAACCCCCCGCTGTCAATGAAGAACTGCTGGCGATTGTGGAAGCCAATGTCAAGACCGATCTGGGCGAAGCCTATCGAATCACTGAAAAGGCTGAACGTTACGCCCGAGTCGATGAGTTGAAAGACAAACTGCTCGCAGAACTGTGTACGGATACGGAGCATGCCCCGGCGCAAGCAGAGGTGAAGGAGCTGTTCAAGAAGCTTGAAAAGGACCTGGTGCGCAAGCGCATTCTCAAAGGTGAACCCCGTATCGACGGCCGCGACACTCGTACGGTTCGCGCTATCGCCTGTGAAATCGACCTGCTGCCCAAAGCCCATGGCTCCGCCCTGTTCACCCGTGGTGAAACCCAGGCTATCGGAACGGTAACGCTGGGCTCCTCCCGCGATGCCCAGATTATTGATGCGCTGGAAGGGGAACGCCGTGATCCGTTCATGTTGCATTACAATTTCCCTCCCTACTCGGTAGGTGAAGCGGGCCGGGTCGGCTTCACCAACCGCCGGGAGATCGGCCATGGCCGCCTGGCCCGGCGTGGCCTGGCCGCGGTATTGCCCAGCCCGGAAGCCTGGCCCTACACCACGCGGGTTGTGTCCGAGATCACCGAGTCGAACGGCTC
>JAPOQD010000080.1 GCA_026710905.1 Halieaceae bacterium
GCTTCGACATAGTGTCAACTATGCCTTCAGCGTCTTTCCGTCCGTGCGCCCCGCCACAGCGGCGCTGCAACGCCCTCGCGACGAACGTTGGTGAGATATGCGGGCTAAACCTCCGGGTTACAGCAGTGCGGCACTGTCTCACCCCGCAGTACAGCCACCAGGTTTGCCCACCGCCGCGTCGGTTGACGGCTTGAGCCGCTACTACGGGAGCCTGAAACGCCTTACGGCTGAATATAGCCGCTCACAGATAGAACTGGCGCACCCACTTGCGAAACGTGACCAGGTCGCTATCGCCCTTACAGAAAGCTGGCTTGTCGCGATGAATTTTGTGCCGCCAGATCTTCATGTCGTCATCAATGCCATCCATGATTCCCTGCATGGCTGCGTCGCCAACCGTATCCTCAATCTCATTGGTCACCGTCAGCGCCCAACGTGACAGCGTTTCCTTGCGCGAGACCGGCTGCGAGGTGTTGTACATCAGCATCTCCGCACCAGGAGAAAATCTGGTGCGTACCGTCGCCAAACCCGGGTTGTAGACCGTCGCCACGAGATCTGCGGCCTCCGGTATATTACTGCTTGGCTGGGCATTGCTTACCAACTGCATCACACGGCCGTCCTCGGCTATCGTAACAGTGCTTGGCGGGGTCTCTGGCTGTTGGTGCACATAGTGGAAGTGTTGCGGGTCGCAGGTATTTTCAGCGAGATTGTGTACGTGGGTCGGTGCGGTGAATTCCCACAACCGGGGTTCTGTCCATGCATCGCTTTGGAATTCTTCAATCACCGGCACAGGCCATCCCGGTGCAGCCTCTTCCGGGTGATACCAGACCATGACGCAGCCATTCACTTCGCAGACGGGCCAGGTTCGCAACCTGGTGCGCTCGGGAATCTCGTCACAGTAGGGAATTTCGACGCAGTTGCCATCCGTACCGAAACGAAAACCGTGAAACGGGCAGCGAATTGATTCCCCGGCTACCGTCCCGCCATGGCCCAGATGAGCACCGAGGTGTGGGCAGTACGCATCGTGCACAACGGCCAGGCCGGATTCGCTGCGATAAAGGACGAGATCACGTTCGAAGGCATGTACGGGCAGTACTGCGCCACACTCCAACTCATGACTGCGAGCAATGGAAAACCAGCCTATGGGCAGCGGCGGCTCGACTGCCGTGGTGGAGATGCAGGGTTCGAGTGTCATGTACTTGCTCCGGATATCTGACCAGGCGTCAGTAGTGAAAACGTGGCTTGTTGCGAGCAGGCCAAACCGTGCTAGGAGGTATTCACCTCGGTGTACAGTACGCGCCGTTCGGTGGGCATGGAGGCGACGAAGGACTCTGCGTCCTGGCGCGGCATGGCTTCAAGATGGCCGTCCTCGTGTTGCACCACCACCCCGCCCTGAGTCCACATCTTCACGCGCCGGCCGCGCACCTCCCGTTCCGGGTGGCAGACAAGATTGCACGCGCTGCACATGATATGCATGCGGCCGCTGTCCTGCGCCGGAAACACGAAACCGCCGGGCACCTCCGGGCGCTTCTCAAGGTCTTCGGTCAGCTCCATCACCTTGATAAACAACTCATCGTCATTTTCCGGTAATTTCTTTTGGGTGGGCCCCCAGGAGCTGAAGCGGCCATTGTAGGCGAGGCCGGAGACTCCGCCCATATGCGTACCGCAGCGCAAAGGATTCATGCGTTTGGAATACTTGTGGGTGCGCTCGCCCAACTGTACCTGTTCATTTTCCTTGGTGCTCATGAATTTCGTGGGGCAGACCGCTTCGCACCAGTTGCATTCATCGCAATAATTGTCTTCTTCCGGCAGCGGTGGGGTGGGTTCGAATTCCGCGCTGGTTACCACCGCGCCAAGTACTACAGTGGCGCCTTCGTCCGCCGTGAGGATATTACCGGACCGGCCAAAGAAACCCACCCCGCACGCGGCGGCGAGAAACCGTTGTGACAGCATGGGTATGGTTCCCACCATCTTGTCCAGGTCGGTGGCGGGGTAGCGTTTCGCGGCCTCCCGTTGCGCCTCGTTCTGTGGGCCCAGATCGCGAGTGTCGCCGCCGCTGGCGGTATTGCCCGCGTGTACGGGCACGGCGTCAAACCCTGCCCCACGGAGCTGAAATGCGGTTTCGCTCGCGACGCCGAGGACGATGTTGTTGACCTGGATATAGTGCGCCTGATACTTGTCGTGGTCGATTTTTCCCATATAGGCTTCGATCAGTTCATGGTCCTGGGGGAACGCGAACACGATGGCGGATTTGGCCGTGGCCAATTCCCGCGTTAAGTCAGTGGAGGGTGGCCCGCCCCTGAGACTCTCCTCGTTGCAGACGCCAACGGCGCAAGCGCCCGAAGCCTCGATAAACTCCATCAGACGGCGGCGGAAAATAACCTGTTGTTCAGGTTTCATGGCAGACTCCCTGAACCCACCTTAAAACCGGGCTCATTGCGTTGGTGATCTCAATCGGCAGGTAATCCGTTTCCGGACACTGCTGTATATGGTGTTCGCTGTCAATGGGCGAAGACCGGGCTACCGCTGCATGGCAAAATAGTTGGCTCAACCCGCCATCCGCACACCGGTGAGGGGAAAGCTGCCGCGAGACCCTACCTTGACCATCGCGTTGAGCGCATCGCCATCCACGGTGCCACTGACTTCCAGCGTCATTTTCATAAGCCCTGACAACTCGAACTCCCAGGAAAAGGCATTGCCCTCGATACGGCCATTCTCAATTTCCATCGTCTGGCCTTTTTTTTGGCTGGCGGTTCCCTCGACCCGGCCGCCGGATTCGGCGATGTCAAGCTCCACATCCATCGGGCCCATGGGAGATTTGAGTACCGCAGCCCATTTACCGGCGATTGTCATATGCTGTTCCCATCCTTCAGTTGAATGATTTATTATGTTTGCAATGTATCTTAAATGGAAGGCGACAACAAGTCCGGGTGCGCCATTGGTCTGCATCATTTTCATGCCGGATTGACTATCATTTCGAATACGATGTAAATTGAACCCAAGTCACCAAATTCCGATCTCGAAGTACGTTTACAAATCGGGGAACCTGCTATATCTGAACAATAACCCCAGTCCAATCCCGGCGTAATTTGCTGCTGCACCAAGGCTCGGCTGAGACCAACACCGCGCACGGCAACACCCGCCGGGACCAACCGCAAGCTGTGCAACAGGAGACAGTTACCATGAAATACGGCACCGAACCTGAAAACCGAGTCAAATTTGAATTTGATGAAGAGGAATTCAATGTTTTCCAGCGCCTGCTGATCAAGTTTTTTACCACTCGGTTATGGACCAACCTCGACATTTACTGCGTACGGTTCTTCGGCGGTTCTGTTTCCACCAAACTGGTGTCAATGAGCAAGGGCTTGCCTTATCAACCAGCAGTCGTGCTTAAAAGTATTGGCGCGAAATCGGGCAAGATTCGCACTTGCGCATTGCCCTATGTAATGGACAACGGCCGTTACTGTGTGTTCGGCTCCAGGGCCGGTGGACCTATTCATCCGGCCTGGGTGTTCAATTTGCGCCGCAATCCCTCCTGCTGGATCTGGCTCAAACGCAAACGCACTCCCTGTCGAGCCGAGGAAGCAAAGGGAGAAGAGAGACAGCGAATAGTCGATAAAGTCAAAGCCCGCTACAGCTTAATGGAGGAATATGAGCGCAAGGCCCATCCCCGTGTTATTCCCGTGATTATGCTTACACCATTGAAGTCAAAATATTGATATGAACGTAGCGGATTTTGCTTCGCGGTATGGCCCAACCGCCCTGGTAACCGGGGCGGCGCATGGTATCGGGAGGGCGTTTGCGCATAGCCTGGCGGCCCGCGGGCTTTCTCTGCTTCTGGTGGATATTGACGGGGAAGGTCTTAAAGGCACAGCCAGTTCCATTCTCGGGCAATACGGCGTTGACGTTGAAACTCTGACCGCTGATTTGACCTGCAGCGAGGCGCTCGAACGTGTTGCAGCAACGGGACTAAGATCCAATATTGGTCTGCTGGTCAACAATGCGGGTATTGGGGTCACCGATGCGTTCCTGAACACAAAAATCGAAGACCACCTGAACATACTCTACCTCAATACCCGGGCGCCGCTGTTTTTAACCCATAAATTGGTCCCGGCGATGCAGGAACGTGGACACGGGGGAGTCATATTTACCTGCTCCATCGCCGCGTTGATAGGAGCACCGGGTGTCGGCAACTATGCGGCCACCAAGAGCTATATACTGAGTCTGGCCGAAGCACTCTACGGTGAACTTCTCTCCAAGGGTGTCGATGCTCTCGCCGTGCTGCCGGGCTTAACGCGAACGCGTGCGGTAACCGCTTCCCTGACCGCAGAGCAAGCACAGGCATTGGTGGCCATGGAGCCGGAACAGGTGACGGAAGGCGCCTTGAAAGCACTGGGGAAAGGGCCTTCGGTGGTGCCGGGCATACGGCCCTGGCTGGCGAGCCTTGCAGTACGTGTTATGCCTCGCAAGCCATTCCTGAGGTACAGGGGGAAAGTACAGTACCAGATCAAGTGAAGCAGACTTGTCTTGATCCATTGCCACGTAAGCAAGTGGACCGGAATGGTTGGAAACGAAGCAACCGCAATGCATTTTAACATCATACAGGCAGGCTGATGCGCAAATTCCTGAATACAGCACTAACCCGAATATGGCGCCAGGCTTCTGCTGCGGCTGCTGAATCACTCGCTGTGGCGGGGCGTACACACGGGTCGCACATGTGCGACCCCTACAGTGACATAGCGTCTTTCCGTCCGTGCACCCCGCTGCAGAGGCGCTGCAGGGCCCTCGCGACGAACGTTGGTGAGATATGCGGGCTAATCCTGCTCGGCTGCTTGTCCTGTGGCGTAATTTCCGCCGAAATGAGAGATTCATCGGCGACAGATACAGAGATTCCGCTCCAGGTATTTTGGGGTGATACCCATGTACATTCTTCGCTGTCGGCTGACGCGAACGCCGTTGGCAATGCAACACTGACGCCTGCTGACGCCTATCGATTCGCCCGTGGCGAGGCAGTGACGGCCAGCAACGGCATGAAGGCGCGCATTCAACGGCCCCTGGATTTTTTACTGGTGGCCGACCACGCAATGTACATCGGGGTAGCCGCCGCGGAACGCAGACGCGACCCGGTGAAGGGAGTTGCCGAATTTGCCCGGCAATTTTTCGGCTCAGACCACGCCGGCCTGAAGGCTCGCCTTGACTTGCCGGCAATCCAGAGGTCGGCATGGCTGGAATCACTTGCGTTTGCCGAACAGGCCAATCAGCCGGGACGATTCACCACGCTGTTGGGGTTTGAATGGACTTCCATGCCCGATGGCAACAACCTTCATCGGGTGGTGATGTTCCGGGACAGCAGTAAAAGGGTTGGACAGGTGCAGCCGTTTTCCTCACACGACAATGAAGATGTTCGCGACCTCTGGGAGTACTTGCGCAGTTACGAGGAAAAAACGGGCGGCGCCGCCCTGGCCATTCCGCACAATGGCAACCTCAGCAATGGTGCCATGTTTACCGAAACCCTTCCCGGCGGACAGCCGTTCGACAGCGAATACACCGCCGAACGGCGGCGCTGGGAGCCGGTGATTGAAGCAACCCAGATCAAGGGAGACGGTGAGACCCACCCACTGCTTTCGCCCGATGACGAATTCGCCGACTATGGCACCTGGGACAAGGGCAATCTCGCCGCGACCGCGCGCAAGGATAATTCCATGCTGCGCTACGAATACGCTCGCTCCGCCCTGCAGCTGGGCCTGCGCCAGGAACAGCGCACCGGCACGAATCCCTACCAATTTGGCATGATTGGCTCTACCGACTCGCATACCTCGCTGGCAACCAGTGAAGAGGGCAACTTCTGGGGCAAGGGAGCCCCATTTGAACCGGGGCAGCCCAAGCGGCTGACAGGTCCCTTTATGGTTTACCCCGACCCGGCATCAGGCAAGGCTGACATCTACCAGGGCCCAATCACCTCGCTGCCGGAAAGTTCCGGGGCCCTTGTCGTCCATTCCTGGGAGCAGCTCGCTTCGGGCTACGCTGCCGTATGGGCCAGCGAAAACACGCGCGAGGCAATCTTCGATGCAGTGCAACGGCGCGAAGTTTACGCCACCACCGGGCCACGCATTAGCGTGCAATTCTTTGCCGGCTGGGGCTTCAGGGAAGGGGATGAGAAGCGGCCTGATTTCGCCCGCCACGCCTACCAAAACGGCGTACCCATGGGCGGTATATTGAGTGCCGGACCACGTCAGACCGGCGCGCCCGCGTTTATCGCCGCCGCCCAGAAGGACCCGCAGGGCGCAAACCTCGACCGCATACAAATCATCAAGGGTTGGTTGGACAGGGATGGCGAGACTCTGCGAGAGAAAGTCTTCGATGTGGTCTGGTCCGGTCAGCGGAAACCGGATCGAAACGGGCACATACCCGCTGTGGGCAATAGCGTAAATCTGCAGGAGGCGAGCTACAGTAACAGCATTGGCGCGGCACAATTGACAGCTACCTGGGTCGACCCTGAATTTGACCCAGCGCTGGCCGCATTCTACTACGCGCGCGTGTTGCAAATCCCGACGCCGCGCTGGATCGTTTATGATGAAGTACAAACCGGCAGCCGCTTCCCCGATGAGGCCACGCGCATTCACCAGGAGCGCGCCTATACCTCGCCAATCTGGTATACCCCCCGGCCGTAGCGGATTCCTTAGGGGCCAGAGTCATTGGTCTGGACGGACAGGACAGCAGGCAACGAAATGAACACAGCATTACCACTGGCCAACAAACACGCATTCATCACCGGTGGTTCCGGCGGCATTGGCAGCGCCTGTGCGCAAGCCCTGTTGCACGATGGCGCTTCGGTAACCCTGATGGGGCGCCGGCTGAAGGCGCTTGAAGATACCCGCCAGCGGCTGACCGAGATAGCCCAACCCGGCGCCAGCATCCAGATTTACGCCGGCGATGCCCTGCAGACAGATGACGTTGTCGCAGCGATCAAGCACGGCGTGCAGTGTAACGGCAGCCTGGACATCTGCATCCCCACAGTTGGCGGCGGTTCCATCAGACCCTTGCTGGCGCAAAGTGCCGACACCTTTATGGAAGAGATCCGCTTGAATGTCCTGTCCTGTTTTCTGGCGATACGCTACGCAGTGCCCACCATGGTGAAAAGCGGTGGCGGCGCCATCGTGGTGATTTCCTCAGACGCCGCCAAGCTGGCCTTCCCATGGCTGCCGGCCTATTGCACCGCAAAGGCGGGCCTGGAGGGGCTGGTGCGCCAACTGGCCGAGGAATTGAGCCGCTACCGGATACGCGTCAATGCCGTACGCCCGGGCCTGACCCGCACCGAATGCACCAGCAGCATTTTCGCGGATGAGGTTGTAGTAAAACGATTTTCAGCAGAAAAACCACTGGGACGGCTGGGCGAACCCGAGGATATCGCCGCCGGCGTGCGCTATCTGGCTGGCCCTGAATCGAGCTGGGTCACCGGCCAGAGCCTCGCCATCGAGGGCGGCAACGAATTGCGCAGTGCCCCTGACCAGGGCCCGCTGGGGGAGCAAATTTTTGGTGCGGAGGCATGGGCCAGGATCTGCGCCGGTGAAGACCCCGGGGAAATCTAGGATCAAAGATCAATGACTCTGACCCTCTTGATCCAGGTAGGCCAGGACTACTGCGGACAACAGCAGCACGGCGGCAAGAGCATAAAAGGAACTCACATAGTCTCCGGTCCTATCGCGCAGGTAGCCGGCCAGGGGCGCCGCACAAAGCATGAAAGGCAGGCCCAGAAAGGTACGCAATCCCAGCACCCGGCCCATATTTTGCGGCCCGAAACAAACGCCCACGAGAATGGGTAACAGCGGGGCGAGACTGCCCAGCCCCAGGCCCATGGGCACGGTTGACGCCAGTATCCAGGCATACTCCGACTGATTCGCCATGGCTATCCAGCCGCCCGCGTAAATAAGGAAACCGGCGATGCCCACGGATTTCTTGTCCAGGTGGTCGCTCAGCATGCCCGAGCTGATTTTTCCCACGAGGATAAACACCGAAAGCACCGATATAACCACTGCCGCCCTGGCGGTCCCGATACCGAGACTCTCCATGTGGCGTACCAGAAAAAAAGCAGCGGTGGGCACCGCGTAGGCAATCGAAAAACAAAAGGTGATGACCCAGAAATTGCGATTAGCCAGCACCTCTTTCGTGACGAGGGGGTTTTGCTGCATTTCCGTGGAGGAGTCCACGCCGGTTGCTGCGATAGCATCACCATCCGGGTTCATACCCAGGTCCGACGGTCTGTCCACAACCGTGAAATACACAAAAAAACCCGCAAGGACCGCAGCTCCGAGCACGATGACCGCCAGGGCATTGCGCCACTCCAGAGCACTGACAAGCCAGGCGCTGATCGGCGGCAGTAGGAAACCGGCTACGCTAATGCCCATCATTCCCAGGGAAAGCGCCAGCCCCCGCTTGCTGATGAACCAACGGCCAATTAGAACATTGGCGGGAAGCATTCCGTACATTTCGAAGGCGGCGGCCAGTAGAAATGCCGTCAGCATGAGCTGCCAAACCTGGGTGCTGCGGGTCAGGGCCAGCCCCAATATCGCCATCAGGGCAATGCCGGACAACATGAGCGGCTTGACGCGATGCCGGTCCAGTGCGAATCCAAGCACGGGGCTGACCAGGGTCGCTCCCAGCAACATGATGGACATACCGATGCCTACACTGGTGTCGGTGAGCTGAAATGTCTCGATAATCGGCGTCGCGAAGAAGCCGTACACATTGTACAAGCCGATGCTGAGAAACTGGCAGACAGCAACACAGAAGACGATACGCCAGCCATGGAACAGGCGCGGCCGGCCGGGATCAGACATGGCCTAGCAGTAATGTTGCGAGAGTTGTGGCCATATGCGGGCCATTGGTAGCATGGCAAGGCAGGCCGCTGCGGAAATGATAATTACAGCGCGGCGAGGTCGCGCTGCAGGGCTTCCCGGGCCGTCGAGCGATTCACCTCGCCAACCACCACCACCACCCGGTCACCATTGAGGGCAGCCAGGCTCTCCGCCACTACCTGTTGCGGCTGCATCCACAATTCCTCCGGCACCTCGGGTGTTTCATAGTTGTCGAAGCCTTCCCGCGTATGCAGTTCGGTGTGGGTGAACCCAGGCACCAAACACTGCACCCGCACACCACTGCCTTGCAACTCTGCGGCGAGGGCAGAGGAATAATTGGTCAGAAAAGCCTTGGTGCCGCCGTACACCGATACATCCACATAGGGGACAAAAGTACACATGGAGGAGACATTGACAATTGCACCGCGCCGGGCTTGCTTCATGGCCGGCAAGGCCGCGTGCGTCAGCGCCAGGGTAGCGGTAACGTGTACTTGAACCATGCTCAGATGCCGGGCCAGCGGCAAGCTGTCGAAAGCGCCGATATTGTTGAAACCGGCGTTATTTACCAGGAAATCCAGGGGACCTGCCGACGACATGGCGTTTAGCACCTGTTGTACGCCGGCGTCGCTGTCCAGATCGGCCGCCACCACGGTTGCAGCTACGCCTCGGTCAGCCAGTTCATCGGCCACTTCCCGCAGCCGGTTCTCTCGCCGGCCTACCAGGAGCATGCGGTCACAGCACGCCCCCAACTGACGGGCGAACTCCCGGCCGATACCGGCGGAGGCCCCTGTGACCAGGGCCAGACCTTTTGTAGGCACGGTTAGCCGCCGCGGTAGCGCACGGAGAAGAAGTAACGCTCCGGCTCAGTGTAACGTGTATCGGTCGTGCCGAACGCGTCTACCACCGTACCGCCATTGATCTTCCTCTGGTCCGACAGATTACTGCCATAGAGTGAGATTTCCCAATGCTGGTCCCTGGAGATATAGGTAATCCCGGCGTTGTAGGTAGTAAAGCCACCCACGTTGAGCGTGTCGTAGCCACTGAGGGTGTCGTCGAAGGTATAATAGATTTCTCCCCTGTAGGCCATATCGGCGCGCAGGCGCAACTGACCGCCGAAGCCAAGGGGGGTCTCATACTGGATGCCGAGGTTACCGGTCCAGTCGGGTGTATCGGCAAACTTCCGGTCGCTGACATCCTGTTGGATCACTACACCGGGGTTGGCAGGATCATCCACTTCGAGGAAAAACTCTTCGTACTCCGGGTCGATATAGCCGATGCCGCCGATGATGTTCCATCCCTCGGCCGGTATCGCAACAAACTCCAGTTCAAAGCCCTGGGAATTGGATTCGGCGGCGTTTTCGATAATCAGCGCCAGGGCGCCGCCGGCAGACTCGGAAGAGCGGTTGACCAGGAACTGCTGGTCTTCGTACTCGTTGTAAAACACGGCGCCATTGAGTTGCAGGCGATTATCGAACAATTGGGATTTGAAACCCAATTCGTAACTGGTAAGCGTTTCCGGATCAGCGGTGGAAATTTCACTGTTCTGCAAGGGGCGGGCGTTGAAGGCTCCACTGCGGAAACCGCGCGACACTTGCAGGTACGACATCACATCATCATTCCACTGGTAATCCAGCCCCACCTTGGGTGAGAAATCCGACCATTCATCGCTGCAACTGTACTTGCTGCCATTGCCATAGGGAACCACGTCGCCACAAGTGCTGTCCGCCGTCGGTCCGGGCGCCACAATGGGCGTCTGGCTGGCGCGTTTGAGGGTGGTGGTGGTCATGTCCTTCTGATCTTCGGTATAACGGCCAGCCAGGGTCAGCCGCAATTGATCACTGAGACTGTAGCTGGCATGGAGGTAGGCAGCGTAGCTGGTCACCTCCTGGTCCCGGTCATAATCAAGAGTAAAGTCGAAAGGCACCGCCAAAAACCTCAGCGGCGGTCCACCGGGACCCAGGGTGACGTTAAAGGGCAGCGGCAGCAAGGCGTCATGGAGGCCCCCGGCGATAGTGACTTCCGTGAAATGGGTGCCATCCTCCTTGAAATAATACCCCCCGGCGACCCAATCCAATTTGCTGTCAAAGGCCGTACCGCTGAGAATGAATTCCTGGCTTGTCTGGTCGTGATCGAAGATCGTGCCCACTTCAAAGAAGTCCAGCGGGTCATTGTCACTGTCGCGATACTGCTCGGATTCCAGTTTCCGGTAACCGGTAATGGACTTGAGCGTCAGGTCACCCATATTCCAGGTATTGGTCCAACTGAAACCGGTCGTCTCCACCACATCCTTGGTGCGTGAAGTGACGTTGCTCTCGTCTATATCTGCATTTTCCGTACAACAAGTGGTTACAAAATTGTTGTAAAGGGAGGCGAAAATCTGGGTATTGTCAAAGTTTTCCAACACGTGGGGCTGCACCTGTTGGTCCTGGTCGGTGGTATCCACCACCAGGTGAGAGCTGAACGATTCCGAGGGCGTCCACAGCAAGTGACCGCGCGCACCCCATAGATCTTCGTTACCGGCATTGTCGACCCCGGCCCGCTCCTGCCAGCCATCGTACTCCTTTGAAAGGAACGAGAGGCTGGCGCTGAGCGTGTTCTCCACCAGTGAAGCTTCGCCGTAGGCGGATATACCAAAGTAGGAGTCGTTACCAAGCGTGGCCTCTATATCGAAGCTGGACTGGTGGGAGGGCGCCCTGGTCACCACATCGATGGC
Organism: Halieaceae bacterium; assembly: GCA_026710905.1. Classification (GTDB taxonomy): domain Bacteria; phylum Pseudomonadota; class Gammaproteobacteria; order Pseudomonadales; family Halieaceae; genus JAPOQD01. The sequence continues at coordinate 11,566 of JAPOQD010000080.1, forward strand.
GCCGCCAATCGTGTTTCGCCCGAACAGGGTACCCTGCGGGCCGCGCAGCACGGTGATCTGCTCTATGTCGTTGAACTCCAGGTTACTGCCCACGGTGCGGGCCATGTAGACGCCGTCAACGTATATGCCTACGCCGGGGTCGAGGGTGATGGCGAAATCATTTGCGCCGATACCTCGCACAAAAGCCTGCACGGTTTGCGCGCCGCCTTCACTGCTGGTGGTAAAAGCCAGGTTGGGGACCATCTGATTGAGGCTGCGAATATCCGGCAGGTGAGCATTCTCAATGGTAGCCGCCGTGAGAGCGGTAATGGAGAGAGGCGTGCGCTGCAGGTTTTCTTCCCGTTTCCGGGCGGTAACCAGCACTTCTTCCAGATGTATGGCCTCTTCACCCTGGGCGAGTGTGGGCAAACTGGTGAAGGAGCACACACTGCCGGTCAGGGCCAGGCAAGTCAGTGTACGTAAAGCGGCAAGTGGTTTCATGGTGGTTCCTCCTTGGCTAAATGGATAATTCGTGCATTTTCTTGTTCCGGCCTCGGGATTACTGCAACCGATGACCGGCTAAGCTATCTCTTCTCTGGCGGCAGGTCCGCATGCTTTCCTGCTTTCCAGCCTTGTTCGGCCAGGTTCGTCTGAGCGTAGCCCAGAGGCTGCTCTTCCAACACGGTGCCGAGGGAATCATTCCAGCGGTTGAGAAAGCCGAACAGGGAAATGATCCCCAGCAGGTCGACAATCTGCTCCTCACTGAAAAACTGCTTCAGGTCTGCGTAATGCCGGCCGGTGACGGCGTTGGGTTGCTGGGCGCCGTCGCGGGCAAAGCGCAATGCGGCCCGTTCCGCCGCATTGAACAGTTCACTCTGTTCAAATTCCCAGACAGCCTGGATTTTTTCCGTGGCCACGCCGGCGGCGTGCGAATTATGGGAGGTGTGCGCCTGACAGTACAGGCAACCAGCCGCCCTTGAGGCCATAAAACCCACCATAAATCTCAAGTCCGGTTTGATTTCGCCACCACCCATGACTGCGCCGACCAGCCCTGAGAAGGCGTGCATCAGAGCAGGCCGCCGCGCGGCGATACGCATGCTGTTGGGCACAAAGCCCATGTTTTGCTTCACGGCTCCGACATCGACGCCAAGCGCTGCCAGTTCTGTTTCGGAAACGGGAGCGATATGCATTTGCCAAGCCTTTGTAGGATACTTCTAACGGCAGTGCCGCGGACTATAACCCTGTTTGCCGCCTTAGGTAAACTGCCGGCCGACTTGGTTGGGACAGCAGTGAGGAGATACCATGATTCCCGCTGAAGATACTTTTACCTGCGCAAAGCCCACATATTGGTAACTTCTCAATAACACCGTGCCTCGAGTAAAAGGGGTCGGAGTCATGACTCCGACCCCTTTTACTACCCGGTATTGGCGTGAAGACAGGCCGAGACCAGCGCCCCCGCGCCTATCGGGGCCGCGGCATGGGTCAAGTCCATGGCGACCCAGCGATACCAGAGCCCTCGCGCCTGTGGGGGCAGCACATGTGCGACCCGCTATCCACCAGCGCCCGAATGACCGGCGGCGGCGCACAACCCACCACCGGTTATTTTATCTCGCTTTTTTGATCATTCTCTGTCCTTTTGCCGGGGGCGTTTCCGGCGGACCGGCAAAACATTGGGCGATTGACATCCACTTAGCGGCATTAGAGCCAGATACATTCAGGGAGGTATCCTTGACATTTCGCGTCTGGGTTACGACCTGGCAGAATTCAACCGCCTCCCCCTCCACATACTCGTCCTCTCTTTCCTCATTCCAGCTCCATAGTTTCCCCGAAGGCGCGGTTAGTCTTACAAAGGGTTTTGGTAGCGGCGCATCCAGTTGCCGATTGGCGAAAGTCCAGCGATAGGTGCGTACACCCAGTTCGGCAATGCTGTAGATGTGGTCGGAATTTTTACGCTCGACTCCGAGGAAGTCGAAGATAGCCTGCCCATGCGCCCAGGTCTCCATAAGGCGGGCGATAATACTGGACTGGGCGCTCATCGGAGGTCCCGCCCAGGGAACACGCAGTTCAGGCTGGGCCGCAGAAAATGCATCGGCCAGTTCTCGAGAATAATCGTGCCAGCATTGGAGTAACTCCGAACCTGCCATATTTCCAATATATTCGAGCTCCGATGCTCTAACCCGACTTCCGCAACTCAGCGCCAAAACGCTTGTAAGCCATTGATTTTTGGTTGACGGAGGCCATAGGTCGGCACTACAAGGTGCCCATCAGGGAATGTGCTGGCGAGCGATCTACGTCGAGA
>JAPOQD010000103.1 GCA_026710905.1 Halieaceae bacterium
CACGATAGCGAAAAACCGAAAAATGCAGTTATGAAATTGACTTCAGTGGTCAATCACTTAAGCTGGCATTACCTCATCTACACAGTAAAGACTTGGCAGAAAAGAAATTTATCAAATGAACGATGCAGACGACGGCCAAGATGATATCAACAACAGAAAACAAGAAGATTTCATTAATCATTCCTTGTTTCAATGAAGGACAAGGGCTGAAGAATTTTCATGAAGCCGCCAGCAAGACAATGGAAAAAATCGATGTTACCTGCGAATTCATTTATGTAGATGATGGGAGCAGTGACAATACACCGGTTGTTCTTGAACGGCTTGAAGCCATTGATCCCAGGGTCTTGTTTTTACAACTTTCCCGTAACTTCGGGAAGGAGGCTGCACTTACGGCTGGGATAGACCACGCTATGGGCGATGCGGTTATTCCAATAGACGCCGATCTTCAGGATCCCCCGGAACTTATTGTTCAAATGGTTGAGGCTTGGCAGTCGGGCGCAGATGTTGTTATGGCCAAGCGCTCTTCCAGATCCGGCGATACTCTCAGCAAGAAATTTTTTTCCGGGGCATACTATTGGTTACACAAAAAGCTCACAAATATTGAAATTCCTTCCAATGTAGGTGATTTTCGGTTATTGGACCGAGAAGTCGTGGATTCCGTAAAACGGCTACACGAGAAAAATCGATATATGAAAGGCCTGTTTTCCTGGGTTGGATACAAAACTGTTTACATCGATTTTGATCGCAAAACTCGTTCTTCCGGTAAATCAAGTTATAATTTCAGGAGGCTTATGGGTCTTGGTCTTAATGGAATTTTCAGTTTTAGCGCAGTTCCGTTAAAGGTTTGGCTCAGGTTTGGATTAGCAGGAATTCTATTATCCTCGATCTATATTGTCATCGTTGTATATAAGGTCTTGACGCAAGGCATCGATGTCCCGGGCTATGCTTCATTGCTCGTGGCGATCTTTTTCATGGGAAGCCTGCAACTTGTCGGTCTTGGAGTGCTCGGGGAGTATGTCGGGAGAATTTACGAAGAAACCAAAAACAGACCTATATATATAGTCAAGAACAAAAAGAAGACCAGAGATGGAACCTGACGCCTATACAGGGATGAACGCATTGGAAAAAGAGCACTGGTGGTATGTATCTCGCCGCCGCATTATTTCCAAGATAATAAGAAAGTTAGACCTCAGCAATAATGCTTCGATATTGGAGGTCGGTTGTGGCACAGGTGGAAATCTGGAAATGCTGTCGCAGCATGGCAAGGTGAAAGGTGTTGAGAAAAATAAGTCTGCTCTTGAGATTGCGCACCAAAATGCGAGATCGAGAAATCTTCAGAACGTTGAAATTGAAAGTGGCGCTCTACCCGATAACCTTCCCTATGGGGCCGAATCGTTTGATCTTATTTGCCTGTTTGATGTGCTCGAGCATATAGAAGCGGACTTTGATGCACTTGTGGCTTTAAAGCATAGGCTTAACGACGAGGGGCATATCGTGTTGACAGTGCCTGCTTATCAATTCCTGTATGGGAAACATGATCACACCTTGCACCACATAAGACGCTACACGAGGACTACCCTCCTAAAGATTCATCAAAAGGGAGGGTTGCATATCGATTACATGAACCACTTCAATTTTCTGCTTGCTCCACTGATCATTTTTATTCGACTTTACCAAAAGTGTTTCTCAACGGAGAGGAATTATGAAGCTACTATGCCAAACCGAATCTTGAATTCTCTGTTAAAGAAAATTATGTGTTCTGAGATCTTTTTGGTTCCCTCTATTTCCATCCCATTTGGCATTTCCATAATATGCGTGAGCTCAGCAGTAACTGATGAATAATTTTCTCATTTTCTCGATCCCAACTTTGAGCAAAATAGCTGTCGAATCAGTGCGGTAAAAGTAGTGTATCAGAGTAGGATGTTAGTGAGTAACGCCACAGTATTTCGAAGAGTTCAAATGGCAAATGGTACTCAGGATGATAACCCCGTGGGCCCGACACGATTACCACTGCATTCCAATCTTTACTTGAGTTTTCGGGGCTGAAACACAGAAAAACATGCTCAACAATAAAAATCGGCGGTTCTTGCAAGGATTTGACAGGTTTTGGGTGATCCTCTTTGCCATTGCAACTTGCGTCTTTCTCGCCGGTCTGCTCCATCACCACGCGCAGATTATATTTTCACCGGTGCCCCTGGACCTCTATGAAGGGCAGATGCCGTTGATCACGGGCATCATTGCCGATGGCAATAATCCCTACACCCGGCCCTTTCAGCCCCAGGCCATGAGTGTCTACCCGCCGCTATACAACATCGTGGTGGCGCCACTCAGCGGAATATTCGGGAATACCCTGTTACTACACCGCCTGGTATCAGCATTCTTTATTGCCGTGTCCTGTGGACTTTGCGCCTTGGCGGCCATTCGCAACAGTGGTTCCAGGATTTACGGTATTGCTGCCTCGGTATGTCTTTACGCGGCGCTGCTGTTCTATTCGACACCGATCGCCAGCACCAACGCCCTCGGCATGGCCTTGTTTCTGGCGACGGTGCTGATTCCCTGGTTCTTTCATTTCTCAAACCGCAGCCTGGCCCTGGCGCTGCTTTGCGGATTGCTGGCGTTTTATACCAAGCAGTATTTTGTCGTCGGTGTCGCCATGGTCTGCCTCTATGTGTTTCTGTTCCAGTCGATGATCAGGGCGCTTACCGCCGGAATGGTTTGGGTTTTCGTTGTGTTGTTCAGCTTGGTGGTGGTGCACCACAGCAGCCCATATTTTCTTGACAATACGATCTTTTCGACCGCTATTGCTGCCTCCAGACTGAGCTCGTGGGCGCTTTTGTTTTTGCAACTAAAGCAATATGCCATTACCTACTGGGGTCTGCTGGCCATTATGACCCTGGTCCTGCTGCAGGCGTTGAAGAGGAGTACTATCCGTGGCGTCTCCCACTCTCTCGGCGGTCGCCTGAAGATGAATGTCTCCCGGCTTTCGAAACCGTTAAGCAACCGGCGGCCGGACTACTTCTGGTTCTGTTTTTTTTGGGGGACGGCTGCGATTGTGGTTTCCCTGGGTAGAAACCCGGGGAATTACATGACCTATCTGTTCCAGTTGATGTCGCCGTTTCTCCTGATAGCAGGCTTTGGCAGTGTCGCCAGGTTGCGGGGCAGGCTAAGACTTGCGGCGCCCTTGGTGCTAGCGGTTTTTTTTCAGGCCTACACCATTCTTCCAAAGGATTTTTCCACCAACCTGGAAAACTGGCGAAGCATTGATGAACTGATCGCCCGTCACGATGAAATACTGGCCTCCCAAATGTTGTTGATCAACTTGATAAGACACGGAAAAGAAGTGTATCAGGACGGCCATACCTTCTATTTCCCCCTGGCGCAGGGAAAACCGAAGTGGTTTGTCAAAGAACTCAGCGAACAGCGAGTGGAAGGTCTTTGGGAACAATACCTGACGATGCTTTATGAAAAAGTGAGAAACAAGGAATTCGACCTGGTGATAGTTTCGCCCTGGGATTTCAATGGCATTTTTATAAGTAACCCACCACCCTATGCCAACATCGGGGGGGCTGAGTATTTCCAGCAGTTTTATTATGTGGACGAAAAGATCAGGCTGTCGATGACGGACCGTTACGGGGGCGGCGCCTATGACCTGCGAATCTGGCGGCCAAAGCCCTGAGCGCAGGCTCTCACAGTGGACAACCGCGAACTCGAAACAGGCTTGCTATGGCTAGGCCCGGTGCGGGTGCAGACAGTGCAGCCAAAGGCTGGATCAGGCGTGCGCCGCAATGAATAGGGCCGGCGTTTATGCAGAGAGGGCGCTGTTTACCGTTACCGCGCTGATTGCCCTTTGCTTCCTTGTCTGGACCCTGCTGATCTGGTATCGATACCACCCCCATTTACCCTGGCGCGATACGGTGTTGCTGCTCTCCGCCGTGGCGCCGGTGGTGGATACAGGACTCAGTTTGGAAGGTCTCCTAGGCTGGCTGGAACCGCACTACGGCGCCCACCGGATTTTCTTGCCACGAGCCCTGGTTGCCCTGGACGTAGCTTTTTTCAGCGGCCAGAATCATTTGCCGATGGCTGCCGCCTGGGCCAGCCTGCTGCTGATGGCCGGTGTGTTCTGGAGGTTTGCGCGGCGCCGATTTTCCGGGAATCAAAGGATTGCCATCCTGGCATTGAGCTTGGCGGTTCTTTATCTATTCAGCCCCTCTCATGTCTGGAATCTTGCCAACCCGGTGAATACCAGTTGGCATTTGACGGTGGCTTTCTCGATTCTGGCTTTTGCTGTTCTGTTGGACAAAAAAGATCAGCCGGGCGGCCGACAGTGGCTGTGGGCATTCCTTTTTGCGGGTCTGGCGGCGCTAACGACATTCGGAGGGGTTATTGCCTGGTTGCTATTAGCTTGCATTGCGCTCCTTTTACGGTCGCCCTTTACGCTCCCGGTGCTTTTGTCCAGCACGATATTGGTAGTTTTGTATTGTCAAAACCTGGTGTCCGACGCCAGTGTCGGCGCAATTTGGACGCTGGGGACTCCGGAAGTTGTCGCCAAAATACAACATGAAGCGCACACGGCGTTGGCTGCCAATACCCCGTGGATGATTGTGCTAAAGGCAAGCCGCTTTCTGACTTGGCCGTTGACCGCCTCCCATACCTGGCTGGCAGGTATTTTGAGCGCCGCATCGTTAGGCCTGTTGATGCTTACCTGGTTTCGCGTAATCAGGCGAGGTCTTTCCGGTGGGGAAAGATATTCGCGCTGGCTGGAGTTGTGTCTGCTGGCCGCCACTTTGTGCGCCGGTATTGCTGTTGCTACCCAGTTGGGCCGCATTCTGTCTCACCCCAACCATATTCACGGCCCCAGCCAGGAGCGCTATCAGACCGTGGTGGTGCTGTACTGGTTTTCCGTCAGTGGACTGATCCTGGCGGCGAGTGCGCCTTGGCCCACCTGGAAACGCCTGCCGGTACATTTCGCCTGTGTGCTGCTGGCGCTGGTTTTGAGCGCACCGCTCGGTGACTACCTGAAAGAGGAAATCGGCAGCCTGGAATATGCCGCTGCACTGTATCTCAAGGGTGAACGCGCCCAACTGCGTGACCCGGTAGCTGGAAAATTGATCAATTTTTTCCCCGAAAGGGTGTTCAGCTTCGATGCCTTTTTGACCCGGCGCAAGCTTGCCTATCGGGTGCCGGTGGCGGCGCCGGATGCAGGTCCGGCTAGCGAGCACTGTGCGCCGGGGAGATTCCATTGGCGGCTGGAGAAAACGGAGCGACCCTCGGTGCAATCCATGACCCTGAGCCTGCAAGGGTCGGAGGCCTGGATTGCGCGGGAAATTACTTTGTTTCACCGCCGGCATCTGGTTGGCAGATTGTATCCGCAACATCGGGGTGACTACACGCCGCTGGCTTTGCTGGCGAAGCAGCATAATCAATGGCGTGGCTTGCTGGAACCACCCGCGGCGGGCTCCGGCCCCCTGCGAGTGGACGTCAAAACCCTGTTTGGACCGCGCCCTGTGTGTCTCATCAGTGAAGACGAGTTGATCATGATGGCGGCTGCTCCGTGACCTGCAATTCACCCTTAGCTGCGATGCGGACCGCACCGGGATATCTCCATTATTTACAGTGGCTGCTGTTATTGGCCCTGCTTGCTGCGAGCGCCGCATTCGGATTTTACGACCTGTTTTCCAATTTCAGGCAATATGATGATGAAGGTTACTGGTTGATAGCGACCCGTTTATTCCTTGATGGTCACCCGCTCTATGAACAGATCGAAATCCCCTATGGTCCGGTTTCGCTGGCTGTCAAAATCGTTCTCCACGATTACCTTTCAGTGCCCTTGACCAATGCCGCTACCCGCTTTATCAGCCTTGCCTACTGGATTTTTCTCTGTGCTGGCTGTGGGTTACTGGTCAGGAGGCTGACTGGTTCCAATTTGGCCGGTGTTATTGGATATGTATTGATATTTCTGTTCATGCGGGCGTTTACCAATGAACCGGGACACCCGCAGGAATTGATCGCCTGTTTTGCGATCTTGATTCCGCTATGCCTGGACGGTGGAGAAGACAAGAGCAACTGGTGGCGCTGGTTTGGGATCGGAGTGCTGGTGGCCCTGATGTTCAATACAAAAGTCAATATCGGCATCTTTTGTCTGGCGGCTGTCATGGTGGTTATTGCCGCGGGTTTGCCTGCCAGCCGCTGGACCACGTACCTGCGTCTCCTCGCATTAGTGTTGGCGGCGTCTTTCCCTTTTGTACTTATGCGAACACACTGGCAACAAGCTAATTGCCTGCCCTATGCCGCCATCTGTTCCGCAGCTATTTTAGCGGCATCTCTTGCCGCTTGCTCAAGCCACGGTTCCAGCGTTATCAGGCTAAAAGACTGCGCAGGTGCTGTGTCCGGCGTTCTATTGATCTTGCTGAGTGTGTACCTGTTTCTGCGAATGAATGGCGCCTCTGTAGCTGCTTATCTCGCCAGTGTTCAACAATTTACCACGGTTTTAGGCGACGTATACCTGTTTCGCGAATACTCCTTGGGTCAAGTGGCGCTCGCGTTCGTGGCGCCGCTGATGGCGGTATTACTTTTGCGACCAGGTTCATCCCAGAAACGTTTTACCTTGATAGTTAGCTTGAAAATTATCTTCGCTGCTGTCACAGCCGGTTTGTTGTTCAGGCTTGGTCCGGCTAATACCCAATCTCTGCTGGGCTGGGCTGGGCCGTGGTGCTGGTTATGCATAGCGCCGCAAGATGAGGACAATATTTCTCTCCAACGCAGAGTTTTGGCGCTACTGGCGGTTTTCCACTTGCTGCTTGCCTATCCGATACCTGGCAGTCAACTCTATTTTGGTAGTTTTCTAATCCTGGTTTCTGCCCTGGTGTGCGCCGCCGACAGCGCCAGCTCCCTTGCACAGAAATGGCAAGGGCAGGGCAGCGGTGGCTGGCGACCTTCCGGAAATCTGGTCCATGTCCTTTTCATAGCGGGCCTGCTTGCCTACTTTGGCTACCGTGGCCAAGAGCTGCGCGGGCGCTACTGGGCGCTACATCCGGTGCAAATTCCCGGCATGGAGTGGGTACGGCTCGAGTCAGACCGGGTCAGCACCTACCAGCTATTGCTTGCAGAGATGCGCAAGGCCGATGCGGGTTTCAACGCCTTTGGTCTGAATAGCCTGTATCTTTGGAGCGGGGTGGATATGGCGGCGCCGGTCATGGTGCAACACGATTTACGATTTACGTCTAGTCGCCGGCGCGAGCAAATTGCCGGGGGCCTGGCTGCCGCCAGCAACCCCCTGGTGCTGCTGCGTATGCCGCAATATGGTTTGCAGCCACAGAACATTGAGTTGACGGACTGGATCAATACAGAATTTGTGGAATACAGGAAAATAGGTGGGTACCGGTTGATGAAGAAACCCTCCAGGCCATGAGCCACAACTTGTTTATGCCGGCCATTATTCCCAGGTTATTGCGGCCGCTTACGCGGTGTCTCCCTTCTTTTTCGGCAGGTTCTTATGCCCACGGGGAGCGGCCAGTTATTGCTGCCAAGCATCTGTACTACGCGCCCTTGGCCGGTAGACCCGTAACAGGCTCCAGCCTACACTAGATAGCCAGCCAAGCAGCGAAGCAAACCAATGTGAGCGCTATTGATCCGGCTGCGCCAGGCCAGCCGAAAATCCTGTTCATCCACATTGCCAAGACCGCGGGCTCTTCGGTGGTCGAGTTCTTCCGCCGCCGCCTGCCGCCCGGTACAATCCTGTCGCACGGAGATTTCATGCAGTATTCCGCCAGCGGCCCCCTGCCCGAGCATGTGTTCACAAAATATCAGTTCATTTCCGGTCATCTGGGTTACCAACACCTGGCTCCTTATCTGCACCGGGCTTACTCCTTTACTTTCCTGCGCGACCCGGTCGAACGCGCCTTGTCCTTCTTTAAATTTTGCCTGCACCCCGATATGCAGCGAAGATTCGCCGTGGCGCGAGCTGCACGGGACCTGGGCATCGACGGCTTCCTGAACTCACGCCTGCCCGAGGTGGTGGAAATGCTGGACAATTTGCAGACATGGCAACTTGCCAGCATGTACTGGCAGGCGGACCGCGAGTGCCTGGCGGAAAACCCGGATACCGAGGTTTTGGCATTGGCCAAAAAACATTTGGGCAAGTTGTCCCGCGTCGGCCTGACCGAAACCTTTGACAGTGACTTTCAACGCATTCTGTCTGATCTGAGGATTTCCGGTTCCCCCATGCACATCTTACCCACGCCGGAACCTTTACGCCGGGAACAGTTGGCGCCGGGGACGGTTCAAGCCTTGCGGGAACGCTTGCAACTGGATTACCAGTTGTACGACTTCGCCAAAACGCTGCCATCAAGAACAGCGGACAGCCCGGTGCGAGCTATCGATGCCGGTGCATAGTCAAACACCGGCAGCTATCCGGATCCAGTGGCTGGCGTTGCTGCTGGTGGGGCTGGCCTTGGCCGCCTACGGCGCCTTTCTGTACCGCTATGCATTCAATATTCCATTCGCCGACGACATCAAGGATGTATTGCAGGTGTTGTCGGATATCGAGGAAGCACAAGGAATAGGCGAGGTTTTCCCACGGCTGTTTGAGCAACTCAACGATCATCGCACCCTGTCGTCGCGCCTGGTTTATCTTGCGGTCTACCAGTTCTACGGTGAAGTCAATTTCCGTGGCTTGGTATTCCTCGCCAACCTTGCGCTGCCGCTGCTGTTGTGGTTGCTGTATCTGCCATTGCGCCAATCCGGCGCCTCTGTCCTGGTGATCGTACCCGCCGCGCTTTTGCTGCTTCAGTTGCGCACCTACGGCATCACCTTTTGGAGCATGGCGGCCTTCGCCTATTTTTATGTCTTCCTGTACGGCTTCGCCAGTCTCTACTGCCTGCATAAGGTCAACGGAAAAAGATTTTCACTGGCGATCCTTTTTGCCACGTTGAGTACCTTCAGCCTCGCTTCCGGCCAACTGATCTGGCTGGTTGGTTTCGCCAGCTTGCTACACCAGTGCCTGCTGTTGCGCAGGGCCTCCCTGTGGTACCTGTCGATATGGCTGTTGACGGCCGCTTTGGTGCTTGTGGCCTGGCGTATCGGCCTGGAAACTCCCAATACCGTCAGCGGCGTACTGGAACATTTTTTCTCCACACCGCTGAAGCACATAGGCTACTACCTGGTATTACTGGGCAGCGCCTTCAGCGAGCAGAATGTTATTCCGGCGGGACTGAGCGGCGTTCTGATACTACTGTTATTGGTTTTGTCGAGCCTTAGAAACTATCGGCAGGAAGACCTGCGGCTGGAACTCTGCGCCTGGTTTACCGCCCTGTCCATTGCGGCCATGGTGCTCGGCCGGGCGCCGTACTCCCCAATGGAATACGCCCTGTCCTCACGCTACAGCTTCCCGTCTGTACTGCTGATGGCCACGGTCTGGGTAATGCTGGCCACTCGGCTGTCTTTACACGGCAGGCGTTTACTAGGGCTGGCCATACTGCTCTCCAGCGTCTATTGCATCAACTCTTATCGTCTCTACAGCGCCGCCCTGCAACCCGAGCTGGAAAGGCGGGTCGAGCTGTTCAACAGCGCTGTCTACTGGCAATTCGGCACTTCCCTCCCGGAAAGCAATGCGATAGTTGCCAGGGCGGTGGAACTGGAAATATGGCGACCTCCTGATCGGCCCCATCCTTTGCCGAAACTTGCAATCAGCGGTAGCAGCAAACCGGATCTGTCCCGAGACGAGAAACGTGTGCGCGATGAGTAACCTCCCAATGAATTTACACTGCTACAGTTGCCGGTGTAGGTCTCCAGGTCCAACTGGTTCACTTTTCTTGTGGCTCATAACTGCTGCTTGAAGGCGGTTTCAGCCGCCGGTATTGATTTCCAGCCGGAATTCGGCTCGGTAACCGCCCCCCTGTCTAACTCGGGTGTATCACCGGCGTAGCAACTCCTGGAAGCAATTCATGCCTGACCGTGCCGCTCGCGCCGTCTGTTTGTTTTCATAGTATGTTTGGGACCGAACGGCAAAGGCGCCTTAAGGAAATCCTCAAGCGCTTGAAGTTATTTGAATTTGTGGCCGTCAGATTCGAGGCGCGGTTTCCACAGATCGATCTTCCTCATGCCGCCTCCGCGCCTCTCCGGATAGGGTAGTTGCAGGGTATCTACTTTCTCATAGTTTTTGAGGAATTCAGCTTGGCCGTGCCCTTTCTCAAAAGGCCAGCCTGTTGGCGAAGCGCCGATGATTCCCCACTTCCCAGGTCTCAGCAACACCAGGTCGAAAAATTTTCTGCCGATCATTTCGTTGGTTTCCCTGATATAACGTGCGCTGATTGAGCGGACAGATCGAGCGCTTTCTTCCCGTCTCAGGAGCACGGGTTTGAAAACGGAAAAGTGAAAGTGCTGGCTCAAAGCCCCCTGGTACAGTTTTTTCCCCTTGGCGTTGAGCAGGTGTGCGACTATTTCGTTGGCAAAAATGTGTTCATGCTGGTCGATTTTCTCTTCCAATACTTCCCAACTTGTTCGCTCCGGGGAGGTGTGGGTGGGTAACAACGACCAAGTTTGCCAGAATCCCATGAATAGCAATGGGAGCAACAAGGGTAACGTGCGTTGGCTCCGGTGAACCAGCAGAAACGCGGCCAATAGGAGAAAAGGCGACATGAGTTGGAACAGGTAGGTCAGATAATTTCCACGGTTGTAGCCCAGCACCAGTCCGACGGCCAAGGTTCCGCCAAGCAACATGAATGTGAAATACTCAAGACCACGTACTTGAATCGCCCCTTTGGCGGCTGGAACCCGTAACGCGGCGGTGCCTGCCAGCAGAATAGCCAGTATCAGGCTGGCATATACTGCCAGAAAGTCCAGTAGTTGCTTGATCAGGTGGTTCTCATCCCGGGTGAAAGCGGTGGCGCCATGCATTGCAAAGATAGTGGTGTCCAGGTAATAGGGTGCTATGAGCAGGGTTGCCCCGACACTGGCGCCAAGCAGTACCAGCACCAGCAAGGCATAGGCGGCAGCGCTAAGCAGCGAGACACGCCACAACAGATACATGGCGAGGAATGCTGGAGCGGCGATAAAGTACGGTTTTCCGAAAAAGGCCAGTACACCAAAAACTGCGCTGAAAATCAGACTGCGGTGACTGAAACCCGCAGCCAGGGGAACCAGCAAACAGGCCATGTAAAGACAGTGTCCCAGCCCGTTGACGCTGGCAACGGGCGTTGAGTAATGCAGTAATGCCGCATACAGCATCGCGGCCGAGCAAAGCGCATACAGCTTATCAACACCCAGATGTCTGAGACTCCGGTAGCAAAGGCCACAGGAAATCAACAGCATCCCCGCGTTGACAGCACGGTGTAGTACAAGCGTGTTGCCGAAGACCCCAGCCAGAGGGGCCACCAGAACATTATAAAGTGCAGGATAGACATCGGTGTATATTGGCAAATACTCGGCTCGGTAGGGGTTTCCACCATCCATGATCAGGCCGGTAATCAGCAGCATGGCCGGTTCGAAGATGTCCAGGGGCAGCACTTCCAGAATCAATTGAAAGTGGTGTTTGATCAGTAGGGTGGAGTAAACCAACAGAGCCGCCCATAGCAACAGGCGAGACCAGTACTGCGCTGCGCTACTTGAATATGCCTCAGTCAGCAGGCTTTTCCAGTTGCGAATTGGGGCGTGACGACGCAATTCCGGGGCTGTCATTGCGCCGCCTGGTGAATTATGCGCGGTAGCGTACTGCAGATGGTGGATTTACCCAGTACAGGGGTGAAAATCAGCGTCAACTCCTCCGGGCTAAACCGCGGTTTTGGATGGCGCAGATAACCCCGCCAGAGTATAGGCTGGCCCGGTAAAAAAGGCGTTACTTTATTGGCTGCAGGGAGTTGTGGAATCAATACTCCCTGCGAAGCTGCTCCGCTCAACTGTATACGACGGAAACGCCTACTCACTGACCCCCCACTCCACTCTATTTTGGAAACATCATCCCAACCGGGGGACACAGACAAACGCAACGCCTCATCGCAGGGCGGGCTTTCAGCCTTCTGTTTACCCTCCAGGTCTGCGGCGAACGCAACTTCCTCCTTTCGCATCCATGCCTCAATCCCGGGGAATGGGTTTGGCAAGTTTAGTGGCAGTATCGGTCGGTAGTCACCAGTTCTATGCCGCGATAGCTCTGCTTGCGCTGAGGCGATGCCCGCAGCGTTGACAAGATTCCACTCCCCCCTTTTCGGTGCTTTCAGGGGTATCAGGACGAAAACCAACACCAGGCCAAGGCACAGCAGAGTCTTAAGCCACTGCCAGCAGTGTGGTAAAAGTGCTACTGCCAGCCCTGAAACACTAAGCCAGTACAGCATTACAAAGGAACGGTAACGTAGCGCATCGTATTGATGGGCCATGAAGCGGCCTGTTTGCGAGATGCACAGAGCAATGCCCAGACAGAGCGTCGCCATAAACAGACAGAACAATATGTCCGGGTCCCGTCTACGCCGGGGCCATTGGCGCCTCCAGGCTTCCGCCAGACCAAGTACAGATAACAGCGACAGCATTTCAGCCGCCAATGGGTTCAGAAGCAGCAGTGGAGCGCCAAGGTGTTTCAGGGTATCGCGAACCGCTTTAAAGACTATCTCAACTTCAAAAGGAACCGCAGAAACAGCTTGCCAGTTCTCCTTGAGCAATTCACGGGCCTGCTGATTGGTGATCAAGATGCGTAATGAGTGGTGCACATCCTGCAGGTAAACACTTAGTACCAGCAAAGACAGGAGTGCGGCAACCAGCATCGTCGTTCTTGAGTCATTGCGCAGGAATGCTGCTGCGGGTAACAGGCACCACACCAAAAGCCCCGAAAAATTGGACATTGCTGCCAAAGCGGCCAGCGACCAGGCCAATAGCCACAACGTCGGTTTGTTCAGCCGTACTGGTGTAAACAGCAGCAGTAGACTTGCCGCTGAGCAACCCAATGCGGTAAACCAGCTCGTATTTATGGGGTTTAACAGGTTGTATAAGTGCCCGGGTGAGAACAGCCAAACGATGACCAGACCCTGTGGCAAAAGTGCTGGTAAATAGTGCTTGCGGCCCAGTAAACGAAAATTGTACAAGTACATAGCTGCCAGGGCGATCAGCGAAGCGTAGGCACTGAAGAAAATGAGGTGGTTTTGCCCCTGAAAAAATTGATAGTCCAGAGTCATCAGTACACGGCTCAGCACGATTCTGTGTGCACCGGAAGTGAGTGCAACCCCCTCGCGTAAATCAGTGGCGCCCCAGCCATAATCCAGGACCTGCATCACCAGGGGCATGATTTTCCAGGTGTCTCGGGCTGGAATATGCGGGTGAAACTGCAGGAAAATCATGAATTGGCCCAGCAGGAAGTAAACACCGAGCAGGAGTACAGCGGCTCCCGGGATGAACTGCAGGGTTTTTCTTGTAAGGGGTTCCAAGGTCAAATGGATACCGGTGCGGTCCGCTAATGCTGTTGTTTTCATTATACTGGAACTCGCAGTTTGAGCCGCCCGAATTCGGACAAGGTTGGCGCCTGGCGAGAGGGGCGTCTCCAGGCATCGTGAAACTACCTGGAAGACGTATCGATGTATGAATATGACCGGAAATACTACCATTACATCAGCGGCGGCTCGCTGGCATCCGCCCGTGTGGTGGTCCCGCTACTGCGGGAGTTGCTGCCGATACCGCCAAGCTCGGTGCTGGATGTGGGTTGTGGCTCCGGGGCCTGGCTGTCGGTCTGGAAGCAGCAGGGCTGCCAGGTATTCGGCCTGGATGGCGCTTACGTCAATCGCGATGATTTACTGATCGCCGCTGATGAGTTTTTTGCCCAAGACTTGTGTGAGAAATTCGTCCTGCAGCGCAAGTTTGATCTGGCCCAGTGCCTGGAAGTGGCGGAACACCTGCCCGGCAAAGCCGCGCCGGGGCTGGTGCAGGCCCTGTGCCGGCATGCCGATATCGTGTTCTTTTCCGCGGCGCCGCCCGGCCAGGGCGGTGAGAGCCACGTGAATGAACAACCCTATTCCTACTGGCGCGACCTGTTTCAGGCCAATGGCTTTACCATGTACGATCCACTGCGCGGGAGACTGGGAGGCCACCCAGAGGTAATGCCCTGGTACCGTTATAACAGCTTCGTCTTTGTCCGGGAGGGTGTGCTGCAGGAGGCGCACTTGGCCATGGCGGATTGGCGAATCGGCCCGCACACTAACCCCGTTGATGTGTCTCCATGGTTCTACCGATTGCGCAAAGCTCTGCTCAGACAGTTGCCGGTACGTGTCGGCACCGGTCTGGCCAGGCTCAAGAAAACCCTGTTTAATCCTTGAAATATACTGATAACTCGTCCCCGGCGGCATACTATCTCCGGTACGGCAAACATTTACAGGCAGGTTTTCCAATGACAAGCAAACCGGGACCCCGAATCGGTATTGTCGTACCGTGCTGTAACGAAGAGAAAATACTGCCCCTGACGGCGGCGCGTCTGCTGGAGGCGCTGGGCCAGCTCATCCGGGAAGCGCTGGCCGGACCGGGCTCTCTGATTTATTTTGTCGATGACGGCAGCAGCGATGGCACCTGGGATGAAATTTCCCGCCTTGCTGAACAGCATGAGCAGATTGCGGGGATCAAGCTGACCCGGAACTTCGGGCACCAATACGCCTTGTACGCGGGGTTGATGGAAGCCGAAGGCGATGCGCTGGTCTCCCTGGATGCCGATTTACAGGATGATATCGGTGTGATCGGCGACATGCTGCGGGAGTTTCTCACCGGTAAGGATATTGTCTACGGGGTCAGGGATGACCGGGCCAGCGATACCCGCTTCAAACGCTGGAGCGCGGCGGCCCACTACTGGTTTGCCGACAAGCTGGGCATCAGTACAGTGCGCAATCATGCGGACTACCGCCTGATGAGCCGGGCGGCCATCAGGCTTTTGAGCCGCTATCACGAGGCCAATCTGTATCTGCGGGGCATCGTTCCCCTGCTGGGATTGCCCTCGGCGGAAGTCACCTACCGCCGCACGGAGCGCCTGGCTGGCGAGTCAAAATACAGTATCGGAAAAATGATCAGCCTCTCGTTGCGCGGCATTACCTCTTTCTCCATCATGCCGCTGCGCTTCATTACCGCCATGGGAATATTGGTCTTTATAATTTCCTTGATCCTCGGTCTGTGGGCGCTTCACGCCGCCTTGTTTCGGGAAGGGGCCGTGCCTGGCTGGGCCTCCACGGTGATTCCCATTTACCTTCTCGGCGGCCTGCAATTATTCGCCATCGGCGTGGCTGGGGAATATATCGGCAAGACCTACATGGAAGTAAAGCGGCGGCCGCTCTACCTGGTAGAGAGCCGTTGCGGTGGTAGCAAGAATGTGCCGGATGCCCCGGGGTGAATTGCCGTTGGCTGAGTATGAGGGGAAGAAATCGGCTAAAATCCGGTTTTACTTTCACACCTACGCCGGGTTCTCTGTCATGAAGATTTCGCCATCCAACATACCTTGCCGGGGCTGACGATGTTGGATAAATCAGAAATGACGGCCAGTATTCAGGAATTCCAACAAGCCGGTAATAGAATATTTTTGCAGGTGGCTGCGATTTACCTGCTGATGTTTGCCTGCATCCTGGTGGTGTCCAATAGCGAAGTTGATGGGAATCTCACTTTTGTGCTGTTATCACTGGTTGGCTGGGTGGTGATCGGCTGGTGCCAGTTCGCCCTGTTCAATGCCTTGCATGAAGGACTGCACATGCGATTCGGCAATCCTCACCGGGAATTTCCGGCCTGGTTGCTCACCGCTTTTCCCCTGGGCTTTGATGAAGCCTATCGCAGCTTTCATCTGGCGCATCACAAATATTTTGGCGACCCGGTACGAGACCCGGATTACGCCAACTATGCAAATTTTCCGAAAACCAGAGGTGAATTCATTAGCCGGCTGTTGCTGAATCTCTGCGGATGGCGTGCGCTTCGCCAGTTTTTTGATATTCGCCGGGGTCTGGGTAATGAGGAAAGGGTTAACCCGGCTGAGCGATACCTGCCCATTAGACTGTTGCTCACACAGGGGCTGATCCTGGCTCTTTTCTCACTGACCGTCGGCTGGTTTTACTATCTCTGGCTATGGCTCATTCCCCTGTTGACCGTGGCCAAGTTCTTCACCTCGACCCGAACCTTCTGTGAGCATGCCAGTCCGGATAATCTAGCCGTGATTCGAACCATTACCGGCACCTTTGCGGGTGAAAAAATTCTTGGGGTCTTCTGTTTTCACTATCATGCCGAGCACCATCGCCATGTGGCCATTCCCTGCAATCGTCTGGCTGCCGCCCACGCCGCGCTGCAAGTATTGCTGTACTCGAATTCCGAGCCGGGCCAACCGCGTTATGAACTGTTTCAACAGGGCTATTTTCGGCTGCTTGGCAATTGGTATAAAGACCTTCCTCAGCGCGGGGTTTGATGAGCTCCTTTACATGTAACTACTGTGGCCGGGACCGGTATGTTGCAGTCATCCGAGGCATGCGTGACTGGGAATATGGTGTTGAAGGCGAATACAACTACTTCCAGTGCCTGGGCTGCGCGGGAGTCCAGTTGCAGCCTTTTCCCGGTTTGAAGGATTTAAAAAAAGCTTATGACATCCATTACCACGGTTACGCGGTTGGCGCCAAACGCGGCCGCTGGTTTTCTCTCCTGTACGCAGCTAGGGAGGGTCTGTTTCGCCGGCAGATGAGCCGCTTGGTAACAGCCGAATCGCGGGTTCTCGATCTGGGCTGTGGCGCGGGTGACTTCTTGGTGAGTTTGCAGGCACTCGGCTTGCGGCATCTTGAGGGAATTGATTTCAGTCATGACATGATTGCTGCACTCAGAGACCGGGGCATTCGTGGCTATTGTGGCACCTTTACGGATTTTGACGCTATGCCGGAAGGTTATGACTTGATCTCGATGAACAATTATCTGGAACATACTCTGGAGCCACGCAAGGAACTGGAAAAGTCATTTTCCCTACTGCGTCCCGGGGCCTGGCTGGTGGGTGAATTACCCGGTTTTGACTCCTATGAGCGCCGTATTTTCGGGCGCTATTGGGGGGGTAATCATGTACCGCGCCATACCTATCAGTTCAATAGCGATTTTTTACGGCGCCTGCTGCGAGACTGCGGGTTCGAAGAGATCCGCATTGCGCACCAGTTGAACACCAGCCATTGGGCTTTGTCGGTGCAAAATTTCACGCAACGCCGGGTCCGCGACCTGCGGCATAACCCGGCGCTTAAGAATGGCCGAAGCAAATATTATCTGCTGCTGTTGCTGGCATTCCTTCCCGTCAATATTATCTGTGTGCTTTTGAAAAAGTCGGGTTGCCTCAAGTTTTATGCGCGCAAACCTGCGCCATAGCGATTACTGGTGCCGGATGTTTCACCAAGGCAACTTTGAAGAGGTAAGCAAATTATTTTCCATCAACTCGAAACACTGAAGCCATGTCCCTCGTTCCAATTGATGACTTGCGTTTGATCTTCCAAGGGAAGAGTCGGAATCATGACCGAAATCTATACTGATGCTGAGTACCTTCGTGGCTATCCCAAAGGTATGGAACGGAATTTCTGGAACCTGTCGCGCAATGCACTGGTGATGGATCTGCTCAGACCGCTGAGCGGCGAGCGTGACCTGGTGATGGATGTCGGCTGCGGAGCCGGTTTCTTCGTTGCTTACGGCAGGGATTGCGGCTTCAATATTCGCGGAGTGGAACTGGGCAATCCGGTGATTGAGCCCGACCTGAAGAAGGCTATCGATACCAATACCGATGTTTTCGAGTTGGACGCAAAGGTCAAGGCGCAAATCCGGGTGGTGCTGTTGCTGGATGTGATCGAGCACATCGACCAACGCAAGCAGTTTCTGCTGCGTTTGTATCAGGAACTTCCCAACTGCGAGTATCTGCTACTGACAGTGCCCGCCAGGGCGGAAATGTGGTCAAACTACGATGAATACTGGGGGCATCACCTGCGGTTCGACCGCCCCCAATTGGCTGCGGAGTTGTCGGCCGGCGGCTACCGTGTAATTGAATCCAGCTATTGCTTTCACTGGCTGTATCTTGCGGCGATGTTGTTGAAGCTGCTGCGGATAAAGCGGAAAGTCGAAGCCGCCGCGCCCGCTCGAAATCCCCTCGTCTTGTCTGCTCATTGGTCGCTCGGTTGGTTGACAAGGCTGGAATCAAAAATCATCCCCGGCTTTGTCGCCGGATCGTCAATTATCTGTGTTGCCGTTCGTACCAGCGGTAAATAAACCTTCCCTGGTAACTATGCAGACAAAATACAAATTCGACGATGATGCAGGCGTCATAAAATTGCCATGTATTGTGAACCTGGACTTAGCCTCGCCATTGTTTCCCGGACCAACCGGCAGCCAGGGTCAACCCCGGCGCCACGAGCCCGGATGGGGCACTACCCGCTGGGAAGATACCCGGGTCGTGGGATAGCACCGGCAGCAAAGAGAATGGTTCATGCTCCCGAACTATAGCCACGCAGACGCCGTATTGTCTGAGGATGGAGTCCATCGTTACGCGTTGTCCAGGGAGTGGTCCAGCGGAACGGGGCTGTGCGGTTTCATCGGGCTGAACCCCTCAACCGCGGATGCTTGCAAGGATGACCCCACCATCCGCCGCTGTGTGGGATTCGCTCGCGACTGGGGATACGCCGGCATACGGGTGGTCAACCTGTTCTCCCGCCGCACCAAAAATCCCGCCTTGCTCAAGCTTGCAGACTATCCGCAGTGTATTGGCGGCGCACGGAATGAGCAGACGATCCGGGAGTGTGTCGATGCCTGCCGCATAGTTGTCGCGGCATGGGGCATTCATGGCGCCTACAGGAATCGGGCTGCGGAGGTTCTCGGCGCACTAAATGGTGCAGCGATATACCAACTGGGAATGACCCGGCAGGGCTACCCGCGACACCCGCTGTACCTGCCGCGAGGCGCCACTGCCAAGCCATTGGTGGCACAGCAGTGAGTGGAGGGCAGCCTGTAGATTCGCCCGAGTTTTGGGGGTGCAACTCAGTGGTTTGAGCTCGGAGTATTCATAGCTGTCAACGATGTACAACAATCGCCCATTTATCACGGCAGAAAAATTCTGCGTATTGCGTTGGAACGGGACAGTCATTTCAGCGTAAACCAATGACCAAAGGCGTCAACGCCATGGATGAGTCCGTGGTATTCGCCGCTGCCGTGGCGTCCTGGAATTATGGTCTGGGTTTTTACCGGGTTACACTATGCGAATGGTCGAGGCAAGCCCGGACAATCAACTCAGCGAAGAATATCAACTCAGGTTTGCCGGGAATGAAGACTATCGGCTGCGGGTCTGGCGCATTTTGTGTGAACGTTTCTTCAACCGCTATATTCAGCCGCAACAGGAGGTGCTGGACCTCGGCGCTGGCTGGGGTGAATTTATCAACCAAATTGTGGCGGCGAAAAAATATGCAATGGACCGCAATCCCGATACCGGAAATCATCTCGCTGCCGGCGTGCAGTTTTTCCACCAGGATTGCACCACCACCTGGCCGCTGAAAGAACATTCCCTGGATGTGGTCTTTACCAGTAATTTCCTCGAACATTTACCCGGCAAGCCCGCCATACAGCAAACCCTGGCCGAGGCCCGCCGCTGCCTCAAACCCGGTGGCCGCCTGCTTTGCCTGGGGCCGAACATTCGCTATGTCGGCGGGGCTTACTGGGATTTCTGGGATCATCATGTCCCGCTTACCGATGCTTCCCTGGCGGATATACTGCAGCTCAGTGGTTTTGAGATAGAGCAAAGCATAGCCCGTTTTTTGCCGTACTCCATGTCCACGGGAAGGCGGGCGCCTGTCTTCCTGGTCTCTGTCTATCTGCGGCTGCCGTTGTTGTGGCGGGTTTTCGGCAAGCAATTTCTGTTGGTGGCCAGGAGAGCCGGGGCTTGAAACTCCTCCGGCCGGCAGCGTAGTTCTACCGCATCATCTGCAGGGGCAAAGAGTTTTGCAAAGAAGGAGCAAAATCGTTATCACCGGTGGCGCCGGTCTGGTAGGCCAGAACCTGGCCATTTGGCTGAGTCAGGCTGGTTATCACCAGATCACTGTACTGGACAAGCATGCCCATAATCTTGACGTGCTGCGGCAGGTGCAGCCGCATCTCGATTGCCGGCTGGCTGACCTGGCGGAGCCCGGCAACTGGCAGCAGGTAGTGAACCGGGCGGATGTGGTGATCACGCTGCATGCGCAAATCGGCTCACTCCGGGAACAGGATTTTCAGCGCAATAATGTGCGGGCCACCGCAAATGTGCTGGATGCCATGGCCTCACAGCGTGATCCCTATCTGTTGCATGTCAGCTCTTCGGTGATCGAGTCCATCGCCGAAGATGCGTACACCAGGACCAAGAAGCGGGGGGAAGACATGGTGCAGGGAAGCAGTTTCGACTGGTGTATCCTGCGCCCTACGCTGATGTTCGGCTGGTTTGATCGCAAGCATCTCGGCTGGCTGGCCCGTTTCATGCGAAAAACCCCGGTGTTTCCCATTCCCGGGAATGGCCGCTATATCCGGCAGCCCCTGTTTGCCGGCGATCTGTGCCAGATTATTTTGAGTTGCCTGAAGCAGCGCATCAGCGGCCAGGTCTTTGACATCACCGGTTTGGAGCGAGTGGCCTATGTGGATATTATCCGCGCGATCCGGCGAGCCGTGGGCAGCCGCACCCTGTTGTTGCCGCTGCCCTATGCGGTGTTCCATGGCCT
This sequence comes from Halieaceae bacterium, assembly GCA_026710905.1. Classification (GTDB taxonomy): domain Bacteria; phylum Pseudomonadota; class Gammaproteobacteria; order Pseudomonadales; family Halieaceae; genus JAPOQD01. The sequence goes on from JAPOQD010000103.1 coordinate 20,676, forward strand.
GCTGGAAATCTATGGCTGGTTTGATCGTGATCCTCCCTTTACCAGGGAGCATCTGCGCGCCCTGGTCACCAATGAAACATTTGCCGTGATTGACTGGGAAGCCATTTTCGGCGTTACCAGCACCCCGTTTGAAGAGGCGGTCAACGAAGCCTTCTCTCACCCCCAATACAGCAAATACGCCCTGAAACTGTAGAGATGGAGTTATGACTAGAACGGCCGTTATCGGCGCCGGTCCCATGGGTCTCGCTACAGCCCGCGAGCTGCTCAAGCAAGGTAACGAGGTGGTTGTTTTCGAGGCGGGGACTGAGCCCGGAGGGATGTCGGTCAGCATCGATTTTGCCGGTACGCGCATCGAGCGCTTCTACCATTACATCTGCAAGGGCGATCAGCCGATGTTTGATTTGCTGGAAGAACTCGGGCTGGCCGGCCACTTGCGCTGGAGCGAAACCAGCATGGGCTACTACCTCAATCAGCGTCTGTTGGACTGGGGCGACCCCTGGGCCTTGCTGCGTTTCCCCTACCTTGGCCCGATCGGTAAATTTCGCTACGGCCTGATGGCCTTTGTGTCCATGAAACGGCGCAACTGGCGCAGGCTGGAGAACCTTGATGCGGTTTCCTGGTTACACGCCTGGCTGGGTAAGCACACGTATGATCTGCTGTGGAAACGCCTTTTCGAGTTGAAGTTCCATCAATTCACCGGGCAACTTTCCGCCGCCTGGATCTGGGCGCGTCTGCGGCGTATGGGGGAATCCAGGAAAAACCTTTTTCAGGAACAGTACGGCTACCTGGAGGGCGGCTCGGATACGCTGATCCAACGCCTGGTGGAAGTGATTCGGGAAATGGGTGGCGAAGTGCATCTGGGCTGCCCGGTCAGGGAAATTCTGCTCGAGGCAGGCCAGGTCAGGGGGGTTGTCACTGTGCAGGGCGAGGAACTTTTCGATGCGGTGATATCCACGGTACCGCTGCCCTATGTGCCCGGCATGTTGCCGTCACTGCCCGAACAGCAGTTGCAGGCTTACCGTTCCATCAGGAACATCGCCTGTGTCTGTGTGATGTTCAAGTTGAAAAAACCCCTGAGCAAATATTTCTGGTTGAATGTTTCCGACCCGGACATGGATATCCCCGGCATCGTCGAATACACCAATTTGCGGCCCATGACTGAGCACATTATTTACGCACCCTACTACCTGCCCGCGGATCACCCGGCTTATTCAGACAGTGATGAAGTGTTTCTGGACAAGGTGCAGCGCTACCTCCAGCAGGTGAATCCGCAATTGACAGAAGCGGATATCATCGCCTCCACGGTGGGCAGATATCGATTCGCGCAACCGGTTTGCGAGCCGGGTTTCGAAGCCAGGCTGCCGCCTGTCAGAACCGGGGTGCGCGGATTGTTGATTGCCGATACTTCGCATTACTACCCGGAAGATCGCTCAATCTCCGAAAGTGTCGCCCTGGGGAAAAAGCTGGCGGCAATGCTCGGCCACTGAGTAGCGCGGCCATGGGCGCGTGGGCAGCCATGAGCGCGTGAATTGTCAGGCGGCTTTGTCCTTGCTTGCCAGCGGTCCTTTCAGCACCGGTTTCAGAAATTGCCCGGTATAAGAGCCAGGAGTAACGGCGACCTGCTCCGGGGTGCCGGCGGCGATGATTTTGCCGCCCCCCGACCCCCCCTCGGGGCCGAGGTCGACGATCCAGTCGGCGGTTTTGATCACATCCAGGTTGTGCTCGATGATGATGACCGTGTTGCCCTGGTCGCGCAGGCGGTGCAGCACTGCCAGCAGATGCTGTATATCCTGAAAGTGCAAACCGGTGGTGGGTTCATCGAGGATATACAGGGTGCTTCCGGTGCCCCGCCTGGACAGTTCCTTCGACAGTTTGACCCTCTGAGCCTCACCCCCGGAAAGGGTGGTGGCGGCCTGCCCCAGGCGAATATAGGACAGGCCTACATCCATCAGGGTTTGTAGTTTCCTGGCGATGGCGGGCACCGCAGCAAAGAACTCCATGGCATCTTCTACCGTCATGTCCAACACTTCGTGGATGTTTTTTCCCTTGAAGCGTATTTCCAGGGTTTCCCGGTTATAGCGCTGGCCCCGGCAAACATCGCAGGGCACATAGATATCCGGCAGGAAGTGCATTTCCACCTTGGTTACGCCGTCGCCCTGGCAAGCTTCGCAGCGCCCGCCCTTGACGTTGAAACTGAAGCGGCCCGGCCGGTAACCTCGCGAGCGGGACTCCTGGGTCCCCGCGAACAAATCCCGAACCGGCGTGAAAATGCCGGTATAGGTGGCGGGGTTGGAACGGGGCGTGCGGCCGATCGGTTTCTGATCGATATCAATGCACTTGTCGATATGCTCCAGCCCGGTGATGTCCCGGTGCGCCGCCGGGGTCAGGGTGCTGGCGCCATTCAGCCGGGTGGCGGCGACCGGGTACAGGGTGGCGTTGATCAGGGTTGATTTGCCGCTTCCCGAGACTCCGGTCACACAGGTCATCAGCCCCAGCGGGATTTCCAGGTCCAATGCCCGCAGATTGTTGCCGCTGGCGCCGTGCAGGGTCAGCACCCGGGTGGCGTCGTGGGGGACCCGCCGCGCGGGTACGGAAATTTCCCGCCGGCCAGAGAGGAAGGCGCCGGTCAGGGAAGCGGGGGCTTGCACAATGTCCTCAACCTGTCCCTGGGCGACAATTTCACCGCCGTGTACGCCGGCGCCGGGTCCGATGTCGATAATGTGGTCGGCGCAACGAATCGCCTCTTCATCGTGTTCCACCACCAGTACGGTATTGCCGAGATCGCGGAGATGGAGGAGGGTGCGGAGCAGGCGGGCGTTATCCCGCTGGTGTAAACCGATGGACGGTTCATCGAGGATATACATTACTCCCACCAGCCCGGCGCCGATCTGGCTGGCCAGCCGTATGCGCTGTGCTTCACCGCCTGACAAAGTCTCCGCACTGCGATTCAGGGTCAGGTAATTGAGCCCGACATCCACCAGAAAGCGGAAGCGGGCGCGCAGTTCCTTAAGAATCTTGTCGGCAATCTCTCCCTTGCGGCCCTCCAGCCGCAGCTTTTCAAAGTACTCCAGAGATTCTCCCACCGGCAGTTTGGTGATGGAGGGCAGGGTGCGGTCATCCACCAGCACATGGCGGGCGTCGCGGCACAGCCGTGTTCCAAGGCAGTCGACACAATCGGAGATGCTCAGGTATTTGGCGAGGTCCTCACGCACCGTGTGGCTGTCTGTATCCCGATAGCGCCGTTCCAGGTTGGGAAGAATTCCTTCAAAGGTGTGTTTGCGCCGGAAAATATCGCCGCGGTCGTTGATATACGAAAATTGTATTTTTTCGTGGCCGCTGCCGTTGAGGATGACATTGCGGTGTTTCTGGCTGAGTTTCCTGAACGGGATATCGATATCGAAGCCATAATGGTTGGCCAGTGATACCAGCATTTGAAAATAATAGACATTTCTTCGGTCCCAGCCTCGAATCGCACCTTCCGCCAGGCTCGCATCCGGATGCAAAACGATGCGTTCGGGATCGAAATATTGCCGCACCCCCAAGCCGTCACAACTGGAGCAGGCGCCGGCCGGGTTGTTAAAGGAAAACAGTTTGGGCTCCAACTCGCCGATGCTGTGGCCGCATTGGGGGCAGGCAAAGCGGGAGGAAAACAGGACGTCTTCACCGTCCCCATCCATATAGCCGATACAGGCAATACCGTCGGTGAGGGCGAGGGCCGTTTCAAATGACTCCGCCAGCCGCAGCCGCAAATCCTCGCGCACCCTGAAGCGGTCGACCACCACTTCGATGCTGTGTTTCTTCTTCTTGTCCAGAGCCGGAGTGTCGTCCAGATCGGTGACAATGCCATTGACACGGGCGCGAACGAAACCCGAGGCGCGCAGTTCTTCCAGCACATGCAGATGTTCACCCTTGCGCTCCCGCACCACCGGCGCCAACAGCATCAACCGGGAGCCTTCCGGCAGCGCCAATACCGAGTCCACCATCTGGCTTACTGTCCTGGATTGCAGGGAGATGCCGTGGTCCGGGCAACGGGGGTCGCCCACCCTTGCGTACAGCAAGCGCAGATAGTCGTAAATCTCGGTGATGGTGCCCACCGTGGAGCGGGGGTTGTGGGAAGTGGACTTCTGTTCAATGGAAATGGCTGGAGACAGCCCTTCGATATGGTCCAGGTCCGGCTTTTCCATCATCGACAGGAATTGGCGCGCATAGGTGGAAAGGGATTCCACATAGCGGCGCTGGCCTTCTGCGTAGAGCGTGTCGAAGGCGAGGGAGGACTTGCCGGAACCGGACAAACCGGTTATGACCACCAGTTTGTCACGAGGAATATCGAGATCAATGTTCTTGAGGTTGTGGGTGCGGGCCCCGCGAACCTGGATCGTTTCCATACTGTGGCTTCGGAAAACAAACCGGCAATTATATCCGAAGCCATTATGGGCAAGCAAAATCATCGTAACTTCTCAATAACCCCGTGCGTAACCGTTCGGTATTGGCGTGATGACTGGCCGAGGCCTGCGCCCTCGCGCCGTTGGGGTCGCACATGTGCGACCCGCTATCCACCAGCGCCTGAATGACCTTTGGCGGGCACAGGGCCTCTACGGTTGCGGGGAGTCGAGTAAAAAATGCTGCCTGCACGGGGTTATTGAGAAGTTACAAATCATCAAGCTGCCGCCTTCAGGTAAATAGAACGAAATTGGAGGCTTTTGGGCCGTTCTTGGTGTCGCAATTACAAGTGGGGGTTGTTATAGTTTTTACTGAATAAACAGAGGGCAATCCCATGGCTCGAGGCATTAACAAAGTTATCCTGATCGGCAATCTGGGCAACGACCCGGAGGTCCGCTATATGCCCTCGGGTGGAGCGGTCACCAATATTTCCGTGGCTACATCCGAGACCTGGAAAGACAAACAGACCGGGCAGCCGCAGGAACGCACCGAGTGGCATCGGGTGGTGTTTTTCAATCGGCTGGCGGAAATTGCCGGTGAGTATCTTCGCAAAGGCTCCAAGGTCTACCTGGAAGGTTCCCTGCGTACCAATAAATGGCAGGATCAGTCCGGCGCCGACCGTTACTCAACCGAGATTATCGCCAGAGATATGCAGATGCTCGACAGCCGTGGCTCAGGCCAACCCGAGCAGCGCGCTGCCGCCCAGCCTGCCGGGCAGGCCGCCGCCCAACAACCGCCTCCCGCCGGGCAAGCACAGCCGGCTGCTGAGCAGGGCGATGGCAATGATGCGGGCAGCCTGGAAAATTTCGACGACGACATTCCGTTCTGAATCCGGCTAGCCACAATGTTGCACCAGCGCGCTCGAAAATTTCCCTTTCGCAGCTGTATATCAGCATCGAGCATGATTTTGGCTTGGGTACAGTTTGTAGGCGCCACGCTTGGCGCGTTCTGGCTTTGTGACTTGCCATCTCCGCGCCAGCTGATGCAACATTGCGGCTTGTGCGTGTCCTGATCATTGGCTTCGATACCCCGGTCGGGCAGGCGTTGGGCCGGCTTTTTACCCAGAGAGAACGCGAATTTGTGGGGCTCAAGCGTTCCGATTGCCGCTGGAAACGAGAGCGCCAGGCGAAAAAGTCGTTACGCCGTTCCGCATGCGATATGGTTATCGATTTGCGTGTGCAGGCTGCCGCAGACGGCGGTGTGAAAGTACACGAATCGGATATCGAGCGCAGTCGCTGGCTGGCCCAATCCGCCCAGGGCAGCAGCATTCCTCTGATGGCACTGTCCTGCGCCCGGGTTTTCAGCGGTGAAGGCGGGCAGCCTTACCGGGAAGAAGACAGCCCGGATGTCGACACAAGCATTGCTGAACTGCTGGTCAACGCCGAGGCCGCGGTGCGGGAACATTGCGAGCGCCACTTCATTCTGAGGATGGGCCCGGTATTCGCCCCATCCGGCATCAACGTGGTCACCTATATGCTGCACCGACTCGACGCCAACGAAGTCCTGTATCTGGACCGGGACAACCGGGGTTGCCCGGTGGCGGCCGAGGATGCCGCCTGGGTCATATCCGCAGTGGTTGATCAATGCAGTTGCGGGGTGGAAGCCTGGGGCGACTATCATTATTGCAGTGCTGATATCACCAGTTGCTATGAGTTTGGTGAAGTGCTGTTGGCGGCCGCTTCCCAATACCGGGATCTTCAAGATGATGTGGTGCGGGAGAAAACCGAATCCCTCGCCCTCAACCGGAAGCTGGATTGCAGCAAGATCCGCGACACCTTCGCCATCCGGCAACAGTTCTGGCGCAGCAGTGTGGCGGGGCATGTGAAACAGTATTATGCAGAAAGCGAGGCAGCCAAACCGTGAAAAATGCGAAACACAGCGAACTGAATATAGCCGTTTTGACCGTATCGGACAGCCGTGGTGAGAAGCAGGACAGTTCCGGCCATTTCCTGGTGGAGGCGTTGCGGGACGCGGGACACAAGCTGGCGGATAAAGTGATCGTACGCGATGATATCTACCAGATTCGAGCGGTGGTTTCGCGCTGGATCGCCGAAGCCGATGTGGACGCCGTTCTGATCACCGGCGGAACCGGTTTTTCGGGCCGGGACAATACCCCGGAGGCGGTTACCCCACTGTTTGACAAGTTGATAGAAGGTTTCGGCGAAGTTTTCCGGGCGCTGTCTCATGACGAAATCGGCTCTTCCACGGTGCAGTCGCGGGCCCTGGCAGGGCTGGCCAACAACACCGTGATTTTTTGCATGCCCGGCTCCACCGGCGCCTGCCGCACTGCCTGGAATGGTTTGATTCGTGACCAGCTTGACGGTAGCCATCGTCCCTGCAACTTTGTCGGAGTACTTGGTACTCGCAAGGCCAGCGAAGTTCAGCCCGATGTCACGGCCGGCCCCGTTCCGTGACTCCTCTGGAACAGGCCATGCCACTGATTCTGGCCGATGTGAAGCCATTGCCCGCCGAACACCGGCCCGGCATTCTGACCGAGGCCCTGGGGCGGGTGCTGGCGGAGGATTTGATCGCCCCGCTGGCGGTACCTGGCGATGACAATAGCGCCATGGACGGCTATGCGGTAAACAGCGCCGATGGTACCGGCCCGCTGTTGGTCACTCAGCGCATCACTGCGGGTAGTTGCGGCAGCGAACTTTCTTCAGGTACGGCGGCGCGCATTTTCACCGGCGCTCCCATACCCGCCGGCGCCGATGCGGTTGTAATGCAGGAAAATTGCGTACTGGATGATCAGTCTGTCCGGCTCACCAAAGCGGTTGGTTGCGGCGAGAATATTCGCCGACGAGGTCAGGATATTGCCGAGGGAGAGGTACTGTTCAACGCCGGCCGACGCTTGCAAGCTCAGGACCTGGGCGTGTTGGCCTCGCTGGGGTTCGCGGCCGTTCCGCTGCGGCGCAGGTTGAAGGCGGCCATTCTGTCCACCGGGGATGAACTGGTGGAGCCCGGCGAGGGACCTCTGCGGACCGGGCAGATTTATAACTCGAATCGGTATACCCTGCGCGGCTTGCTGGAACGTCTCGGCATTGAGGTGGTTGACCTGGGCATGGTGAAAGACACCGCGAAGGCCACCGCGCAGGCTTTGCAACGCGCCGCCGCAATGGCCGACTGCGTCATCAGCTCCGGCGGTGTGTCGGTGGGGGAGGCAGACCACGTTACCGCCCAGGTGCAAAAACTGGGTGAATTGCGGCTCTGGAAATTGCGCATCAAGCCAGGCAAACCGCTGGCTTTCGGGCGGGTGGGCGAAACACCCTTTTTTGGCCTGCCCGGTAATCCCTCCGCCGTTTTTGTGACCTTTTGTCTGGTGGTGCGGCCCTGGCTGTTGCGCCGCATGGGGGTCACCGATGAGACCCTGCTACGCCTGCCCGCCAGTGCTGATTTCCAGACAAAGCGTGCGGGGACGCGGGAGGAATATTTACGGGTGCGGGCCGTGGTCGAAAATGGTCAGTTACTGGCGAAGCCCCATCACAACCAGAGTTCCGGTGTGTTGAGTTCGGTCAGCAGGTCCAATGCCCTTGCCATCGTGCCACCGGGGCGGACTATTGAACATGGCGACCGGGTCGAGATTCTGCTTCTGGACCAACTGTAAGAAAAGGGGTCCTTTTCTCTGTTTCAGGTGTTGAAGCGCTCCATCACCAGTGATGCATTGGTGCCGCCAAAGCCGAAACTGTTGGACATGACCCGCTGCAAATCGGCGTTATCCATTCGCTCCAGCGCAATGGGGGCGCCGTCCGCTTCCGGGTCAAGGTTTTCGATATTGGCCGAGGCCGCGATGAAGTCACCCTGCATCATCAGCAGGGAATAGATTACTTCCTGTACACCCGCAGCGCCGAGGGAGTGGCCCGAAAGGGATTTTGTGGAACTTATCACGGGTATCTTACGCCCTGCGAAGGCTTGCTTCACGGCGCTCAATTCCGATATGTCCCCGGCTGGGGTACTGGTGCCGTGGGCGTTGATGTAGTCGATATCCCCCGCAACGTTGGCCAGCGCCTGCTGCATGCAGCGTACTGCGCCTTCACCGGAGGGGGCGACCATGTCCTGGCCATCCGAGGTAGCCCCATACCCCACCAGCTCCGCGTAGATTCTGGCGCCGCGTGCAAGGGCGTGTTCCAGTTCTTCCACTACCACCATGCCGCCACCACCGGCAATGACAAAACCATCGCGGTCGGTATCATAAGCGCGGGAGGCTCGTTCCGGAGTATCGTTATACTTGGTGGAGAGGGCGCCCATGGCGTCGAACAGGCCGCTCATGGCCCAGTGCAGCTCCTCACCCCCGCCGGCAAATATCAAGTCCTGCTTACCCATCTGAATCTGCTCCATGGCATTGCCGATGCAATGGGCGCTGGTGGAACAGGCGGAAGAGATGGAATAGTTGATGCCCTTGATCTTGAAGGGCGTGGCCAGGCATGCCGATACCGTGCTGGACATGGTCTGAGTGACCCGATAGGGGCCGGCGCGGCGCAGTCCATGAGAGCGGATAAGGTCTGCGGCCTCCACCTGGCTACCGGATGAGCCGCCACCAGAACCGGCAATAATGCCGGTGCGCTGGTTGGAAACCAGGTCTTCATCCAGGCCAGCATCCTCAATGGATTGCTGCATGGCGATATATGCATAACCGGCAGCGGGGCCCATGAAGCGCAGGCGTTTCCGGTCAATGTGTTCGCTCAGGTCGATATCAACGGAACCGCCCACATGGCTGCGCATGCCGGCATCGACCTGCTCCTGTTGAAAGCGGATACCGGATTTTCCCTCGCGCAGTGAGTTGGTAACCGCAGCCGCTTCAGTCCCCAGGCAGGAAGTAATGCCGAGACCGGTAATGACTACACGTTTCATCATGTTGGTTATTCTACTAAAGTTCGCCCGAATGAAATAATCCTACTCTCAGGTCGGAGGCGGTGTAGATTTCATTGCCGTCTACCAGGACCCGGCCGTCGGCGATACCCATTACCAGTTTGCGCTCTATCACGCGCCTGATGTTGATCTGGTAAACCACCTTGCTCGCATCGGGTAGGATTTGTCCAGAGAATTTGATTTCTCCCGCCCCCAGGGCGCGGCCACGCCCCGACTTTCCGAGCCAACCCAGAAAAAAGCCCACCAGTTGCCACATGGCATCCAGGCCCAGGCAACCGGGCATCACCGGGTCCCCGGGAAAATGGCAATCGAAAAACCAAAGCCGGGGATCAATATCCAATTCCGCCACAATTTCCCCCTTGCCATTGCCGCCGCCGCTGGAACTGATATGGGTAATGCGATCCACCATCAGCATATTGCCTACCGGCAACTGGGCGTTACCGGGACCAAACAATTGACCGTGTCCGCAGGCCAGCAGTTCTTCTTTGGAATAGGAGCTTTGCAGGGTCATTCTGGAGGCCAGAGGGAGAGAGTTGCGTATTTTAATCTCTGGTGACCGCATGTCCACCCTGGGTTAGACTAGGGCAGGCTGCTAGCCCCCGGCTTGTATCCTGTGCTGCCGCCTTGTTTGGTCCGTTTGAAAGCATGATCCGGAGTCAGGCGGCGGTTTTCGGGGCAGACTACCTTGGGAGGCCCGCCATAACCACGACAGTGACGTACGTCCCGCGGGCCTTCCAGAGGTTGTTCCGCGAGGGAATGTAAGGTATCAAGATGCTCAAGCCCGTTCTGCTAGCCGGCGGCGTTGGAAGCCGTTTGTGGCCCGTGTCTCGCCAGGTCCATCCCAAGCAATTCCAGTCCATGACAGGAGAAAGCAGCCTGCTGGTGGATACCGTACGCCGGATTGAGACCTTGCAGGCTGGGGCTCCGCTGGTGGTGTGTAACGAAGACTACCGGTTTATTGCCGCTGAACAACTGCGTAGTTGCGGTGTGGATGACGCTGAAATCCTGCTGGAACCATCGGGCCGTAATACAGCACCGGCCTTGGCGGCCGCGGCTCTGCATGCACTGAAAGGCGACGGCCAGGCCCTGCTGCTGATACTTCCGGCCGACCATCTGATAAAGGATACTGCCGCCTTCGTCAGCGTTGTACGCGAGGCTTTGCCCCTGGCGCAAATGGGCCGCCTGGTGACTTTCGGCATTCGGCCCGATAAAGCCGAGACCGGATACGGTTATATCCGCTGCGGGGAAAACCTTTCGACAAGGGCGTACGCCATCGACAACTTTGTCGAAAAACCCGACCTGGAAACGGCGCAGGACTACGTTTCCAGTGATGATTACTTGTGGAACAGTGGTATGTTCCTGTTCTCCGCGCAGACCTGCGTGGAGGAACTGCGGCGCTTGGCGCCGGCGCTGTTGCAAGCCTGTGAAAAGGCCCTGGCGGGTGGTGTGGAAGATCTCGATTTTACCCGTCTGGATGCCGGGGCCTTTAGCGCCTGTCCCGCCGAATCCATTGATCGCGCGGTCATGGAAAAGACCACCAGGGGGGCCGTGCTGGAGTTGGACTGCGGCTGGAGCGATGTGGGCTCGTGGTCCACCCTGTGGGAGGTGGGCGAGCGCGACGGGGACGGTAATGTTACCCAGGGCGATGTCCTGTTGTCCCGATGCAGGGACAGTTTCGTGCGCAGTGAATCGCGGCTGGTCGCCGCCACCGAAGTGCGTGACCTGGTCGTGGTGGAAACTGCCGATGCGGTACTGGTGACGGACCGGAATCGGGTACAGAGCGTCAAACACCTGGTGCAGACCCTGAAACAACAGCAGCGTGCTGAAGCAGAAGTGCACGCCAAGGTCTATCGGCCCTGGGGCAGCTATGAATCGCTTATTGTCGGCGACCGCTTCCAGGTCAAGCGTATCGTGGTGAATCCGTACCAGAAATTATCCCTGCAAAAACATCAACATCGCGCTGAGCACTGGGTGGTAGTCCATGGTACGGCCGAAGTGACCTGTGATGGCAGGGTTTACAGGCTGGCTGAAGATGAATCCACCTACATACCCCTGGGGTACAAACACCGGCTGGCCAACCCCTGCCCGGAACTCCTGGAATTGATTGAGGTGCAATCGGGCAGTTACCTGGGTGAAGATGATATTGTGAGATATGAAGATGAGTACGGACGCAGTGACGACTGAACCGTGTCGAAGGAGAGTGGTTCGATGATAGGCAAGTGTTTGTTTCCCGTGGCGGGCTATGGAACCCGATTTCTTCCCGCCACCAAGAGTATGCCCAAGGAAATGTTGCCGGTGGTGAACAAACCATTGGTGCAATACGGGGTGGAGGAAGCGATCGAGGCGGGCATGTCCACCATAGGTTTTGTGACCGGCCGGGGAAAGCGCGCCATCGCCGACTATTTTGATATCAGCTACGAACTGGAACACCAGATAGCGGGCAGTGACAAGGAGGCATCTCTGGAAGGTATTCGCCGGCTGCTTGATCGGGGCGTCTTCACCATGGTCAGGCAAAGGGAGATGAAGGGCCTGGGTCATGCCATTCTTACCGGCGAGCCTTTGCTCGGAAATGAGCCCTTCGGTGTGGTGTTGTCCGACGACCTGTGCCTGAACGAAGGTCCTGGTGTACTCACCCAGATGGCCGAACTCTTCCGGCAGTTTCGGTGCAGCATTGTCGCCATTCAGGAAGTGCCCATGGAAAGCGTGAGCAACTACGGTGTGATTGCCGGGGAACCGCTCAAGAATGGCTTGTATCGGGTGGAAGACATGGTGGAAAAACCTGCTCCACAAGATGCTCCGAGCAACCTGGCGATTATCGGCCGATACATTTTAACTCCGGATATTTTTGACATTATCCGCGAAACTCCACCGGGCAAAAACGATGAGGTTCAACTTACTGATACCTTGCTGACGCAGGCTGAAAGAGGTTGTGTGCTGGCCTACAAATTTGAGGGCCGCCGCTTCGATTGCGGCAGTGTGTCGGGGTATATAGAGGCGGTCAATTTCGTCTATGAAAATGTGTATTTGTGAGACGGAACACCAGGCCGAATCATGAGCGAACTGAGCTGTTTCAAAGCCTATGATGTACGGGGCCGTGTCCCCGATCAACTCAATGCCGAGATTGCCCGGCGCATCGGGCGAGCCTTCGCTCGCTTGATCGAGCCACGCAGCATCGCGCTGGGTCATGACATTCGTCTCAGCAGTGAGGAAATCAAGCTGGCGCTGGCTGACGGGTTGCGCGATGCCGGCGTGGATGTCTACGACATTGGTTTGTGTGGAACCGAGGAAATTTATTTTGCCGTCTCCCACGCCAATATGGACGGTGGGGTTGTGGTGACTGCCAGCCACAACCCCAGGGATTACAACGGCATGAAGTTTGTGCGTGAGCGCTCGCGGCCGGTAAGCTCAGACAGCGGCCTGTTCGATATCAAGGCATGGGCTGAAGCCGATGATTTCAAATCGGCCGGACCGAGGGGGGATTTCCAGCCACTGGATACCACACGGGCTTATATCGAACACTTGCTGAGCTATGTCGATAGTACCGCTCTCAAGCCCTTGAAGCTGGTGGTGAATGCCGGGAATGGAGGCGCCGGAGTGGTGGTTGATCGCCTGGAGCCCGCACTGCCGTTCGAGTTCGTCAAGTTGCATCACCAGCCCGACGGTCACTTCCCCAATGGTGTGCCGAACCCGTTACTGGTGGAAAACCGTGCCGAGACCAGTGCCGCGGTCAAGGCCACTGGCGCCGACATGGGTATTGCCTGGGACGGAGACTTTGACCGCTGCTTCTTCTTTGACGAAAAGGGCGAGTTCATAGAGGGCTATTACCTGGTCGGTCTGCTGGCCGAGGCCGCCCTGCGCGAGCATCCCGGAGGCAGGGTAGTGCACGACCCGCGACTGACCTGGAACACCCGGGCCATGGTTGAACAGCTTGGCGGTGTACCGGTGCAGAGCAAGGCTGGGCACGCCTTTATCAAGGAGCGGATGCGTCGTGAAAATGCCTGCTATGGCGGGGAGATGAGTGCACACCATTTCTTTCGCGATTTTTTCTATTGCGACAGCGGCATGATCCCCTGGTTGCTGGTTGCGGGCCTGGTCAGCCAGCGCGGTATTCCCTTGTCGGAGCTGGTGGCTGAACGGGTAGCCGCCTTTCCCTGCAGCGGCGAGATCAATCGGCAAATCACTGCTCCGGACCAGGTGTTTGCACTGCTGCAAAAGACCTACGGGGATTGCGCAAACAAGGTCGAGCATGTGGATGGCTTGAGCGTCGAGTTTGACCATTGGCGGTTCAATCTACGCTTGTCCAATACCGAACCGGTGGTGCGGCTGAATGTCGAGAGCCGGGGTGACGCCGCATTGATGCAGTCAAAAACCGCGGAATTATTGAAGCTGATCGAAAGCTGACCGGTTTGCCAATTGTTCCATCCCGCATCTGAAACCGTTCGGTATTCGAGTGATGATTTGAAGCTGGCGTTCCCGGCCTTGGCACAGTCTGTCTGGACGGGAGTGTGGGGCTGGTTTTATCGCGACTAGCGCCATGGACGGACGCGGGATGGGCCATGGATGGCCCTCGGAGCGAGAAAACCAGCCCCACGCTTCCGTCCCCGGCACAATCTATCACCTCTTGCCAGACGTGTAGTTCTTGTCAACCTCAAGCGTTCTGGCGCCATAGTAGTGCGTCTGTAGCCGGGTCGAAGGACCCGCCACCCTCTTGCATTGCCCGGTAGATTGCGTCACTCAACACCTTGCCCAATTCCACTCCGTATTGATCGAAGCAATTGATCCGCCAGAGTTGCGCGCTGACACAGGTGCGGTGTTCATACAGGGCCAATAGCGCCCCCAGCCTGGCCGGGTCAAGACGGTCGAAGCTGATGATATTGCTGGAGCGGTTGCCGGGAATCAGCAGGTGCGGCGCCAGGCGTTCCGCCTCGGCAGTATCCACTCCGGCCGCAAGCAGCGAGTCCCGGGCCTGAACCTCGCCGCGGCCTGTCATCAGGGCCTGGGCCTGGGCCAGACAGTTTGCCACCAGGCGCCGCCCCCGGTCACTACTGCGGGCGTCACTATGCAGGGGCAGAATAAAATCCACGGGACAGGGTGAGCTGCCCTGGTGCAGCCATTGGTGGAAGGAGTGCTGGGAGTTACTGCCCTCTTCTCCCCAGAGCGCGGGAGCCGTGGCGTAGGGAACGGTCTGGCCGTCCCGGTCCACCCGTTTGCCGTTACTTTCCATGGTGAGTTGTTGCAAGAACGCGGGCAGGCGCCGCAACTGATGTGAGTACGGCACGATTACGTAGTTGCGGGCGCCGAGAAAGTTAACCTGCCAGATTTCCAGCAGGCTTAGCAGCACTGGCATGTTCTCGGACGGCGGGGCGGTGGCGAAGTGCCGGTCCATGGCCTCCGCGCCGGCCAGCAGTTCGCGAAAGCGCTGGTTTCCCAGCGCGAAAGCAATACTCCAGCCGATACCGGACCAAAGCGAGTAGCGGCCACCGACCCAATCCCACAGGGGCAGGACATTGGCTGCGGGAATCCCCAATTTTTCGGCCGCCTCAAGGTTACTGCTGACGGCCAGCATATGTTGGCCCAGCGCCCCGGCGGAGCAGCCTCCCGCCAGCAGCCAGTCCCGCGCCGCACCGGCATTGGCCAGGGTTTCTTCGGTGCGCAAGGTCTTGGAGCAAACAATAAACAGGGTCGTGTCCGGGTCCAGCCCGCACAGTCTTGCCGCCAGTTCGGCCGGGTCTATATTGGCGCAGAAACGTACTTCCAGGTCCTCAAACCGGTAAGGCGTCAAGGCCTGGCAGACCATGCGCGGTCCGAGGTCAGAACCGCCGATACCCAGATTCACCACGCTACGGATGGGCTTGCCGGTCCAGCCGGTATGTTGTCCGGTATGTACCCGTTCAACCCAGCCGGCCATTTTCCGCAGGCAATTGGAAACCGCGTTGTATTCCTCTGCAAGGCCCGAGGGAGCAGAGGCCGCTCGCAGCAGGGTGTGTGAAGCTGCGCGGCGTTCCGTGAAGTTGAGTTCGCTGCCGTCAAAAAGCGCCCCACGCAGCTCATCAAGACCGGCGCAAGCCGCCATGGACAGGAGTTCGGCCAGAACTTCAGCGCTGGCCAGATTCCGTGAGTAGTCCAGGCGCAGTCCGGCGGCCTCAATGGTGCAGGCTGCCGACCGTTCGGTCTCGCGGGCAAACAGGTCCTCAATGCGGCAGGATTGTAATTCAACTGCCAGTTCGGCGAGACGGATGGATTGTGGATACGGTAAGGTCATCGTTAAAGTATGGGCTGTTGCCGACGGGCTGACAATGCGCAGCCTGGCCCCCGGGAGCCGTCGGGCGCAATATGCGGGCTAGACCAGACATCACGCCAATACCGAACGGTTACATACCGGCGCCATATGCGGGCTTGACTATTGGCTGCGGTTTACCGACAGCCGGGCTATGGCCGCCATGGCGTCACGGAAGACATTGTCAGGCAGTTCCCGCAGTATGGTAAGTGCCTGTTGTTGGTAGTCCTGCGCCATGGCGGTGGCGTAATCGAGGGCGCCGCTGCTCTGTACGGCCGCAACTACCGCCTCGGTCTGGCCGGCGTCCTGGCCGGCAATGGCCTGTTCCAGTACGGCTCGCTGCTGGGCGCTGCAGGTTCGCAGCAGTTGAATTGTCGGCAGGGTAAGTTTGCCTTCACGGAGGTCGTCGCCTACATTCTTGCCCAATTCGGCCGGGTTGCCGCTGTAGTCAAGTACATCATCAAAGATCTGGAAGGCAATACCCGTGTTGAGACCGAACTCGTACAGCAGCTTGCGCCGCACGGAATCGGCCGCGGCTATGGCGCCGCCCCCGTAGCAGGCGCTGGCGAACAGGGTGGCGGTTTTGCGTGTGACCACATCGAGGTATTGGCTTTCCACCACCGATGCGTCTCCGGCCCGGGTCAATTGCAGTACTTCTCCCTCGGCGATGGCGTTGGTTGTTCTGGCCATGTTTTGCATCAGGTCGATGTTGCCGAGCGCCACCATCAGTTGGAAAGCACGTGTGTAAAGGAAGTCCCCTACCAGCACACTGGCGGCATTGCCAAATTCGGTATTTGCCGTGGGGCGGCCCCGGCGCAGGGTTGATAAATCCACCACATCGTCGTGCAACAGGGTCGCCGTGTGGATGAATTCCACGACGGCCGCAAAACGGATATGCTCCTCACCCGCATAACCGCAACATCTTGCGCTGAGCAGGGTCAAAAGGGGCCGCAGGCGTTTCCCCCCGGCGGCAACAATGTGGTGGCCGATATCCTTGATAAGGGCAACGTCTGATTCCAGATTTTCGACAATCAGTCGATTGACGGAGCTGAACTCCGCCTCGACGGGCTCTTGGATTTCCTGCATGGGGTGCTTGCGCTGCGGGGACGGCTGCGATGCTAGGGCGCAAGCAGGGCGCTGTCAACGGCGAACGTCCTGATTTGGTGTAGGAACTCGCCATACCCTCCGGGCACAGGGCCCGCCGCCGGTAATGCTGGAGCCCGGCAGTTGTCCGGTTGCGTGTTGGCAGGACGCCTTGCCTGCAGGTAGGAACTTGAGTAGAATCGCCGCCCGCGATACCCCCCCTCCAGCGGCGGGTTTGGCGAAACCTTCGAATGGGGGTACTCAGGAGCATTTCATGTACGCAGTGATTGAAAGTGGTGGCAAGCAACACCGCGTTACCGAGGGCGAAACCCTCAAACTTGAGAAGATCGAGGCGGGCACGGGCGACACTATAGAGTTTGACCGGGTGTTGCTGCTGGGAAGCGGGGCCGAGGTGAAAATCGGCAAGCCAACGGTGGACGGTGGCAAGGTGACCGCAGAAATTGTCTCGCACGGGCGTCACGACAAGGTCAAAATCATTAAATTCAACCGCCGCAAGCACCACCAAAAACGGGCAGGCCACCGCCAGTGGTTTACCGAAGTCCGGATTACCGGCATTAGCGGCTGAGGAGGAAGACAATGGCGCATAAAAAAGCAGGCGGCAGTACGCGTAACGGCCGCGATTCCGAAAGTAAACGCCTCGGCGTGAAAATGTATGCTGGTCAGGCAGTCAGGGAGGGCAACATTATCGTGCGTCAGCGCGGCACCCATTTCCATGCCGGGGAAGGTGTAAACCGGGGCAGGGATCACACCTTGTTCGCGGTCGCCGATGGCGTGGTCGAGTTTGTCACCAGGGGGCCGAAGAAGCGCAAGTTCGTACGTGTGGTAAGCGCCTGACCATATCCGGGCTAGCAGCCTGTCGGACTTGGGACTGTCCTACTGCGGAAAAGCCGTTTTGGCCCTTTTTTCTGCAATTCTTCGTTACACGAACCACTATTCGCCTCAGAATTGCAGAAAAAATGACTCAAAACGGTCTTTCCCTCGCTAC
>JAPOQD010000118.1 GCA_026710905.1 Halieaceae bacterium
CCGCTGTGGCGGGGCGCACGGACGGAAAGACGCTGAAGGCATAGTTGACACTATGTCGAAGCGGCTTGGAGGAGTACGCCCCGCCACAGCGAGTGATGCGGCGGCCACAGCAGGAGGTTGGTGAGATTTGGGGGCTAGCCCGCATATCTCACCAGGCCGCTGTTCACCAGAAAAAACTTCTCACATTTCAATTGGTTCATGCCGAATTCGTCCCTTACACAGGTTGCAGACTGCGCTGGGCGCGCACCGTGTGCCCGAAGGGTGCTCGCTGGTCTTTTTGGCGCCAGCGTGAGATATGCAGGCTGGTCATATGCGTTCATTGTTGTGCAGGTCCGGCCAGACCCAAAAGCTCTGCAAACATTCCGTTCTTCCCCCGGCTTACGGTCCGCCGTGTTCGGGCTCTTATCACGATTTATTGAAATCGTTAGCAGGCCATTGAAATATATAATTTTTTTCACGTTGACCTGTTCGCACATGCCCATTATAGTACCAGCATAAGAACAGGCGCGTGGAGTCATGCCAATGCCGCAACCCCGGTTCAGCGACCTCGAGCAAAAAATTGATGCCCTGATCAGCCTGTGCGCCGATCTCAGGCAAGAGAATTCGGAGTTACGCGCCGATGTGTTCAACTGGCGGCAAGAGCGCCGGCAATTGGCGGAGCGTAACGAGCGGGCCAGCGCCAGGGTGAAGGCGATCATCAGTCGTCTCAAGGCCATGGAGCCGGACTCGTGAGCCTGCCGAATACTGTTACCGTCAATATTCTGGGCAGGGAATATCAGGTTGCCTGTCCGGCCGAACAGGAGCCGGAATTGACCGCTGCAGCCTCCTATCTGGACCGGCAAATGCTCAACATACGTGACCAGGGCAAAGTGGTAGGGTTGGAGCGCATTGCTGTAATGGCAGCCCTCAACGTCTGCCATGAACTGTTGCGGGCTCCGGCTCAGAGCTCGTCAACAACTACGAACGAGGACTCCTGTGCGGCCGTGGAGCAGCTCACCCGCAAGCTTGAGACCGCCCTCAATTCTCTCGGCAAGCCAGGCAGCTAAGCCGCATATCGGATTTCCAGCCTCCGGCAGTAGAGTTCCTGGACAGTTTGACCCGTCAACCCACCACCGTAGGGGACGCGCATGCGCGTCCCGCAACCCCACCACCGTAGGGGACGCGCACGCGCGACCCGCGGGCCCTGTGCCCGAAGGGTGTGCCATGGCAAGCCCCTACGAACGGTGAAGCGGGCGGTTTAACGCGTGCCTCGTTCAGACTCATATAGCATTGGACAACACTCGGGTTAGCCGCTTGCGGAAATTACGGCTATACTGAGTGTGGATACCTGGTGCATTCGCCAGATGGTCGGTTCTCTACCCGATACATGTAACTCAGGAGGTTATCCGCCGTTGATGTGTGCATGTCCGCGCCGCGGGAAGCCTGATTCAATGCAATAACCTCCGCCCTGGACCGTCGGGTTCAAGGGCAAGATCATCAGCGGTGCTCCGGGGATCCCTTACTATCTCCCACTTCACTCATGAGCCGACCTGACATCAAGGCTTGCAAAGCCGGCCTCCGGCGGGAACTGCGCGAGCAGCGCCGCAGCCTCCCGGCGCGAGCCCGGCAACAGTCCAATACAGCGCTTTGCCGCCACCTTTTGCACTCTTCCTGGTTCCAGCTCAGCCGCAATATTGCCGTTTACTGCGCCACGGACGGGGAAATTTCACTACATGTCCTGGCCACTGCCGCAAGGCGCGCCGGCAAGAAACTTTATCTTCCCTGCGTCGAAGGACGCCGCAAAATGCAGTTCTATCGCTGGACTTGTTCAACTCCCTTGCAGCGCAATTCTCTGGGCATCCTGGAGCCTGCGGTCCGTGGCAGGCCCCTGGCAGGCATACATCTGGACCTGGTATTGATCCCCCTGGTGGGTTTTGACTCTCGGGGGCGGCGGCTGGGCATGGGGGGCGGCTATTATGATCGTTACTTTGCCCACCTTGGTCAGCGTGGCCAACGCCCCTGGCTTTTTGGTGTGGCGCACAGTTTTCAGCAGCGGGAGCGGATTCCGCAAGGGCGCCGGGACCGCCGCCTGCACGGCGTGGTGACGGAAACCGGCTTGCGGCGGTTTTGAGTAGAGACCGGGTCAGCTCTGGTTTCGGAGGGCCTGGAGATACAAGGTATAAGCGGGGTTATCGGTTTCATCCCAATAACGGTAGTCAATTTTCCTGAGTGCCCGCTCCAGGTCCCGCCTGCTCCCCGGCGGTGTCTGTAAACCGACCAGACAGCGGCCGTAGGCGGCGCCGTGATTTCGGTAATGGAACATGGAAATATTCCAGTTCTGTCCGAGATGCGTTAGAAAGTTTAACAGCGCTCCCGGACGCTCGGGAAACTCGAAACGATAGACAGATTCATCCTCAACATCGCTGGGCGCCGGCCCGCCAACCATATGCCGAACGTGCAGCTTGGCCATCTCATTCTCGGTTAAATCCACCGCCTGGTAGCCTTGCCGGCGCAGTCCTTCGATGACCGAGGCGCCGCTTTCCGAGCCCTCGGCAACCTGCAAGCCGACAAAGATATTGGCCAGGCGGTCATCGGCATAGCGGTAATTGAATTCCGTGATATTGCGTTTGCCCAGGGCGCTGCAAAAGTCCTTGAAACTGCCTGGACGTTCCGGGATGGTGACGCTGAGCACTACCTCGCGTTTCTCCCCTATCTCCGTTCGCTCGGAAATATAGCGCAGACGGTCGAAATTGGTATTGGCGCCACTGTCGATGGCCAGCAGCGTTTTTCCTTTTGGGCGATGCTGTTCGACATACTTTTTCAGCCCGGCCAGGGCCAGGGCCCCGGCAGGCTCCGCAATGGAGCGGGTGTCTTCAAAGATGTCCTTGATCGCGGCGCAGATTTCGTCGCTGCTGGCGGTGATTACCTGGTCCACCGTATGGCGAATTACCCGGAAGGGTTCTTTGCCGATTTGCAAGACCGCGACGCCGTCGGCAAAGATTCCCACCTCCGGCAGCCTTACCCGCCTGCCTGCCTTCATTGCCGCGGCCAGGCAGGCCGCATCTTCGGGTTCGACGCCGATGATTTTGACCTCCGGCCGCACATATTTCATATAGGCCGCAACCCCGGCCAACAGCCCGCCTCCGCCCACCGGAACAAACACTGCTTCCAAAGGGTCAGTATGCTGGCGGACGATTTCCATTCCGATAGTGCCTTGCCCGGCGATTACCAGTGGATCGTCGTAGGGGTGCACGGGGATCAGTTGCCGCTGCTCCACCAGTTTTTGGGCGTGGCCCGAGGCTTCATCGTAGGTATCGCCCACCAACACCACCCTGGCGCCGTGGGAGCGCACTCCATCCACCTTGATCAGGGGTGTGGTGCGGGGCATGACAATGGTGGCTTTTACACCCAGATGACGCGCAGCCAGCGCTACCCCCTGGGCGTGGTTGCCCGCCGATGCGGTAATCACCCCCCGCTTTCGTTGCGCCGCGCCGAGATGGTGCATCTTGTTGTATGCGCCACGCAGCTTGAAGGAAAAAACCGGTTGCAGGTCTTCGCGTTTCAGCAGAATACGATTGTCCAGCCGGGCGGACAATTGCCTGGCCTCGTCAATGGGCGTCTCGCGCGCCACATCGTACACTCTGGCATCCAGAATCTTCCTGATATAAGACTGAGGCATGACAGCTACTCACCGGCCTTCAAACGACCCGCCATAGTACTGAAGAAAGCCGGGGTTTTCAGCCGCAGCCTGGCCGCCAAATTCACGCTTTGCCTTTCCTCCCTGGCAGAGGCCTTATCGGGTTTGATAAAGCGTATGATCCTTCCAGCCGCAATGTTGCACCCACCGGGCACATGGCAGCAGATGGCGCCAGTGTTCGTCGCGGTAACCGTTCTGGCAAGAGGAGATAGACTGTGCAGGGGACGGAAGGTGGGGCTGATAAAAAAAGGATAAAAAAAGGGGTCAGAGCCTGTTGCAGCAAGGTGAAATTCTTCGCAATCGTCGCGCCCACGGTGAAATATGCGGGATAATGCGCCACAGTCGGGCATCGGGAGACGGGCCATGAACCGGGAACAACGCAAACAGGCGGTAGCACAGGCGGCATTGGATTATGTCAGACCCGGCCTGGAGCGGCATTCCGTGCTCGGCGTGGGCACAGGATCAACCGCCAATCTATTCATTGACCTGCTTGGAACCATCAAGGCAGAGGTTCCGGCAACCGTATCCAGTTCAGAGGCCTCGGCGCAACGCCTGCGGGACCATGGCATTCCGGTGTATGACCTCAATGCGGTGGATACGGTGCAGGTCTACGTTGATGGCGCCGACGAATGCAATCGGCGGCTGGAATTGATCAAGGGCGGCGGTGCGGCGCTAACCAGGGAAAAAATTGTTGCGGCGGTGGCCGAGGAATTCGTCTGTATTTGTGACGACAGTAAACTGGTGTCCGAGTTGGGTAATTTCCCCCTACCCGTGGAAGTCATCCCCATGGCCCGCAGCCATGTCTCGAGGGAGTTGGTGAAACTGGGCGGGGACCCGGTGTACCGGGAGGGGGTGGTCACGGACAACGGCAACGTGATTGTGGACGTTTACCACTTTCCCATCGCCGACCCCCGGCAAACCGAACTCTCCATCAACACCATCGCCGGCGTCGTGAGCAACGGTCTGTTTGCCCTGCGCCCCGCGGATATTCTGCTGTTGGGCGCCGACAGCGGTGTGCGCAAGCTGAGCGCCACGGGCTGACTCCGCCGTGGACCGCGAAAAAGACCGCTTCGTCACTGCCCTTACCAGGGAATACCGGCAGTCACTGGAACGCTTTCTGGCAAGCAAGCTGGAGGATCCCGCCGATGCTGCGGATGTCGCCCAGGAGGCATTGTTGCGCCTGCACCGGCTACAGCGGCCGCAGGAACTGGATAATCCGCGCGCTTTTCTGTTCCAGGTGGCCTCTAACCTGGCGGTTGACCAGTTGCGGCGCCGGGCGCTGCACCAGCGCTTCCTGAACAAGGAAAAAAATCAGGCATTCATGGGTGATTCCCTCGACCAGAACGCGGATGGCGCGGCCCCGGACCAAGTCCTTGAGGCGCAACAGAAATTGCAACAGATCTACCGTGCTATCGAGAAATTACCGGTAAATTGCAGGCAGGCCTTTCTCATGCACCGAAACGGTAACATGTCCTACACGGAAATCGCCCGGGAACTGGGCGTGTCGGTATCCAGTGTCGAGAAATACATTCTGAGGGCCCTGAAACATTGCCGTTTGGCCCTGGCGCGCTATTACGATACTGAACAGCAGGAAGAGGAAAAATGAGGGAAGACGGGCCAATTTCGTTTACTCTTGTGAAGGGTAGGAAAAAAGCATGACAAATTTGACCAGCGAGCCCAAGGCGGTTTCGCGGCTTCAGGAGCAGATTCACGAACGTGCAGCGTTCTGGGTGGCTCGGCTGCGCGCGGATTCCTGCACGGAAGCCGACCGCCGCGAATTTGCCCTGTGGTTGTCAGCCCGCCCGGAACATACCACCGCCATGGATGCCATGCTGGAACTCTGGGCGGACCTGGCTGTAACCGAAAAGCTACCCCTTTCCAGCCCGGCGCAAGGCAGACGGGAACAACCACGGAGCAGACGGTGGCTGGGCTTCGGCCTGGCCGCGGCCGCCTGCGCCCTGTTCGCGGCAATACTGGCGCCGGGCTTTTTCAATCAGCGGCCTCAACCCCTTATCTACCAGACGGACATCGGAGAGCAACTGCAGGTGCAACTGGCGGATGGCAGCAGCATCATCCTCAATACCAACAGCAAGATCAGCGTCAGCCTCGGCGAACGCCTGCGGCGAGTGGTGCTCAATCGGGGAGAGGCTTACTTCGAAGTGGTTCGCCTGGGCCGGGAACACCCCTTCATGGTGGATATCGGCAGCGCCGAAGTGTGGGTTCTGGGCACCGCTTTCAATATCCGCCTGCATGGTGACCGTGGCGATATCACAGTGACCGAGGGTGTAGTCAGGGTGACCGAGAAAGGCCACCCCGCGAATCGCGCCGCGGCCAGTAAATTGCTTTATGCCAGTCAGAGCATCAGCAGCGGCCACGACGGACTGGCCCCAGTCGCCAGCACCGGAAACGATGTGGAGATCGCCTGGAGAAAGGGCAGAATTGTTGCCCGCGCCATGCCGCTGTCCGAGCTGGTGCAGGAACTCAGCCGCTACCACAGTCGCGAGATACTTATTGCCGAGGCGGATTTGGCCCAGACCACGGTTTCCGGTGTATTCGAGCTGGAAGATCCCGACACCATCCTGCGGGCGCTTGAGCACAGTGTCGGTGTTACCGCCATGCCGCTGGAAGATGACAGCGTCCTGTTGATCAAAACTCCTCGATAAGATATAACCACCTCGGTTGAGCCGACCCTTTTTTGCGAGGGCAGTCGTCCTGTCGGAGAGTCTGTCACGGTGGGGTAGTTGAACACTCTCACTGGTCAGCAGATTTTTACTTACCATGTTCGTTCATTGCACGTCTTGCAGGACCCTGTCGGCCAGCCCGCATATCTCACCAACGTTCGTCGCGAGGGCGTTGCAACGCCGCTGTGGCGGGGCGCACGGACGGAAAGACGCTGAAGGCATAGTTGACACTATGTCACTGTAGGGGTCGCACATGTGCGACCCGTGTGTACGCTCCGCCACGGCGAGTGCTGCGGCGGCCACAGCAGGAGGTTGCTGAGATATGCGGGCTAGCCCGAATGTGACTCTACGTTTTGAAATACCCGCACGGACATTACTCTCCCCGGTAGCTCCATGACCCGCCGTAAAGCGGGGTTGTGGTTCAGTCTGGCGATTGCGTGCCTGTTTTTTGCCCGTCCGGCATTTGGCCAGGACGGATACCATTTCGAAATTTTCAACAATCAGTATTTGTCTCAGGCCCTGATCCAGTTCAGTCACCAGAGCGGCCTGGCCATTGTCTTCCCCGACCATCTTGCCAGAGACCTTCCGGCCAGGGAGTTACGTGGCTCCATGACCCCGGAGGCAGCCCTGGAATCCCTCCTGGCGGAGACAGACCTGGCCTGGCGCCTGGTGGACCAGCGCATCATCGCCGTATACGACGCTCGCTGCGAACTCACCAACAGTTGCCCGGAAGCGGAACAACTACTGTTGCAGAACCCGTTGTATACCCCCGGCCTTGAAGAGATATATGTCTACGGCAGCCGGGTTACCGGCTCCCGTATCCGCCGCCATCACCTGCAGGGCTCCGCGCCCGTGGATATGATTACCGCGCCGGATATCGAGCTCAGTGGAGCCCAGACAGTCGGCGAGATTTTGCGCCGCTTGCCGGCGGTATCCGGGAATGCGCTGAGCACCGCCATCAGCAGGGGCGGCGACGGTACTGCCACCGTGACCCTGCGCGGTCTGCCCGCCGCCAACACCCTGGTGCTGGTCAATGGTCGCCGTATCGCCAACGACGGTCTGGCCGGCGAGTCCCTGGACCTCAATACCATACCCCCCGCGGCAGTGGAACGTATTGAGATCTACAAGGATGGCGCCTCCGCAATCTACGGCTCCGAGGCCATTGCCGGAGTAATCAACATCATCATGAAACAAGACTTCTACGGCTTGCTGCTGGAGCAATTTTACGGTACCGCGGAAGCCGGCGACGGGACAACTGCCACCACCACCCTGCAGTATGGCACCGGCTTCCGGTATGGCTCTTTCTTTATATCCGCCTCCCACTTCGACCAGGGTGAAATCCACGCCCGTGACCGCTCCATTTCCGCCAGCGCCGACGGCCGCCAGCGCGGCGGCGCCGACCTTCGCTCCAGCGCCACGCCGGCGGCGCGGATAACCCTGGCCGACGGCACTGTGGTGACCCGCGACCAGGCCAGTGGAGAATACCGCCCCGCCACCGCCGAAGACCTGTTCGACTTCTCGAGTTACAAGAGTTCCCGGGTGCCTTCCCAGCGGGACTTTCTCTATGCTCATGCCAGTTATGACTTCAGCGAGCAAATCAGCGGCGCGCTCGAATTGAGCTATACGGAAACCAGGTCCCGGGCCAACTTTGCCCACACCCCGATATTCACCGCATTTGAACAGCGGCCCTTGACCGTAGCTGCGGACAACATATACAACCCGTTCGGCACTGAGATCACTGACTTGCGGCGGCGCTTTACGGAACTGTCGCCGCGGCGTCAGGACAACAATTCCGAAGTGGAGCGTCTTGCGCTTATTATGCAAGGGCTGCATGGCGGCTGGGACTGGGAATTGAGCCACAGTTGGAGCCGCAGCAAGGCCCGGGAGTTGTTTCGCGGAGTCGTCAATGCAGAGAATTTGCAACGCGGCATTGGCCCCGCCGAGGATTGCCAGGGCCCGGAGATAGATGGTTGCGTACCCATCGATCTGTTTGGCCCGCCGGGCAGCATCGACCAACAACAACTTGATTTCCTGGAGACCACCACCAAGGTGGTCGGTGAGTCCACCCTGTCCAGCTATAGTCTTACCGCCGCCCGCAATCTCTTTTCCTTGCCCTATGGTATTGTCGATTTTGCCCTGGGCCTGGAGTACCGGGATGAATCCGCCAGCAAAAAACCGGACCGGTTGCTCAGCGCCGGAGACACCATCGGCGGCAATAACGCTCAGCCCACTCATGGTGGACGCGATGTCGCCGAGGTCTACTTCGAAAGTATTTCTCCTCTCTGGCACTCCGTGGACAAGGGCCAGCAACTGGACCTGGAAATTGCCCTGCGTTTCTCCCGCTACAGCGATTTTGGCGACATCACCAACCCCAAATACGGCTTGCGCTGGCAATTGAATGAATCCTTGATGTTTCGCGGCACCCACGGCCAGGGCTTTCGCGCCCCCACGCTGAGTGAACTGTTCCAGGGCCGCAGCGAGGCCCATGCTTTTCTCACCGACCCCTGCTCTCTGCCGCAAAACGTCAGCCGCCTGCCCGGATGTACACAAGCCGCCGATGCCACCCGCAATCATTTCCTCACCGAATACGGAGGCAATGAAAAATTGAATCCGGAGAAGTCCCGCAGTTACAGTGTCGGCGTGGTATGGACCCCTGCGGCCCTGCCGGGGTTCAATGCCCTGGTGGATTTTTACGACATCGAATCCTCCCAGGTGGTCGACTCCAGCGCCCAGTTCATCCTCAACCAGAATGCGGCTTCGGGAAAATTTCCAGAGCGAGTAACGCGCAATGAAAATGGCGATCTGCAACGCTTGCAGGCCACTTTTTTGAACATCGGCGAGCGCCGCATTCAGGGCCTGGACCTGCACCTGGGTTACACCTTGCCAACCCGGGACTGGGGGCAGTTTTCCCTGAATATGAACGCCTCACATATCAGCGAATACACCCTGCAACTGGACAATAGCGCACCCACGGTCAATCTGGCGGGCAGTTTCCAGGACCCGGCATCGGAAGGGGTCGGCGGCATCCCCCGCTGGAAGGGCAGCGTCAGCTTGCAATGGGCGCGGCAACGCTGGCGCGGCAACTATGACCTGCACTTTGTGAGCAGCATGGACGAAGTGGTGCCCAATACCACCAGGGTACGCAATATCGATAGCTGGATCATTCACGATTTGCAATTCAGTTACATGTTCCGTTTGTTCAATGGCTTGCGTCTGTCCCTGGGGGCGGACAACTTGCTGGATGCCGAGCCACCCTTTGTCGCCTCGGCCTTCAACGATAATATTGACGGGCGCACCCATGATCTGCGCGGACGCTACTGGTATGCAAAACTGAGCCAGAGAATCTGACTGTGAAGGCAACTACTCACGCCCCTGCTCACCCGCCTGCCGGAGCATCAACTTCCAACCCTGGACGGAGCAGGGGGGCGAGCAGTTACCTATGAAGAATATCTTTCTGGTTGCAACTGTACTGCTTTTCACGGCTGCGATGGAGGCTGCCGGCGAGGAGGAATTCCCTGGAGTAAAGGCGCTCATGTCGGCTCAGGAGTTCGAAGCCTCCGGACTCCGCCAATTATCCGCAGAGCAGCTGGAGGCGCTGGATAACTGGCTGTTGCGCTACACCGCGGGAGAGGCGCAGGTTCTCGTGCAAAGCAACCCGGAGGTACGTCAGACAGAACGCGAGCAGGAAATTCTGTCGGAGCTGAAGCCGCCGTTTTCTGGCTGGACCGGCAATACCATTTTTCGCTTGCAAAATGGTCAGATCTGGCAGCAGCGGCGCGCCGGACGGCACGCCCACCGGGGTGCGGACCTGCGCGTCGCCATCAGCAGGAACTTTCTCGGCTTCCATAAAATGACCTTGCTGGACACCGGCAAGTCCGTGCAGGTCTTGCGCCTGAAATAGCTCGGTGTATCCACCTCTGGAATCGGCTGGGGGATTCCGCCGGTTGGCAGCGCTTGCCTGCAACGGGCGGGGTGCCGGGTCAGTTCTGATCCGGAAAATAGCCATTCGAGGTTCCGTTACTATTTCACAAACAGAATGGGGAACTTCTGCGGATTCAGCCGCGAATTTCGTTTATTGTCTCGAACCGTCCATGCGCCACCCATAAAAACCCAGGCGCTGCGCGCTAAAACAGCCTTACCAGAAAAAACTCTGACAGGAGACCGCCATGTTGAACAAAACCCGCCTTTCCGTAGCCGTCAGCGCCAGTTTGGGCCTGTCGGCATCGATTCTCGCGCCCCTGGCCAACGCCCAGGAAGTGGTCTTGCTCGAGGAAGTTGTCGTCACCGGTTCACGAATTGTCAAAACCAACCTGGTCAGCTCCAGCCCGGTGACGCAGGTCGACGCCGAGGAACTGGGCTTTCAGGGCACGGTACGGGTGGAGGACATGCTCAGCACCTTGCCACAGATCTGGACCGGGCAGAACACCGGGGTGTCCAACGGCGCCACCGGCACCGCCACGGTCGACCTGCGCAACCTCGGTTCAAAGCGCACCCTGGTCTTGATCAACGGCCGCCGTATGCCGGTGGGCTCAGCTCTTGGAGGCGGTGATGGCGCGGATATCAACCAGATTCCCGGCGCCCTGGTGAAGAGTGTTGAAATACTGACCGGCGGCAGTTCGGCGGTATACGGCTCCGACGCCGTGGCTGGTGTGGTCAACTTCCTCATGGTGGACGATTTTGAGGGCGTGAAGCTGGATTACCAGTACAGCGGCTACCAACACGACAACAGCAACAGCGGCCTGCAGAGCATTGTGGCTGACTCTGGTTTCGATTTCCCCAGCGGAGAAACCAGCGACGGAGAAACGACCTCTCTGTCCTTCATCATCGGCGGCAATTTCGGCAGCGGCAAGGGCAACGTTACCGCCTATGCCACATACCGTGACGTCGAAGCGCTGAAGCAGAGTGAGCGGGATTATTCCGCTTGTGCGCTGAGCGACGATGCTACGTTCTGCTTTGGCTCCGGCACCATCCCGGATGGTCGCGTGACTGACTTCGACACCTTCGACTACAAGGTTGCCGGCACCGAGTTTGTGCCCCGGGGCGGAACCACCTATAACTACGGGCCGGAAAACTATTTCCAGCGCCCGGATGAACGCTACACCTTCGGCGCCTTCGCCCACTACGATGTCAGCGATCAGGTGGAGGCCTATTCGGAACTGATGTTCATGGATGATCGCTCGGTCTCTCAGATCGCACCCTCGGGCGCATTTTTTATCACCAACACCATCCCCTGTGGCAACCCGCTGCTGTCCGAGCAGCAATTCGATGCCTTGTGCGGCCAGTTCGGTCTGACCATGGATGACACCCAGGGGGCTTATCTGGGCCGTAGAAATGTGGAGGGCGGCAGCCGTCAGCAGGATCTGCGTCACACCATGTTTCGCGGGGTATTTGGAGCGCGTGGCCAAATCAATGATGCCTGGCGTTACGATGTATACGCCCAGTATTCCGAAGTGAGCATGGAAAACACCTACCTGAACGACCTGTCCATAACCAACATCGGGCGTGCGCTTGACGCGGTGACCCACCCGGACACCGGCGAGACGGTGTGCCGGTCGGTAGTGGATGGGTCCGACCCGAGCTGTGTGCCCTGGAACATCTTTACCACCGGGGCGGTTACCCAGGAAATGCTGGATTATCTGGTATTGCCCTTGTTCGCTCGCGGCACCACGGACCAGACCGTGTATTCCGGTTATCTGGCAGTGGATCTGGGCGAGTACGGTGTGCAGTTGCCGGCGGCCGATAGCGGTATCAGCCTGGTGTTCGGCGCGGAGTACCGCGAAGAGAACCTGGATTTCAGCCCCGACACCGGCTTCTCCAGTGGCGACGGCGCCGGCCAGGGTGGGGCCACCCCGGCGGTCAGCGGGGGCTACGACGTCACCGAGTTCTTCCTGGAGGCCAGCCTGCCGCTGGTGCAGGGCGCGAGGGCCGCGCAGGATGTGACCCTGGACGTTTCCTATCGCTACTCGGATTATTCCACCGACCAGCAGACCGACACCTTCGGGATCGCTGGCTCCTGGTCCATCGTTGATCAAGTCAAGTTGCGGGCCAGTTATCAGCGGGCAGTGCGCGCCGCCAATGTGCGCGAACTGTTTCGACCCCAGGGCTTTAATCTGTTCAACATGGCCACTGACCCCTGCGGCGGCCCGACCCCGGCACGCAGTCAGGCGGATTGCGCACGTAGCGGTGTCACTGCCGAGCGCTACGGCAGAGTGCCCAACTCTCCCGCCAATCAGTATAACTTTCTGGCAGGCGGCAACCCCGACCTGGCGCCCGAGGAGGCAGATACCTACAGCGCCGGTGTGGTGCTCAACTTCGACTGGGCCGACGGCTTCGACCTGAGCATCGACTACTACGATATCAAGATCGAACAGGGTATCAGCAACCTGAGCCCCGAGTTTATCCTCAACCAGTGTCTGGATGGCAATGAAGCCCAGTGCGCCAATGTACGCCGCGGCAATGCCGGAGACCTGTGGATCGGCTCCAACGTCAACAGTAGCGGCCGCATCCGCGCCCTGAATGACAATCTGGCGATCGAGGAAGTTCAGGGCTGGGACGTAACCGCCGACCTGAGCTGGGATATTGGCCAATACGGTAGTCTGGGCTTCAACAACGTCTTGTCCCTCATCAATACCTGGGACCAGGCCGAGTTGGAAGGTGCGCCTGCGGATGAATGTAAAGGTAACTGGGGCGCAACCTGCAGCTACCCGACCCCGGACTTGCGCAACAGCCTGCGCACAACTTGGACCACGCCCTGGAATATCACGGTTTCCGGCCTGTGGCGTCATATTGACGAGGTGGAGGACCTGAACGGCAACCTTGACCTGGACAAGCAGGACTACTTTGATCTGGCTGTGGTATGGGACGTGAACGACTGGGCCGCGCTGCGCAGCGGTATCAATAATATCCTTGACGATGAACCACCTATCGCCGCCGGCGCATCAGCCGATTCAAATGGCAACGTGTTCCCCGGTCTCTATGACACTCTGGGCCGCTACTGGTACTTTGGTGTTAGCGTAGGCTTCTGAGAAAGCCGCCGTTGCCCGGCGGGCTCCTGGACAAGGCTCCCGCCAACACAGTAAGGCCAACCAAACGGTTGGCCTTTTTCATGCCCGCTTGACGCTGCCCGCTGGGAACGGGGAACCACTCTATTGCGAGGTGTCAATTCAATCCCGGTAAAATCCCTTTTGCAAGGATAAGGCGGGCTGCACCATGGCAATTACTTGCGCAGGGCCGTGTCGGCGTCTCGGATCTGCAGACCCGCCTCTACCAGCATTTCTCGCAGTTGTTGCACGGAGGGTTCTGCCCGGTAGTTGCGCCAGCGTCCGCTGGATTGTTGATAGAGAGGTCGCCGCACCTGCCACAAGCTGGCAGTGTTCACCCGGTTGCCCAGGGTGTGGAATTGCAGGCAACCGGCCTCCCAGGGCAGGCCCAGTGCAGCCAGCACCGGCTCGAGCTCATTGCGTGGTTCCTGTATCAGCTTGTCGTAGTCAACCGGGTGGATATTTTCCGGGTAGCGCGCCTGCATTTGCTCCATCAGCCGATGCTGCTGAATGTAGTAATGGCCGGTATCCAGAAGGTCGCTGTCATAACCCAGGTCTTCCGCAAAAGCCTGAAAATGAACCGACAGGCACACGTCCATGGCGTCCCGATGGGTATACAGCACCCGGGCATTGGGGAAGCAGCGCAACAGCCAGCCCAGGTGCAGGAAATTATCCGGGCGTTTGTTGGTCAGCTTGCCGAGTTCTGCAATGCTGCAACCAAAAGACTCCAGGTACTGCCGGCCCAGTGCCGACAGCCGCCCGGCCGGCAGCGACAAAGTCTCCGGAAGGGGCGCGTGTCTCAGAAAAAAACGATTCTCGCCGCCGGCCCCCAGCGCCGAATGCGCCGCGAGCATCTGTTCCAGCAGGGTTGATCCGGAGCGGAACATGCCACAGATAAAAATCAGCCGCGCAGTGGATACCGGGGTAATCGCCGCCGCCTCGGCCGAAGCACTGTGCTTGAGAATTGCCTGGAATAACTGCTCGGTCCCCTGACGTTGGTAGACCCCGCTCCTCTTGCGGGACAAAAGGTTGGCCTGTTGATAGTGTTCGAATGCGGCCCGGTACTTGCCCATATCATCAAAAACCTTGCCCAGGGCGTAGCGGAGATTTTCCTGTTGCAGGGTGTCCCGGCTGTTGCCGAGTGCAGTTTGCAGGCGCTTGACTATCTCCGCTTCCGGCTTGGTGACCTGATCCAGGCCAGCCAGCCTCGCCAGGGCGTCGCTGTATTCCGGGTCCACTGCCAGCACCTGCTCGAAGCCGGCCGCGGCGGCTGCCCTGTCGCCGCATTCTTCGTCCAGCAAGGCCCGGTTATACAGCGCTGGAAGGTAACCGGGCCGGGCCGCCAGGGCTTTCCCGTAGGCATCCCTGGCCTCGCGCTCCCGTCCGAGCTCGCCATGGATCACCCCCATGTTGGCAAGGACCTCCTCAGCGCCGGAAATACCGTTGTCCAGGGCAACTTGGTACTGGCTCAGCGCCGCCTCCGGTTGCCCGGCCTGTTTTAGCAGGCGGGCGAAGTTATAGCGGCAGCCGTTTGCCTGGGGGTTGCGGCTGAGCAATTGCAGGTAGACCTGCTCCGCCAGTTCGATCTTGCCCCGCCCAAACAGCAACTCGGCATACTGTTCGGCATACTTCAGCTCGCCGGGAAAGGCCGCCACCAATTGCCGAAAGCGGTTTTCGGCGGCGGCGAAATCCTGGTTTTTGAAGGCAACGGCAATCAGGTTCTGTAGCGCATCGCGGTTGCCCGGCTGGTGCTCCAGTACTTGCAGGTACAACTTTTCGGCTGCCGCCAGGTCACCGGCGCCGTAACGGCGGTGGGCTTGCAGGAGGAGTTCCCAGGTAACTTGCTGCCGGTCGGTCACGGCATCGCGACAACTACTGGCGCCATGTGCCCGGAGGGTGCAATATTCAGCTTAGCCATTCCACCACGGCTTGTCACAGAATGGCCGCAGATCCATTTCATGGGTCCAGGCTGATCGCAGATAGTGTTCATTACTGACCATCCCTCATAAACCCTACCGCTGCCGATACCTGCACAGGGCCGCTCAGTCTATTCCATTCCAGAAATGAGTAGCAATATTGCCAACTCTCCATAACGAGCGCTAGACAAAACTAACGAATTATGCTACTACCGTTACTGTGCCTGCTCAAACGGCAACTCGGTGTTTCACCGAGCCCACTGAGTCTGGTGTGCGGGCTACAAAGGCTACAAGAGTAACAAGCTCAGCCACGAGGTGTCCGCAACGCAAAACCACCAAGACTCTAATTCTAATCAGGGGAAAGAGCATGAATATATCCAACCACTTTAAAACACTTGCCGCAGCCGTGGCAATCGTCATGATCCCGGATACCGGGTGGGCGCAGTCGCAGCTCGAGGAGATCATAGTTACAGCAACTCGACGTGACGAAACGGTGCAAACTGTTCCGATCAGCATCACGGCCCTTTCCGCCGATAGACTGAAGCTGGCGCGTGTTGAAGGTGTCCGCGACCTTGGCATTGTCACACCAGGCCTGAACATGAATGGCCGCTCGAATGCCTGGATTCCCTATATTCGCGGCGTCGGCGCCCAGGACACTTCTGGCGGGCAGGAAGCCAGCGTGTCTGTTTATATCGACGGTGTATATATGTCGAGCGTTCATGCCGGCGCCATGTCGTTCAACAGCATCGACCGCGTCGAAGTGTTGAAAGGCCCTCAAGGTACGCTGTTCGGGCGAAACTCGACCGGCGGACTGATCCATATCATCACCCGTGACCCCGGCCAGGAAACCCAAATTTTCGGCAAAGTCGGTTTCGGCGATTATGACACCGTCACGGCGCAACTCTATGTCGGCGGGGGGTTAACCGACACTCTCTCGGCGGATATCGCCTTGAATTACGCCGACCAGGGCGAGGGTTACGGCAATAACCTGTTTAGCGGACGAGAAATTGCAGGCGACGCGGACGAGGGTTTTCGCACCAAGTGGATCTGGCAAGCAAGTGACGAAACGACTTTGACGTGGACCGCGGATTACCAGCAACACGATACCGGACTGGGCGATAACCGGACCTTGATGCCCGGCTCGGTTGGTGCCGACGGCAGTGTGAATATGGGCGGTTTCAGGGACGTCAATATGAATTTCCCGGCAGATGGCGAAACCGATGGCTACATTGAAAACCAGGGCGCCATGCTGAAAATTCAGCATCAGTTTGGCTGGGCCGACTTGGTCAGCATTAGCTCCTATAGGGAAATCGAGCAATATAATATTTTCGACAATGACGGCCTTCCCACTTCGAATGTGGAAGCGCGGCAGGAATACAACAATACAGAGACCTTCACCCAGGAAATTCAACTACTCTCCCGTTCCGAGAGCCTTTTTTCCTGGATTGTCGGTGCGTTCTATCTGGACGACGAATCCGGTTACGCAGGCCCGAGAGGACTACAGGTTGAAGGCGCGGGCGTTATTCCCATCCCGGGCGCCTACGTGCAGTTCGTCAATCCGATCACAACCGAGTCCATCGCCGCATTTGCCGAAGGAACCTGGGAGATTACAGACTCCATCCGCCTGAATGCAGGGGTCCGCTACACCGAGGAAGAGAAGGCAATAGGCGGGGAACAGCGAATTTTCACTGTATTCCCGGATATCCTGGGCCTTGGCGCCCCCGCTCTTACAGTCATCCCCTTTGATTTTGACGAGTCATGGGAGGAATTTACCTACAAGGTGGCGGGGGAATTCGACGTTTCGGAAGATGTGATGTTGTACGCGTCCTATAACCATGGTTTCCGCAGCGGTTCTTTCAACACCGTCGGTGTATCCGGTGTCCCGGTCGAACCGGAATCGGTAAATGCCTTTGAAGTTGGAATAAAGAGCCAGTGGATGGATAACCGGCTACGCCTCAACGCCGCCACCTACTACTACGACTACAAGGACCTGCAGGTTGTGGTTTCACGCGGCCCATCGACCGACCTGCTCAATGCCGGTGAAGCTGAAATCTCAGGCTTTGAACTGGACCTGGAAGCCAGTGTCTCCGAGGAATTGACACTGCGTTTCTCTACCTCATTGATTGACTCTGAATATACTGAGTTCGTTGTGGGTAACAATTGTTCCATTCGTCTACCCGATGGCCATACGGTCCAGGCTCCGCCTTGTTCGCCCGAGGGCAACAACCTGGTGCGCACGCCGGAGTCCACCGTTAATCTCGGTATGGTATATAGAAAACCCGTCCAATTCGGGGCTATCGGTGTAAGCCTGGATTATTTCTGGACGGATGATTTCTACTGGGAAATTGATAACCGACTCAAGGAATCAGCCTACGGCTTGCTTAACGGAACCGTGTTCTGGGAATCCGCGGATGAACACTGGGGCATCACTTTATGGGGCCGCAACCTCACCGACGAGGAATATTCGATGTTCTCGGTCGCACAGGCATCCTGCACCGGACCCGGCTGTTTCGGTATCGGCGATCAATACAGCGCAGCGCCGCCACGTACCTGGGGTGTTGATTTCAACTTCCGGTTCTGAACCATTGCTTCACGTAGCACGCGGGTGACATCCCCTCCGGGGGATGCCACCCGCGTGTCGTGACTCACCTGTCCACCGACGGTTCCCCAGCACGCTGAGCCACCAGCACCCAGGCTGCTGCCCGAGGCGGCGCGCCCAGGGATAAGTTCCCGCAGCGCTGTATGGTCAGGCCGGCCCTGCTTAGGCCTTGCCGCAACCGTTCCAGCGCAGCGTCGTCCAGGGCGGCTTTCAACATGCCGGACATGCGTCCCTGGTAAGCGTGGAGCTGCGCTTCTCAGCCACCGTTGTCCCGCCGGGGCCAGCGCTCTACGCCACAACCTGCTGCAGTTCGCCAGCCGCGTAGCGCCGTGTCATTGCCTCCAGGGAAATGGCGCTGATGCGATCCGCCTGGCCAGCGGTTCCAAATGCTTCATAGCGGGCAACACAAATTTCCTTCATGGCGCTGATGGTTTGCTGCAAAAATTTACGCGGGTCAAATTCCGCCGGGTTCCGGGCCAGGAACCGGCGGATGGCCCCGGTGGAAGCCAGCCGCAAATCCGTATCGATATTGACCTTGCGAACCCCGTGGTCGATACCCTCCCGAATCTGTTCCAGCGGCACTCCATACGTCTCGGGTATTTCGCCGCCAAATTCGTTAATCACCTCCAGCCACTCCTGGGGCACCGAAGAAGAGCCGTGCATCACCAGGTGGGTATTGGGTATGCGCGCATGAATGTCACGGATTCGGTCCATGGCCAGAATATCGCCGGTGGGCGGGCGGCTGAACTTGTAGGCGCCGTGGCTGGTGCCGCAGGCAATGGCCAGGGCATCCACATCCGTATCCGCCACAAAGCTGGCGGCCTCCTCGACATCGGTGAGTAATTGCTCGTGGCTCAACTTGCCCTCGGCGCCGATACCATCCTCCTCTCCTGCTTCCCCGGTTTCCAGTGAGCCGAGGCAACCCAGCTCCCCCTCCACGGAAACGCCGCAGGCGTGAGCCATCTCTACCGCCCGCCGGGTCACCTCGGCGTTGTAGTCATAGTCCATGGGCGTTTTGCCGTCTTCCCCCAGAGAACCGTCCATCATCACCGAAGTAAAGCCCAGTTGGATGGAGCGCTGGCACACCGAAGGGCTGACACCGTGGTCCTGGTGCATGACCACCGGGATATGGGGAAACTCTTCCACCGCCGCCGCGATCATGTGGCGCAGAAAGGGGGCGCCGGCGTATTTGCGGGCGCCGGCGCTGGCCTGCATGATCACCGGACTGTTGGTCTCGGCCGCGGCCTCCATGATGGCGCGGGTCTGCTCCAGGTTGTTCACATTGAAAGCGGGCACCCCGTAACCGTGCTCCGCGGCGTGGTCAAGCAGTTGCCTCATACTGATCAAAGCCATGTTTTCCCCCCTGGCGCCAATCCTGTTGATCGTTCATAAGGGAGCGCGCTCCCTGAGTACCGCCAGGGCAGGCAAGGTCCTGCCCTCAACGTACTCCAGGAAAGCTCCGCCACCGGTGGATATGTAGG
The DNA here is from genome assembly GCA_026710905.1 of Halieaceae bacterium. Lineage (GTDB taxonomy): Bacteria > Pseudomonadota > Gammaproteobacteria > Pseudomonadales > Halieaceae > JAPOQD01. Next base: position 19,394 of record JAPOQD010000118.1, read on the forward strand.
AAACCTTATCCGCAATTCCAAATTTGTCAATCGCCGCCAACGTATCGCCACCTCCGGCCAGGGAAAACGCGTCACTGGCGGCGATTGCCCGGCTCAGCGCCTGTGTGCCGGCCGCGAACTGGTCGAACTCGAATACGCCCAGCGGGCCGTTCCATAGAATAGTGCCCGCAGCGGCTACTAACTCCCCAATTGCCCGCAGGGATTCCGGGCCCAGATCGAGGATCATCTCCTCATTGCCGACCTCTGCGGCGGCTCTCCGCTCCGCCCGAGCTTCCACAGTCAGATCTTGCCCGGTTACCACATCGCTGGGAATGAGAATTTCGGTTTTCTCCTGCAGCGCCCTGGCCGCTGGAATCAGCTCCGGCTCATGCAGGGACTTGCCCACGGGATGGCCGCTGGCTGCAAGAAACGTATTGGCGATACCGCCGCCCACGATCAACTGATCGACCCGTTCGGCCAGATTTTCCAACACCGTCAACTTGGTGGACACCTTGGCCCCGCCAACGATCGCCAGCAGTGGCCGGCGAGGCGCGGACAGGGCGCTCCGCAACGCTTCCAGTTCCGCCGCCAACAGTGGCCCGGCGCAGGCGAGGGGTGCAAATTTCGCCACCCCGTGGGTGGAGGCCTGAGCCCGGTGGGCGGTGCCAAAAGCATCCATGACAAACACGTCGCAGAGGCCGGCGTAGGCGCGGGCCAGCGCCTCATCGTCAGCTTTTTCTCCGGAATTGAAGCGCACGTTCTCCAACAGCGCCACCTGACCCGCCGCCAGCGCCACACCGTTGCACCAGTCCGTCAACAACGGCACCGGCAGCTTCAGCAGTTGCGACAGCCGTTCGGCGACCGGCGCCAGGGACAACTCCGGGTCCACCCGCCCCTCTGCCGGGCGGCCCAGGTGGGACATCAACAACACCGCCGCGCCCTGGTCCAACGCCGCCAGAATCGCCGGCAGGGCTGCACGAATACGGGTGTCGCTGGTCACCTTGCCCGCACTTAGCGGCACATTGAGATCCTCGCGAATCAGCACCCGCCGCGCCTTCAAATCCAATTGGCTCATCAGCACGAAATCAGCAGACATCTTCCTCTCCGGCGCCCAGCAACTGCTCAACCCAGCCCACACCAATATTCGACGGTGTCCAACATGCGGTTGGCGTATCCCCATTCGTTATCGAACCAGATCAGCACCTTGACCAGGCTTCCGCCACTAACCCTGGTCTGCCCGGCATCCACAATACTCGAGTGGGAGTCATGAATGAAATCACAGGAGGCCAGCGGTTCCTCCGTATAACCCAGAATATCCCCGGGTAAACGGCGGGCGCCCTCAGCCAGGGCGCAATTGACCTCGGCGACCGTTACGGTTTGTTTGACGATCACTGTGAGGTCCATCGCCGATACATCCAGGGTGGGGACGCGCAGGGCCTGGGCGGAAAAGCGCCCGGCCTGATCCGGCAGGATGCGTTCTATACCCAGCGCCAGGGCCGTGTCCACGGGAATAATGGATTGCCCCGCCGCCCTGGTCTTGCGCAAGTCGGTATGATGGTAGGCATCCAGCACCGGCTGGTCATTCATGGCCGAATGGATGGTGGTAACGGTTCCACTGACGATCCCGAATGCATCGTCCAGCACCTTGATCACCGGCACAATACCATTGGTCGTGCAGGAAGCTGCGGAAATAATCCTTTGCCGGGGCGTCAGTTGCCGGTGATTGACGCCATAGACTATGGTCGCGTCCACATCTTCCGCTCGGGCAGGTTGGGAAAACACTACCCGCGCGGCGCCCTGGAGCAGGTGCAATTCAGCGCTGTCGCGGCTGGCCAACACCCCAGTGCACTCCAGCACCACATCGATGCCGATATCCCGCCAGTCGAGATCGGCGACCCGCGCTTGCCGCAGCAAGCGTATGGAGTCGCCGGCGACCACGAGGCAGCCCTCCTTCAGCCCCACTTCGAAGGGAAAACGCCCGTGGGTGGAATCGTAGCGGGTCAAGTGAGCGGCGATGCGGGCGTCCGCCAGCTCATTGATGGCGGCCACTTGCAGACGATTCCGGCGCTGCCCTTCGTAGAGAGCCCGCAGTACGTTGCGGCCAATACGTCCGTAGCCGTTGATCGCAAGCCGGATCATCGCCGCATACCTCCCTCATTCGCTCGCATATATCACCGGTATTCGCAGCCGGGTGTGCCCCCTCATGCAGGGGTCGCGCATGCGCGACCCGCCATATCCGAGCTAAATCAGTTCCCGCACCAAGTCCGCCAGCGCCTGGGCTGTGAAGCCGAAGTGCTGAAACAGTTCACCGGCCGGCGCAGATTCACCAAACCCTTTCATCCCCAGGACCCGTCCTTCCAGGCCGACGAACTGGCGCCAGTAGTCGGCAATGCCTGCTTCCACAGCAACTCGCGCCGATACCGCCGCGGGCAAGACCTGTTCACGATAGGCGGAGTCCTGGGCGCAAAATGCCTCCGTGCAGGGCATGGAAACCACCCGCACCTGTTGGTCTTCTTGCGCCAATTGCTCCGCTGCCTCCATGGCCAGGGCGACTTCCGAGCCTGTAGCGATAATGATCGCGTCCACTCGACCATCACCCTCCCGCAGGACATAGGCGCCGCGTTCGATATCGGCCACCTGGGCAGGGCTGCGCTGCTGATGAGGCAAGCTCTGGCGCGAGAACACCAGGGCGCTGGGACCATCACCGCGCTCAATGGCGAGCTTCCAGGCCACGGCGGATTCCACTGCATCACAGGGCCGCCAGGTCAGCAAATTTGGTGTATTGCGCAGGTTGGCCAACTGCTCAACCGGTTGGTGGGTGGGCCCGTCCTCACCCAGGCCAATGGAATCGTGGGTGTACACGAAGATGCTGGGCTGCCGCATCAGGGCGGCCATGCGCACCGCGTTGCGGGCATACTCCATGAAAGTCAGGAAAGTGGCAGCGTAAGCCTTGAAGCCGCCGTGCCGGACAATGCCGTTGGTAATTGCCGACATACCGAACTCGCGAACGCCGTAGTAGATGTAATTCCCGTCGGCATCTTCGGAGCCAAGCGCCCTGCTGTCGTCCCAAAGCGTCAGATTGGAGCCGGTCAGGTCCGCCGAACCACCCAGGATTTCCGGGAGTATGGGTCCGTAGGCATTGAGGCAGTTCAGGGAAGCCTTGCGGCTGGCCATGGCGCCGCCCTGTTGCTGGCACTGGTGGATGTAGGCCAGCGCCCGCTCACTGAAATCCGCGGGCAGCTCACCCGCCAGGCGCCGCCGCAGCTCCGAGGCTTGCCGCGGCCACTCGCGCTCGTAGGCCTGCATGCGCGCCTCCCATTCCTGCTGCTGCGCCTCGCCCGGTACTTGATGGTTCCAGGCCCGGTAGAGTTCATCGGGTACTTCAAAGGGGGGATGGGGCCAGCCAATGGCCTGGCGGGCGGCGCTTACCTCGTCCGCGCCCAGCGCGGCGCCGTGTACCGCTGCCGTGCCCTGTTTGTTGGGGGCCCCCTTGCCAATGATGGTTTTACAACAGATCAGCGTCGGCCGCCCGGACTCCGCCCTGGCTTGTTCGATGGCCCCGGCTACCACCGCCGTGTCATGCCCGTCCACTCCGGAAATTACCTGCCAACCATAGGCGGTGAAGCGGGCCGGGGTGTCGTCGCTGAACCAGCCGGTGACCTCCCCGTCGATGGATATCCCGTTGTCGTCATAAAAACATATCAGTTTTCCCAAGCCCAGTGTGCCCGCCAGGGAGCAAACCTCGTGAGAAATTCCCTCCATCAGACAGCCATCGCCCACAAACACGTAGGTGTAATGGTTTACCACCTGGTGGCCAGAGCGATTGAACTGGGCGGCCAGTACTTTTTCCGCAAGGGCCATTCCCACCGCATTGCCCAAGCCCTGCCCCAGCGGGCCAGTGGTGGTTTCCACCCCCGGGGTAACGCCGTATTCCGGGTGGCCGGGTGTTTTGCTATGCAGTTGGCGGAAGTTCTTCAGTTCCTCGATTGGCAACTCATAACCACTCAGATGCAGAAGGGAGTAGAGCAACATGGAGCCGTGCCCGTTCGACAGGACAAAGCGGTCCCGGTCCGGCCAATCGGGGTTGCCGGGGTTGTGTTTCAGATAATCGTTCCACAACACTTCGGCGATATCGGCCATGCCCATCGGCGCCCCTGGGTGGCCGCTGTTGGCCTGCTGTACCGCATCCATGCTCAAGGCTCTGATGGCGTTCGCCAGTTCAATTCGGGTCGGCATTCCAACTCCTGGGGCGTTCAACAAAAGGGTCGTATTTTCGCGTAAGCAGCCGGCAACGGCAATCCGAATCACTCAGCGGTATTTCAAACGGGGAAAAGGAGAAAAAGAAAGGAGAAAAAGGACACCCACTTTCTTGAAGATGTGGGGACACCATACTTATTAACTGTAACCGTTCGGGCGAGAGGTGAAAGACTGTGCCAGGGACGGGAGCATGGGGCTGGTTTTCTCGCTCCGGGGGCCATCCATGGCCCATCCCGCGTCCGTCCATGGCGCTAGTCGCGATAAAACCAGCCCCACACTCCCGTCCAGATGGACTGTGCCGGGGCCGGGGTGGGGAGCTTGGAGCGCCAAGCCTCAAATCATCACTTGAATACCGAATGGGTACCTATCGTCTTTGGCTTGAACAAACTATATCAAAAAATTTTGATATAGTTTGTCGTGCTTGTTAGACTTGTCAGTTATGTCAGCCCTTTCACCCGTCTTCCAGCAGCCGGCCGGCAGCACCGATTTTGCTGTCGAGCAACTCGCCGCCCTGTGCAAGGCCAGCGGCGATAGCCGGCGCCTGCAGATTCTGCGGGTATTGCGCCAGGATTCCTTTGGCGTGCTCGAGCTGTGCTCCCTGTTTGGCATGCGCCAGCCGGCGCTCAGCCACCACCTCAAGGTACTACACGGCGCCGGGTTGATTTCCAGCCGGCGGGAGGGGAATACCATCTACTACCGCCGCGCCCCGCTGGGTCAGGCCGCGGGTCTGGCGGCGCTGCAGAAAAATCTGTTCGAAACCGTGGACCAACTGGAACTGACGCCGACCGTGGAGACCGGGCTGGCCGAGTTGCAGCGCGGCCGGGTGCGCTTATCCGAGCAATTTTTTCGCCAGAATGCGGACAAGTTCCGCCGCCAACAGGATCTGATCGCCAGCTATGAACAGTATGCGGATACCGTGGCGGGCCTGCTGCGGGATGCCGCTATCGGCCAGCGCCGCCTGGCCCTGGAGGTCGGCCCAGGCGACGGACGGTTTCTGGCGGAATTGTCTCCTGCCTTTGCGCGAGTGGTAGCCCTGGACAGTTCCGCCGAGATGCTTGCCAACGCAAGGGCGCTGGCCGCACGGCAACGGCTGGAAAACATCGAATTCGTTCTGGGAGATCCCGGGCACCCCCGCCTCGCCGAGTTGGCCGCGGACTGTATCGTGGTCAACATGGTTTTGCATCACACCGCCTCCCCGGCCGCAATGTTTCGCGACCTGGCCGCCTGCCTGGCCGTCGGCGGACGCCTGCTGATTACCGAACTTGGCCATCACCACCAGGTCTGGGCGCGGGAATCCTGCGGCGACCTGTGGCTGGGCTTCGAACCCGCGGACCTGCAGGCCTGGGCCCAGGCCGCAGGTCTGACTGAAGTCGCCGCTGTCTACCTGGCGCAGCGCAACGGTTTCCAGATACAGGTGCGGCTGTTTGGCCACCAATGATTTTTTACAGCAAAGGATCAGCGAATCATGAGTGAGTACACCAGCTTTACCTCGGAATCCGTTTCCGAGGGCCATCCCGACAAGATGGCCGACCAGATATCCGACGCCATACTCGACGCGATCCTCCAGGACGACCGGGATGCCCGCGTGGCGGTGGAAACCCTGGTAAAAACCGGCCTGGTGGTGATTGCCGGGGAAGTGACCACCCATACCTATGTGGATCTGGAGGAAGTGGTCCGCAAGGTGATCATCGACATTGGCTACAACAGTTCCGCGGTAGGCTTTGACGGCGCCTCCTGTGCGGTTCTGAATGCCATCGGCAAACAAGCCGGCGACATCGCCATGGGTGTGGATGAAGCCGAAAACAAGGAGCAGGGCGCCGGCAACCAGGGGCTGATGTTCGGTTACGCCACCAACGAAACCGAGTTCCTCATGCCGGCCCCCATCTATTATGCCCACCGGCTGGTGGAACGCCAGGCGCAATTGCGCAAGGCCGGGGTATTACCCTGGTTGCGCCCCGATGCCAAAAGCCAGATAACCTTGCGTTACGCCAACGGCAAGCCGATAGCAATAGATGCCGTGGTGCTCTCCACCCAACACGACGAGGCGGTCAGCCAGAAGGAGATCCACGCCGCGGTGATGGAACATATCATCGCCGAGGTATTGCCCGAGAAATGGCTGCATGCACAAACCCGGTATCACATCAATCCCACGGGCCGGTTCGTCATTGGTGGCCCGGTTGGAGACTGCGGTCTTACCGGCCGCAAGATAATAGTGGATACCTATGGCGGCGCTGCGCGGCACGGCGGCGGCGCGTTTTCCGGCAAGGACCCCTCCAAGGTTGACCGCTCGGCCGCCTACGCCGCCCGATACGCCGCCAAGAACATCGTTGCAGCCGGGCTTGCCGACCGCTGCGAAATCCAGGTCTCCTACGCCATCGGCGTCGCCGAACCCACCTCGATTTCCGTAAATACCTTCGGAACCGGCAAGCTCACCGATGAACAGATCGAAGGCCTGGTGCGTGAACATTTCGAGCTGCGGCCAAAAGGCCTGATCGAAATGTTGCGTCTGAAACGCCCGATTTATCGCAAAACCGCTGCCTACGGCCACTTCGGCCGTAGTGATGCGGACTTTAGCTGGGAGCACACTGACCGGGCCGAGGCCCTGAGGAAAGCACTATGAGTACCGTGACAAAACTGGACCCCAGCCCCGATTACAAGGTAGCCGACATTTCCCTGGCCGCCTGGGGCCGCCGGGAAATCCGCATCGCCGAGTCCGAAATGCCGGCTCTGATAGCCATGCGTGAGAAATACCGGGCCAGTCAACCGCTGCGAGGCGCCAACATCATTGGCTGTATCCACATGACCATTCAGACCGCCGTACTGATCGAAACCCTGCGGGAGTTGGGCGCGGAGGTGCGCTGGTCCTCGTGCAATATTTTCTCCACCCAGGACCATGCGGCGGCGGCCATGGCCGAGGCAGGTGTGCCGGTATACGCCTGGAAGGGGGAAACCGAAACCGAGTACGACTGGTGTATCGAACAGACCATACTCAAGGACGGCAAACCCTGGGACTGCAACATGGTGCTGGATGACGGCGGCGACTTGACCGCCATGCTGCACCAACGCTATCCGGCCATGCTGGAGAAAATCCACGGGATCTCGGAAGAAACCACTACCGGCGTGCACCGCTTGCAGGAAATGCTGGAGAAAGGCACCCTCGGGGTTCCCGTCGTCAATGTCAACGACTCGGTCACCAAGTCCAAGAACGACAACAAGTACGGCTGCCGCCACGGTCTCAACGACGCCATAAAGCGCGCTACCGACCACCTGCTGGCCGGCAAGAAAGCCCTGGTGATCGGATACGGCGATGTGGGCAAGGGTTCGGCCCAGTCGCTGCGCCAGGAAGGCATGATTGTAAGGATTGCCGAGATCGACCCGATTTGCGCCATGCAGGCTTGCATGGATGGTTTTGAAGTGGTTTCGGCCTATCGCAATGGCCGCGTTGAAGATGGGGCCAATAACGAACTGCTGGCCAGTACCGACGTGCTGGTCACCGCCACCGGTAATTACATGGTGTGTGACAGGCAGGTACTCCAGGCCCTGAAGTGCGGCGCCCTGGTCTGTAATATCGGCCACTTCGACAATGAAATCGACACTGCCTGGATGCGCGAAAACTGGACCTGGGAAGAGATCAAGCCACAGGTGCACAAGGTGTATCGCCAGGGCGGCGGCAATGATCACCTGATCCTGTTATCCGAGGGCCGGCTGGTTAATCTTGGCAACGCCACCGGCCATCCCTCTCGCGTCATGGACGGTTCCTTCGCCAACCAGGTATTGGCCCAGATCTACCTGTTTCAAGAAAAGTTCGCCGACTTGCCTGCGGCCTCGAAACCCGCCGCCGTCAGGGTGGAAGTACTGCCGAAATTGCTGGACGAAGAGGTGGCCGGGCACATGGTCAGCGGCTTTGGCGGTGTGCTTACCCGCCTGACCGAAACCCAGGCCAGCTACATCAATGTGCCTGTGGCCGGCCCCTTCAAGCCCGACAGCTACAAATACTAGCGGCCTGTCGGACTTGGAACTGTTCTACCGTGGCCGCAGCAGAAGCTTGGTGAAATATGCTGACTAGCAGCCGTCACACGAACCACTATTCTCCTCAGAATTGCAGAAAAAAATGACTCAAAACGCTCTTTCCCTCGCTACGGACGCCCAAGCCCGACAGGCTGCCAGACCTCAGCTTAGCTTTGAGTTTTTTCCCCCGGCGACAGAGGCGGGCCGGGAGCGGCTGCTGCGGGAGACGCTCCCGGCTTTACAGACCCTCGGGCCGGAGTTTGTCTCCTGTACTTACGGCGCCGGCGGCTCCACCCGTGAGGCGACCTTTGGTATTGTCTCGGCTATCCACCGAGCCGGTGTTGAGGTTGCGCCCCATCTCAGCTTCGGCGCCGATGATGCGGCAACCGTAGGCGCCCTGCTGGATGCCTACCAGGAGCAGGGCATCAAGCGCCTGGTGGCGCTGCGCGGAGACAGCCCCTCGGGCACCGGGGGCTCCGGCCTGGCGCACGCAGTCAAGCTGGTGGAATTTGCCCGAGAACGCCACGGAGCGCATTTCCGGATTGCGGTGGCGGCCTACCCAGAGGTCCACCCGCAGGCCAGGGACTACAGCAGCGATGTGCACTTCTTGAAAGCCAAACTGGATGCCGGAGCCGACTTCGCCATTACCCAGTATTTCTACAACGCCGATGCCTATTTCCATTTCATCGAGCAGTGCGCCGCGGCGGGGATCACCAAGCCCATCTACGCGGGCATCATGCCGATCACCAACTACACGCAATTGGCCCGCTTTTCCCGCTTCTGCGGTGCTGAAATACCGCGTTGGATTTGCCGGCGCCTGGAAGATTTTGGCGCGGACACGGACAGCCTGCGGGGATTCGGTATTGAGGTTGTAACCCGGCTGGCCCGGACACTGTTGGAGCAGGGCTGCCCAGGGCTACACTTTTATACCATGAACCAACCGGGCCCCAGCCGCAGCATTGTGCGAAATCTGAAACTTGAGCCTGCGGCTTAAGTCAGGATATGGCGCCAGCGTTCAACCGGTTTCAGGTGGCCCGGCGGGCGTGGCACCATTCCAGGAACTCGGTGACAGCATTTACTGTGTAATCCGTACGCACCGAATGGAACACGTCAAAGGCATGCTGGGCGTATGGCAGTTCGCCATAGACCACCGCATTGCCGGATTCCGAGCGCAGCCGCTCCACAAAGATGCGCGCTTCCTCCACCCACACCAGCGAGTCATGGGTGCCTTGAACCACAAAGGCCGGCGGCGCTCCATCGCCGGCGTGTGACAAGGGGGAACCGTCGTCACGGGCCTCATAGCCCTCTTCCCTGCTGTTCTGGAAAACGTATTTCTCCAGCGTCGATTCCATGGACATTTTGCCCCGCACCTGGTCACGGTCCAGGAAGTCATACACCCCATAAAAGGGCACTGCTGCGGAAATGCTGGTATCTGCATCTTCGAAGCCGGGCTGCCAGTCGGGCTTGTTGGGCGTCAGCGCCGCCAACGCGGACAGGTGGCCACCGGCGGAACCCCCGGTAATCGCCAGGAAAGAGGGGTCGCCGCCGTACTCGGCGGCGTGCTCGCGTACCCAGGCGATGGCTCTCTTTACATCGATGATATGGGCGGGAAAGGTGTGCTTTGGGCTCAGCCGATAATTGCAGGCGACACAGAGCCAACCCCGCTGGGCCAGGTGATACATCAACGGCAGGGCCTGCTGCTCCTTGTTACCGATCACCCAGCCGCCGCCGTGAACCTGCAACAGGATCGGGAAGCCCCCCTCGCGCGGGGTTTGCGGCTGGTAGACATCCAGCAGATTGCGCTCACCGAAATCCTCCCCATCCCCGGCATATGACAAGTTGCGGTGCAGGCTGACCCCGGGCCGCTTCATCGAAAACGGCCGCAGCCACTCGGCGGAAACGATTCCGGCCCGTAGCACCTGTTGCCGGGATGGTGGAATTTCGCTGCGGTAATCCTCTCCCAGGCCCTCTTGCAAGGCCGCCTCCAGCACCGTGGCCGTATCCATCGACTTACAGTGCAAATACAGCAGCCCCAGCCAGGACAGTGCAAAGAGGCCCAGGCCCAGTTGCCCTGCGCCGCCGGCCAGGCCACCGCCGAGAGCGAACAACAGGGTGAGAGCGATTTGCAGGCTGAGGAAAACAAAGGCCAGTTCTCCGGTCAACCAGGACGCAGCAAAATAGAACACCACCAGATAGCTGAGCCGGCGCGCCTTGATCAGCGCGCTCAACACAAAAACCAAATTGATAATGGAAAGGGCAAGATATACGGAGGAAAACGTCATTGGTGGATTTGCCGGTAGTTTGTCGGGCGGCCATTTTAGCCCGAATTGTCCGCAGCGTCGCACAATTCGAATATCGTCCGGCTTGGAGACTTTGCGGGTTAAGACGTCTTGACCATATGTGGGGGCTTGGGCGCCCGTCGCGAGGGCGCCACGGCGAGGAATTCCGTAGCCGCAGCAGAAACCTGGTGCAAAGTGCGGGCAAGTCTTCACGTTGTGTTTAGCCGGCAGTTTCCTTAGACTACACGCCCGATTTTACAGGGGTGGGCGAAATCCCCACCCGCAACGACATTTTCCGGATTGGCAGACATGAAAAGAACCTTTCAACCCAGTGTTCTGAAGCGAAAGCGCAACCATGGTTTTCGCTCTCGAATGGCAACCAAAAACGGCCGGCTGTTGATCAATCGCCGCCGCGCCAAGGGCCGCAAGCGTCTGTCCGCCTGACCCGGCTCCGGCGCCCAGCGCTGCACAGGCCAGCCAGCGCCGCGTCCCCGGACCGGCCTCGGGTGGTTTGATCATTTCCTGGTGCAGGGTGTTGGCATGAAAGTTTTCAAATTCGGCAAAGAGTTACGCCTACTGACAGCAGAGGATTACCAGGATGTGTTTGGGCAGGTTGACGCCAAGGTGCAGCACCGGAACCTGCTCCTGTTGGCTCGTTGTAATCACCGCAAAACTCATCGTCTCGGGCTGATTGTGGCAAAAAAACATGTGCGCAGAGCGGTGCATAGAAATCGCATCAAGCGGATTGCCCGTGAAATGATTCGCAGCCGCCCGACATCACAGCCTTGTCTGGATGTCATAGTGTTGGCCCGTCCTGGATTGGACCGTATGGACAACCGGAGGCTTTCCGCTATATTGCGCCAACAATGGCAGGCACTAACCAACAAATCATGCGCACTCTGATCATCACCCTCCTTCGCGGTTACCGATACCTGGCAAGTCCGCTACTGGGGCACAACTGCCGCTTTCAGCCCTCCTGTTCCCAGTATGCAGAACAGGCTGTCGCCGAACACGGGGTGCTCAAGGGCTGCGCCCTGGCGCTGCGCCGGCTATCGAAATGCCACCCCTGGCATGCCGGCGGCGTTGACCCGGTGCCCGGCACTCACAACAACTGACAAGACCTCATGAATCTACAGAGAATTGTATTGATCGGCGCGATCGCCGCGTTGACCTTCCTGTTGCTGACCCGATGGGTCGAATTTTCGGAACAAAAACGGCTACAGGAAACCTACGGCACGCTGGCCAACGGCCCGGCTACCAGTCCGGATTTAGCGGACACCGGCGAACTGCCGGCCGCACCGGCGTCAATCGATGTGGATCTGCCGGCCGCCCCCAGGTCAACTCATGCTGACCTTCCCTCCACTCCGGAGCCAGCCAACGAAGATCTGCCGCAGGTGGAAGAGGCCGCTGTGGCGCTGCCGGCGCCGGCCCTCGACGAGTCGCTGATCCGTGTCACTACCGACGTGTTGCAGGTTCGAATTGATCCGGATGGTGGCGATATTGTCGGTCTGGCTCTGCTTGAGTATCACCAGCAGCTGGATACCCCGGAGCGTCCCTTTCTACTCTTGCAGCGGGACCCACAGCGCTATTATGTCGCCCAAAGCGGGCTGGTGGGCCGCGACGGAATAGACACTAACGGCCGGGCCGTGTTTGTTTCCGGCCTCGACAGTTATCAATTGTATGAGGGCGCGGAAAAGCTTCAGGTAGACCTCCTCTACCAGGGTCCGGGTGAAGTGGAGATCACCAAACGCTATACCTTTCGCCCGGGAGACTACCTGATCGACGTCGAATATCTGGTCGATAACCGCAGCGATCAGCGCTGGCAGGCAAATTTGTTTGGTCAACTCAAGCGCGATGGCTCCGACGACCCCTCGGCCAGTTCCTCCGGCGGTATCGGCGTGGTGCCATTCCTCGGCGCCGCAATTACCCAGCCCGACGAGCGCTTCACCAAGTTCGACTTTGACGAGATGGAGGAAGAACCCTTCCGCAAGCAATTGCCCGGTGGCTGGATAGCCATGATTCAGCACTACTTCCTGAGCGCCTGGATACCGGATGCCCGGCAATCGCATAACTACAGCACCAGGATGACTGCTTCCGGTTACTACATCGGTGGTTTCACCAGCCCGGCCCTGGTGGTCGACCCCGGCCAGAGCGGCGTGGCGCGGGCCGGATTTTATGCCGGCCCGAAGGATCAGTACCGCCTGAAGGAAATTTCTCCCTATCTGGATTTGAGTGTGGATTACGGCTGGTTGTGGTGGCTGGCCCAACCCCTGTTCTGGTTATTGATCAATATTCATGGGCTGGCCGGCAACTGGGGCGTGGCCATCATCCTACTGACGGTGCTGATCAAAGCCGCCTTTTTCCAGTTGTCAGCCACCAGCTACAAGTCCATGGCCAACATGCGGCGGGTGCAGCCGCAGATGGTGGATATCAAGGAGCGTTACGCCGAGGACAAGCAAAAACAGTCCCAGGCCATGATGGCGCTGTACAAGAAAGAAAAGATCAACCCACTGGGCGGCTGTCTTCCCATCCTGGTGCAAATGCCGGTTTTCATCGCCCTGTACTGGGTGCTCATGGAAAGCGTGGAACTGCGGCAGGCGCCATTCTATGGCTGGATTGCCGACCTGTCGGTGATGGACCCCTACTTCATATTGCCCCTGATCATGGGCGTCAGCATGTGGTTTCAGCAAAGACTGAACCCGCCACCGCCGGACCCGATGCAGGCCAGAATCATGCAGTGGTTACCGATCATCTTCACCTTCTTTTTCCTCTGGTTCCCCGCCGGACTGGTACTCTACTGGGTGGCCAACAATCTGCTTTCCATCGCCCAGCAATGGGTCATCACCCGCCGCATAGAAAAGAGCATGGCGCCCGGCGGCTAGCAAGCGAACCTTCATGGCTACGCCTGCTTCACTCGATACCGATACTATTGCCGCCGTAGCCACCCCACCGGGGCGCGGCGGAATCGGTATCGTCAGATTGTCCGGACCCGCCGCCCTGGCTGTCGCCAGGCAGGTCTGCGGCATTGATTTGCAGCCGCGCCACGCGCATTTTTGTTCTTTCCATGATACGCCGGATGGCGCCGAGGCCATCGACAGCGGTATCGCCCTGTATTTCCCCGGCCCCGACTCATTCACCGGGGAAAATGTGGTGGAACTGCAGGGCCACGGCGGCCCGGTGGGCATGGACATGCTACTGCGCCGCTGCTGTGAACTTGGCGCCCGACAAGCCAGGCCCGGTGAATTTTCCGAACGGGCTTTTCTGAACGACAAGCTGGACCTGACCCAGGCGGAGGCCATCGCCGACCTGATCAACAGCACCACCGAGCACGCCGCACGCAGTGCCAACCGCTCCCTGCAGGGCCGCTTTGCGAATGAAATCGAGCGTTTGATGAATCGGGTAACGGAACTGCGCGCCTACGTGGAAGCGGCCATTGATTTTCCAGAAGAAGAAATCGATTTTCTGGCCGAAGGTGGCGTGCTTGCGCGCCTGCAACAGATCACGACGCAAATCGACCAGGTAACCGTGGCGGCGCGGCAGGGCCAGTTGTTGAGTGAAGGCTTGCGCCTGGTCATCGCCGGGCAGCCCAATGTCGGAAAGTCGAGCCTGTTGAACGCTCTCAGCGGGCGGGACTCGGCCATTGTCACCGCCCAGGCGGGCACCACCCGGGATGTTCTTCGCCAAGCCGTGCAACTCGACGGAATGCCGCTACACATTATCGATACCGCCGGTATCCGGGAGGCCTCGGGAGAGGTGGAGCAGGAGGGTATCCGCCGGGCCTGGCTTGAAATCGAAGCGGCCGATCACGTGTTGCTGATGGTGGACGGAAGCCGGCCCAATCCGGCCCCTGCACGAAATCCGGCCCTGGCGGAACTGCGCGCCAGGCTGCCGTCGGCAACGCCGATTACTTTGGTGAACAACAAGTGCGATCTCAGCGGCGCGCCCCCGGGAGTGGACCTCATCGACGAGCTGCACTGCATTACCCTCTCTGCGAAAACCCGGCAGGGTCTCGACCTGCTGCGGGAGCATCTCAAGCAAAGCGCAGGTTACCAACCTGTTGAAGCGGGGCAATTCAGCGCTCGCCGCCGCCACCTTGAAGCCTTGAGTCGGGCTCGCGAGGCCCTTCTCAACGGCAGGCAACAACTGGAAGGCAGCGGCGCCGGAGAGTTGCTCGCTGAAGACTTGCGCGCCTGCCAGCAGCAGTTGGGCGAGATTTGCGGTCAGTTCAGCAGCGATGACCTGCTCGGTGAAATCTTCTCCAGCTTCTGTATCGGCAAGTAAAGCGGCGGGGCGCACGGACGGAAAGACGCTGAAGGCATGAGGGGCGACAGATGCGTCGCCCAAATTTGAGGGACCAAGGGCGCCAGGGTGCGCGCCCAGCCACAGCAAGTGATTCGGCGATCGCGGCAGAAGCCGGGAGCCGTATGCGGGCCAGGGGGTTTGCCTGCTTTCCTGCCCACCTGCCCTGCCCGTCTGACCGTCTGACCGTTGTATGACAAGACCCACACCCGCAGTGTGAATAGTGCTATTGTGCTCCCGACAGCCCCTTGCTTACGTTACAATTGCTTTCTTTTCAAACAGTTAGCATGAAGCTGGGCAAGGTTTCAAAAGGCCAGCGCAAATTATCAAGAAGTTTTGGAAATGGTACATCGCAAGCAAATATTGTGGTTTCGCAACAGCGCACCCTACATCAACGCCCATCGCGGCAGGACGTTTGTCCTGGTGCTGGGGGGCGAAGCCGTCCAGCAGCCGAATTTTGCCAATATCATCCACGATATCGCCCTGCTGCACAGCCTGGGGGTGCGGCTGATTCTGGTACACGGTTCCCGTCCACAAATTGAAGAGCGCCAGCATCTGGCGGGGCTGCACAGCAAGTTTCACAACGGTGTGCGAATTACCGATGGCGCCGCCATGGAACATGTTATCGACGCCGCCGGCTCCCTGCGCGCCCGGTTCGAAGCGCTGTTGTCCATGGGCCTGCCCAACTCGCCCATGCAGGGCGCAGGTATCCAGGTCTGTAGTGGAAATTTTGTCAGCGCCAAGCCCTTGGGTGTAGTAGAAGGTGTGGATTACGAACACACCGGAAAGGTCCGCAATATCGCCGCATCGGATCTTCATCAACACCTGGCGGCGGGCTCCATAGTGCTACTGTCGCCCCTGGGGTACTCCCGCAGCGGGAAAATTTTCAATCTTTCCCTGCACGATATCGCCGTGCGTACGGCTGCCGAAACCGGGGCGGACAAGCTGATTCTGTTCGGCAGCCAACCCGGTATCAGCAGTTCCAGCGGGGAACTGGTGCGCCAGTGCGGCATGCGTGAGGCTCTGCAACTGACGCAGGATGTAGCAGACCCGGAGCAGCGCATGCTGCTACAGGCCGCGCGGCAGGCTTGCACCGCGGGGGTGAAACGCTGCCACATTGTTTCCCACCTGGAGGATGGAGCTCTGTTGGAGGAACTGTTCAGCCACGATGGTAGTGGCACCCTGGTAGCCAACGATGATTACGAGCGGGCGCGGGCGGCGACGATTGAAGACATCGGCGGAATCCTTGAGTTAATCGAGCCCCTGGAGCGGGAGGGGGTCCTGGTGAAGCGTTCCCGGGAACTGCTGGAAGCCGAACTCGGATATTTTCGGGTGCTGGAACGGGATGGCAGGGTGATCTCCGTGGCCGCCCTGTATCCGTTTCCCGAGCACTCCACGGGTGAAATTGCCTGTATCGTGACTCACCCGGATTACCAGGGAAACCAGCGCGGCCAGCGATTGTTGAGTGAACTGGAGGCGGAGGCCTCCCGCCAGGGCCTGACTTCGGTTTTTGTACTAACGACGCAAACCGACCACTGGTTCATGGAGCAGGGCTTTGTGGAAAGCGGCCGGGACAGCCTGCCGCAAAGCAAGCAATCTCTGTACAACCTGCAACGGAATTCCAAGGTCTTCTGCAAGTCTCTGCTGCGCGGTTGAGCTCCTGATTATTCTTCTGCGCAGAATGGGAGGGAATCCGTTATGAGACTTAGCCTGCGCAGCTGCAGAGGAAAAATCTGGCTGGAGTCACCATACCGAATAGCGAAATGCCCGAGAGCTTACGGCCGCTGGAACTTGCCTGTTTAGCTGGCGAGCAACAGCGTTTTGTTGTTTTTATAGGCCTCGCCGAGTTGCCTGGTGATGAGAGCGATGGTGTCTCTTCCCACCCCGAGCGATTGCGCAACCTCAGCAAAGCTGCTAATCGCCTCGGCCACCTCGGCGATTACTTGCCGAGCCTGGCCCCAGTCGGCGAAATTGGCATGGCTCGCCAGCCGTTGAATTGCATTTAGGGAGGGTTGTTTCCCTAACCCCACGAATGACGTGGCGTGCTCGCCATGGGGCGCTGGGCTGAAAGTCACATCGTAGAACGGGGACAACTGCCACTGGCCATCATCAGCCTGCAAAAATGCCCAGTTTTTACTGTGGTCATCATGGTTTAACGCAAACAGGTTGAATATGGCGCGGCGAAACTGCGCCTGACCGGCGCTCGGGCTTTTGCAAAGCAGGCTGCTGGCCTTGATCAAATTTTCATAATCGAGACTCGGCATGCGGAAATCAGCATCAAGCAAGCCGCAGGCGCTGTGCAAATGCAGGCGCCCCTGCTGGCCAGTCGATAATTGCCTGGTATCAAATCGAGCCAACGCCAACCACTGTTGCGCGCCGGATTGCCTGGGCGCACTCAACAACCGCCAGTCGGACGTATCGATCCCGGCTTTTTTCGCCAAAATGAGATACGCCGCCTCACACAGCCCTTCTTCATGCCCAAGGGCCAGCCGGCTGGAGGTGAATTTCACAAGATAAGCCTTACTGCCCTGCGTGTACTGTGTGCTGCATACGGAATCGTTGTCCGGTTGCAAATACAACTGCGCTTTGGGCCGGGAACCACCTGAGCCACCCGCGGCTACCAGGGCTGAAAATACCTCTGTAGTTTGGCCATCAAAAACCTCTTGCGCCTGCAAGCCCACCTCCGCAACGCTCATGGAGGCGGCGCCGGGGTGTACAGACAGTTCAGAAACCGGCTCATAACGCAGCGAACCCATGCCACTGGCGCCGACAAAGGCCAGCCGGTCCATGGCGGTGACCTGCCCCGGCAAAAGGCCGGCCTGGCGTAACACCCGGTCCATCAGCATCAGCCCCCAGCCATCGGGCAGGGAGTCTGCAAAGACACCGTGTAACCCTTGATGGGGGAGACCTGGAGCGCTTTGCAGCGAGGTATCAAACAGCAACTTGAATGGCGACAAGTTGGCGAAACGCGCCACATAGTCACCCTGGTACTGAAAAAATACGCCCTGCCGGTTTTGCGCAAGGGTTCCAACCCGGCACTGCTTGCCATCGCTGAGAGTGCGCCAGATATCCAGCTTTTTGACTGGGCTAGCAGCCTGACGGACTTGGGCGTCCGTCAGGCTGCTAGGGTTCATTGAGCACCTCCTCAATGCTGCTTGGAAACTTGCGCGCCGGCAGGCGCGTCAATTCGTTGAGGCGAGCCAGGTCATCCACGCATTGCCACAACAGCAGAAACTGGCGCAAGGAAATTTGCCCGGTGGTTTCAAACTTCTTGATGGTGGGTGCGGGCACCGTACTGCGGAGGGCTAATGCCTCACGCGAGAGCCGCAGCGTTTTACGCTGACGCCGGAGGTGCTCGCGAAACGCGGTTTGCAGGTCCGCCGCGGAGAATAATGAGAGCATGGTCTGATACCGGATATAATAGTATCTATTATAGCTTGATATTTACCAATTAGGATATTTATATATCCAAAATGCGGGCAACTACTCACACCCCACAGCTTGTGTGGGGCCCTGTGCCCGAAGGGTGCGCCATGGCGCACCCTCCGGGCACAGGGCCGCCATCGGTCATCCTAGCGCCGTGGGTTTGCGGGTCGCACATGTGCGACCCCTGGACTGGTGAACCCGAGTCCGGCGGTTGGTCATTTGACCCTGCCCCATGCCGTAGGGACGACGCATGCGTCGCCCCAATACAGCGGGGCTGCAACGCCCTCGAGATGAATGCTAGCGCCATATCAGGGCTAAAGCGGGCAGAGTGATATGGTATGCTCTACACCTCCTGAAACCTACAGCGGAACCGCAGATGCCCGAGTACCGCTCCAGAACTTCCACTCACGGCCGCAATATGGCGGGAGCCCGGGCTTTGTGGCGGGCTACGGGTATGCAGGATGATGACTTTCAGAAGCCCATCATCGCCATCGCCAACTCCTTTACCCAGTTTGTGCCGGGACATGTTCACCTCAAGGATCTGGGCCAGTTGGTGGCGGGGGAAATCCAGCGCTGTGGCGGTGTCGCCAAGGAGTTCAACACCATCGCGGTGGATGACGGTATCGCCATGGGCCACGACGGCATGCTGTACAGCCTGCCGTCCCGCGACCTGATCGCCGACTCGGTGGAATACATGGTCAATGCCCATTGCGCCGACGCGCTGGTCTGCATCTCCAATTGCGACAAGATTACCCCGGGAATGCTGAACGCGGCCATGCGCCTCAACATCCCCACGATTTTTGTCTCGGGCGGCCCCATGGAAGCCGGCAAAACCCGGCTGGCGGAGCACAAGCTGGACTTGATTGACGCCATGGTGATTGCCGCGGATGAGAGCGCCAGCGATGCCGAGGTAGCCGAGTACGAACGCTCCGCCTGCCCCACTTGCGGCAGTTGCTCGGGGATGTTCACCGCCAACTCCATGAATTGTCTGACCGAGGCGCTCGGCCTGTCGCTGCCTGGCAACGGCTCGACCCTCGCTACCCACGCCGACCGGGAGCAACTGTTTCTGCGCGCCGGGCAGCACATCGTGGCGCTGGCCAAGCGCTATTATGAGCAAGAAGATGAAAGCGTGCTGCCACGCAGCGTTGGCAGCAAACGCGCCTTTGAAAATGCCATGAGCCTGGACATCGCCATGGGCGGCTCCACCAATACCATCCTGCATCTGCTGGCCGCAGCCCAGGAGGCAGAGTTGGACTTCAACCTGCGCGACATAGACCGGCTGTCACGCGGGGTCCCCCAACTGTGCAAGGTCGCGCCCAGTACGCCCCAGTATCATATGGAAGATGTACACCGGGCCGGTGGCGTCATGGCCATTCTGGGGGAGTTGGACCGCGCCGGGCTGTTGTATGGTGACTGCCCCACGGTGCACAGCGCAAGTTTTGACGAAGCCCTGGAGCGCTGGGATATTATGCGAACCCAGGACGCCGAAGTTCTCAGTTTCTTCGCTGCCGGCCCCGGCGGCATCCCCACCCAGACTGCCTTCAGCCAGGAGACCCGCTGGCCCAGCCTGGATACGGACCGGGCGGGGGGTTGTATTCGCTCGCTGGGTAATGCCTATTCCACGGAGGGCGGGCTGGCCGTCCTGTTCGGCAATCTGGCTGAAGACGGCTGCGTGGTGAAGACGGCCGGGGTCGATGACAGCAACCTGGTGTTTGCGGGCCCAGCCTTTGTTTGCGAAAGCCAGGAAGCCGCCGTTGCCGCCATACTCAACAACGAGGTCAAGGCCGGCGATGTGGTGGTGGTGCGCTATGAAGGCCCCAAGGGTGGGCCGGGCATGCAGGAGATGCTGTATCCGACCAGTTACCTCAAGTCCAGGGGCCTGGGCAAAGCCTGCGCCCTGTTGACGGATGGCCGCTTTTCCGGGGGCACCTCCGGGCTCTCAGTTGGCCATGTTTCACCTGAGGCCGCCGCCGGTGGCGCCATCGGCCTGGTGCGGCCGGGGGATATCATCCACATCAATATCCCCGAGCGCAGCATCAATGTGGCTCTGTCCGGGCAGGAGTTGGCGCTGCGCCGCGAGGAGCAGCAACTTGCGGGCTGGCAGCCGGCCCAGCCCCGCCCCCGCAAGATCACCGCGTCGCTCAGGGCCTACGCAAAATTGGTGACCAGCGCGGACCTCGGCGCGGTAAGAGACCTTTCGCAACTGGGTTGAGCGGGGAGGGCGCGAAGGCGGAATTAAAGGCCTTTCATTACCAGCATCAGCAAGTCGCCGATCAGCAGGGTCAGCAGGGCAAGGCTGCCGATGAGAAATCCCGGCCCGCGTTTTCCCGGATCCTTGACATAACCCCGCGCATAGACAATGCGGCCAAGCAGAAATACCAGACCGAGGGCGGCGGCAGCCTGCGCATGGACGTAATAGCCAAAAATCCACAGGGCCGGATAGAGGATGATCAACTGCTCCACGGTGTTCTGCTGCACCCGGAAGACCCGCTCAAATTTGGGGTCGCCGGTGCAAGCCGGCGCGCTGATGCCTGTCTCGCTACGGCTTTTGCCTACCAGGATTGTCAGATAAAGATACTGCAAGGCAATCAAAATACTGATCAGGGCGACAAGTTCCATGGTTGTTCTCCGCAAAAAATCGTGCCCTCAGCATACAACGGCCGCCGCCGGCTTCGCCAGCGCCCAATGACTGCGCCGGGTTGAAAATTGATGGCGGGTTACTCCCCTGCTAACACCTTTTCCTGCAGAGGTTCAATGGGCATCTCCGCAAATAAAAACACTGTGGCCACAGGGAAAATACTCTCCCCGCCGGACCAAACTTATGTTGCCGGTGTGCGTTTTCTGGAGTATTCTGAAGGGCCTTGCCGGCTGCCGGCATGAATAATAAATACGCTGTGTGGAGGTTTCCGGATGGCAGGAACCTGGAACGATATCGCCAGAGAGTACCGGCGGGCTTCTAGTATCAACCGCATCGGCCGGCATGTAGCCTGGGAAAGGATCACACAACCCAAGCCGGTTGATTTGACGGAGGTTCCTCCTTCTCCTGAAGCTCTGACCAAAGAGTACCTCACGGCGATACTGTGCGGGGAATACCCCGGGGCAGAGG
Source organism: Halieaceae bacterium (assembly GCA_026710905.1). Taxonomy (GTDB): domain Bacteria; phylum Pseudomonadota; class Gammaproteobacteria; order Pseudomonadales; family Halieaceae; genus JAPOQD01. The sequence continues at coordinate 40,748 of JAPOQD010000118.1, forward strand.
TAAGGTCAATCATCCTCGGTGAGGAGAGTTCGGGTTCCGGTAACCGCTGCGCAATAGAGCTTGGCTATAATGAAATCGGTGAGCGCGCCGGGCTTCCCAAATATCTTTTTCACAAATGCGAAAAGGATTTCTACGTCAGATTGCACCTGCGCCGCCTTGAAATCGACCAGAATGAGCCAAAGTTTTACAGCGTAATCCAACCTGAGGTCAATATCGAAACACCCAAGGCATACTTGGCTGCCTTCGATGAAAGGTCGTGCCGTTTGTCCCTTTTGATGGAAGATGTCTCCAGGGAGCAGGGGGCGGTATTTTTTGAGGTCAACTCTCAGGTTAGCCGATCCGACATTGAACAAATGCTCTCCATTCTGGCTGGCCTGCATGCCAAATACTGGGGTAGTGAACGCCTTGATCAGGAGTTTACCTGGCTGATGAATCCTGCCCGGTTTTCGCAAAAACTGATCGAGGGCATGGAGTTGGAGCAACTGACCAGCAATGGTCTGGAACGAGCTGTTTCCGTGCTGCCGGCTTCACTGGCCGGCCGCAAGGACGATATCTGGAATGCTTTTCTCGCCGCCATGGAAATCAGCAGCCGGGCGCCGCATACCTACCTGTGCGGGGACCCCCATTTGCGAAATTTTTATAAACTGGCTTCCGGCAAAATTGGTCTTGCCGACTGGCAGGTCACCATGAAAGGGGCGTGGAGCCATGATTTTGACTATACCCTGCTGACCTCACTACCCATTGAACAGCGGCGAGCCTGGGAGAGGGAACTGTTGGCGTATTACCTCGGCAATCTTGAGGGCCGGGGTGTTACGCCACCCAACCCTGGAGAGGCATGGGAGATATACCGGCGCCAGACTTTGTATACCTTTGTCGGTTGGCTGGTAACTATCGGCTTTGGCGACCTGCAGCCAAGTATGCAGCCGGACACGGAATCCCTTGAGATCATCAGGCGCGCTGCCGCCGCGGTAGAAGATCTGGGTAGCCTGGAAGCCTTGCTGAATCAATCGGCATGACGGGCCGGGCCTTCATCAACAACCATCTACCGGGAACAAGACAATGGCTGCACTTAAGGAATTCACGATCACCCGGCAAAGCGGCGAGACCTGGGAATATCGTATTGAGATCGTCGATGACCAGGGATCGTGCACAAGGTTTTCCGCCGGCTTTGATGAACTTGATAAAATTGCCCTGGCGATTGATGAAGAAATGGCCGCTATTGTTGATGCGGCAGAAAAAATGACAGACGCACATCAATGAAGTAAGGGCTGCTGATAGCGCGTATTTTCGTTTTGTGCCGAGTGTCTGGGGTCGTCTGAAAACCGGTTGAGTCTTTCCTTTTAAACTTCCATGCGAATCATCTTCAGGAGCAACCCGTGAATATCTCCCTCAAAGAGGAACTTTCGGCATTCGGCGCCAAGCCTGTATCTGTAGATATCTACTGCTCCCCCGAACACTTCGAGCTTGAATGCCGGCACGTCTTCAAAAAGACCTGGCTTTACGCCGGACGGGAATTTGATATTCCCGAGCCCGGCGACTACTTCGTCAAGAATCTGGATTTTCTGCACGCTTCCGTCCTGGTTGTGCGGGGAAATGACGGCAAGTTACGCGCATTTCATAATGTGTGTTCCCATCGGCAGTCTACCCTGGCCTGGGACCAGAAGGGGCATGCCAGGCGTTTTGTGTGCAAGTACCACGGCTGGGGCTACGACCTGGAAGGAAACTTGCGCAGTGTCCCCGACGAGCAATATTTCTATGGCCTGGACAAGAAACGTTGCGGCCTCACGCCGCTGGCCGTAGACGCTGTCAGCGGCCTTGTCTTTATCAACCTCGACCCGGCGCCAGAGCAGACCCTGCGGCAATCTCTGGGCGAAATTGTCGGCAGGCTGGCCGAGTTTCCCCTGGAGGAGTGGTCTCGCAACTATACCTTCAGTGCTGAAATCCCCACAAACTGGAAGTGTATCGTGGATAACTTCCAGGAGACCTACCATGTTTCCTGCGCACACGCGGTCAGTGTCGGCGACCGATCAGTAGGTCCTGAAAACCCGATGGGCCATCCCTTGAAGTTCGAATTTTTCGGCCTTCACCGGGGCATGGATATCTGGGCCAATCCCGAGCACAAGCCTACACTGGTTGAAAGTTATGCTGTCCGTAACGGCGGCATTGTAGGCCAGACCACGAGTGAGAACCGGTCGGATAATGCCGCCATGTTCGTTTTTGGTCTCTTTCCCAATATCGTGCTCAATGTGACGCCCTATTTTCTCCAGCTACATGAGCTCATTCCAATTTCGGCGGGCCGTACCCACTGGAGCACTACCGCTTTTTTCCCGGCGGCAAAAAACGCCGGGCAACGCATGAGCCAGGAATTCAGCTCTGTCTTGTTGCGTGATATTACTGCCGAGGACTTGGGTATCCTTGGTTCACTGCAAAAAAACATGCTTTCCGGAGCCAGGAAAGAGATTCAATTTCAGGCAGTAGAAGTATTGTGCCGGCATATGGTAAACGGCCTGGAAAAATACATCCGCGATGGCCAGGAGCGCGAGCAGAGGGTGGCCGATGGCTGAGGGCGCCGCTCCCCGGCCGCGTTTGCCGGATGCTTTCCAGGATCTCGAGCCTTTTATTGATACCTGGGCGGTGCAGACCATGGCAGCCCGCCATCAGCGGCGTCTGTCTTCTACCGCGGAGGAAAGACAAGGCTTTTATGACGCCATCACACCCCGTCTGGAAGATATCCTGAAGTATCTGAATGATTTCCCCCTGGACGACCTTCCCGGGGATGCCCTCACTTTGATGCAACTGTTGCTTTCCTCGGTCGAGGTTTCTCTGAGTATCGAGGTGTTTGACCCTGAAAAGGAACAACTACATGCAAAGGACGCGGCGCGTATTGAAATTTCCCACGAGTTGGATGATTTCTAGCCCGGATGTTGCACCCTCCGGAAACAAGTGCGGGCATTGGGTCGCCCGAGGCCCCTCCCGGCGATGGACATGACCACCCTGCTGCTTAGTCATGGCGATTGCCAAAAACATGAAATGCTGCCGCATCATCCGGAGAGCCCGGCCCGGCTGCTGCACATTTTGCGGCATGTCGATCAATATCTGCAGCGCCCCGGTTTGCTGCGAGTACAGGCCCATGAGATAGATTCCGCCCGGTTCGAAGGCGTGCACCCGGCCAGCTACCTTGCCATGCTGGCGGAGCAGAAGCCGGGCGAAGGCCTGGTTCATATCGACTCCGACACAGCCCTTAACAAACACAGCCTGCGAGCCGCCCGGCTGGCGGCCGGGGCCGCAACCCAGGCGGTGGAGGCGGTCATCTCCGGGCAGGCGGACAACGCCTTCTGCGCCGTGCGGCCTCCGGGACACCATGCCGAGTCCACCATCGGCATGGGCTTTTGTATTTTCAACAACGTGGCCCTGGCCGCAGAGTACGCCCTGGGCTTGGGCTGCCAGAGGGTCGCAATTCTGGATTTCGATGTGCACCACGGCAACGGCACCGTGCAGATTTTTCAGGATCGGCCCGAAGTGCTGGTGTGTTCGAGTTTCCAGTATCCCTTCTACCCCGGGCGATACGACCGGGTCGATCGGCCCAATATCGTGCTGACACCGCTGCCCGCCACCACTGGCGGCGATGCGTTCCGGGCGGCGATTGAAGCGGATTGGCTGCCGGCGTTGCATCGGCATCAACCGGATTTGCTGTTGCTCTCGGCGGGCTTTGATGCCCACCAAGAGGACCCGATGGGAGGATTGCTCCTGGGCGACGGGGACTATGGCTGGATCAGTGAACTGCTGCTGGACCTGGCCGCCACACTGTGCCGGGGGCGCTTGGTCTCCGCCCTGGAGGGGGGCTATAACCTGCCGGTATTGGCGCGCTGCGCAGGTTTGCACCTGCGCGCCATGCTCGGGGAGTCCGTATCGCCCGCAGTTCCCTGATAGTTTTGGCCTCAAATCTTCCGGGTTGCGCCCCGCTGTTCGCCGTGTTGTCAGCCCGGAAGGCGGCAGGTATGCTGCGCCCCTTTTCCTTAATCACAGGGACTACACCATGCCAGAATCCATGCAGGGAAAAGTGGCCCTGGTTACCGGCGGCGCCAGCGGCATGGGCCGCATCAGCGCGCTGCGGCTGGCCAGGCGCGGCGCCAAAGTCGCCATTTTCGACCTCGACGCGGACGGGCTGGAAAAAACGGCCGGAGAACAGGAAGGGATTACCCCGTTTCGTTGCGATATTTCCAGCCTGGCGGACATTCAACAACGGGTAGCCGAAGTGGAACAGCAACTTGGGCCGGTGGACCACCTGGTTCACGCCGCCGCCTTAATGCCCAGCCACGCGTTGGTTGACCACACCGTGGAGAAGGTGGAATTTCTGTTTCGGGTCAACTTTTTCGGTACGGTATACATGATCAAGACCCTGCTTCCCGGCATGATGGAGCGCAACAGCGGGCGCATGATCCTGTTCGGCTCAATTGCAGGCCACGCCTTCGTACCGAAGATGGGTGCATATTGTGCTACCAAATCCGCGGTGAACTGCTATGTGGAATGTCTGCAAAACGAAATCCGCGCCAGCGCTGTTGCTATTCATCTGGTCTGCCCTCCGGCGGTAAACACCCCGCTGCTGGACCAGTGCATCGACACTGACGCCGCCGGCACCATCCTCGAAGCCAAGCGCAGTGGGCGGCTGGCTGACCCGGAAAAAATTATCGACACCATCGACAAGGGGGTGGCGAAAAACAGGGACATCATCTACCCCGGCGAAGCCCGCTTTCTGTATATCTTGAAGGCCCTGTTACCCAAGGTCTGGTGGAAGATGGTTCTCAGTTATGAGAAATAGGCCCCTCAAGCGCGGTGACAGGGTCTGACCTCCGGCAGCAATGACAGCAACCGAGCCCGGTGCTACCCTGCCGCCATGGAAAAGGTATTCATCTCTGCCCAGGACTTGCTGGTTGATTCTTTCAAGTTGGCGCAACAAATATACGAGAGTGGCTTTCGCCCCCAGTTCATTGTCGGTGTCTGGCGCGGCGGCGCCCCCGTCGGCATCGCGGTGCAGGAGTATCTGGATTACGTCGGCATTGAAACCGACCACATCGCCATCCGCACTTCCTCTTACTTCGCCATAGGCAAACAGCATAAAGAGGTCCGCGTCCACGGGCTCAACTACATCGTAGACAACGTCAACGCGGACGACCGGCTCCTTCTGGTTGACGATGTGTTTGATTCCGGCCGTAGCATCATCGCCATCCTCAACGACCTGAGAGAAAAGACCAGACGCAACTTGCCGGAAGTCATTAAAATTGCAACCCCCTGGTATAAACCGAAACGCAACGCCACCGATATCAAACCCGATTTCTACCTCCATGAAACCAACGACTGGCTGGTATTCCCCCATGAGTTGTCCGGGCTCACCCCGGAAGAAATAGCCCTCGGGAAACCGGGAGTCGCCGCTGCACTGGATTTCCCGAAAAAAGGGGTCAGAGCCCTTTAATCCCAGGTGAAAGGCCCCGCCGAGTAACCGAAGGGATTAAAGGGCTCTGACCCCTTTTTTCTCGGTTTGCCAACCACATTGCGGCTGGGGATGTAGTGGACCTTGGCCGGGTGTAAACTGATGAACACTTCCACTGCCCCTGCCGAACAGACCGCCGCCCGCCATGAGCGAAGATTCCACACCACATCACAGCCGTTTTAGCGCTTATCTGTCACTGATTCGTTTTGACCGGCCCATCGGCGTCCTGCTGCTGCTGTGGCCTACCCTGGCAGCCCTGTGGATCGCCAGCGGGGGGCTCCCCGCCACCAATTTGTTGATTATCTTTAGTTTGGGAACCTTTCTGACCCGGTCGGCTGGCTGCGTGATCAACGACATTGCCGACCGCCGCGTTGACGGGCAGGTGCAGCGCACCCAGGCCAGGCCGCTGGTGACCGGGGCAGTGAGTGTCGATGAAGCCATCGCCCTGGCGGCAAGCCTGGCCCTGGCGGCCTTTGTCCTGGTGCTGTTCACCAACTACCTTACCATTCTCCTATCTCTGGCGGCGGCGCTCCTGGCCTGCGCCTATCCCTTTGTCAAACGTTTCTCGAATTTACCCCAACTGGTTTTGGGCGCAGCCTTTTCCTGGGGCATTCCCATGAGCTTCGCCGCGGCGCGCAACCAGCTTCCTGCTGAGTTGTGGCTGCTGTTCATTGCCAACCTGCTGTGGACGGTGGCCTACGATACGGAGTACGCCATGGTGGACCGGGATGATGATCGCCAAGCCGGAATCAAATCCACCGCCATTCTGTTTGGCGACATGGACCGCGCCATGATCGGCGTACTGCAACTGCTTAGCCTGCTCGCCCTGGGACTGGCCGGTTTGCGTTTCGAACTGGGTGGAGTTTACTTCCTGTCCCTGTTGCTGGCCGCCGCCCTGTTCGTCCATCAGCAATACCGGATACGAGGGCGGGACAGGGCGGCCTGTTTCCAGGCGTTTCTGCAAAACAACTATGTCGGCCTGGTGATTTTTGCCGGCGTCGTTCTGCATTATGGGTTCAATGGCGCCGCGAGCTGAACGGATGGAAGTCCGTTTTCTGAGTTCTCTGGGGGAAATTGCCAGCACCGAATGGAACCGCCTGGCGGGCAGGGACTATCCCTTTCTTCGCCACGAATTTCTCTCCCTGTTGGAAACCACCGGTTGCTGCTCCAGCGAGAGCGGCTGGAAGCCCTGCCACGCAAGCTTGTACCGCGGCAAGCAACTGATTGCCCTGATGCCCCTGTACCTCAAGTCACACTCCTATGGTGAGTATGTCTTCGACTGGAGTTGGGCGGATGCCTGGCGGCGCAGCGGCCTCGACTATTATCCCAAGCTGGTAACCGCGGCGCCCTTTACTCCCGCCACCGGCCCGCGCCTGTGCCTTGCCGCCGGGGAGAGGGAAGAGCAAATTTACCCGCGCTTGTTAACGGCCGTCCAACAGTTTGCCGAACGCAACCGGGTTTCCTCCTGGCACGTGCTGTTTCCCTCGCTGGAGGAGGGTGAGGCGCTGCGCCGCGCCGGAACCACGCTGCGCACAGCCAGCCAGTTCCACTGGTTCAACCAGGATTACCTGAGCTTCGATGACTTTCTCGCCCGTTGTAACAGCCGCAAACGCAAAAGCCTGAAGCGGGAGCGCCGCCGGGTACATGAGCAGGGCGTCACCTTGCAGGTGCTGGAGGGGAACGCCATCGAAGCGCGGCACTGGGAATTATTTTACCGATTTTATCGGGACACCTACGCCAAGCGCAGCGGCCATGGTGGTTATCTGAACCGGGCATTTTTCCTCGGCCTGGGGAAAGCCATTCCCGAACACTGTGTGCTGGTGCTGGCCTGGCAAGAGCAGCGGCCCATCGCCGGCGCACTGTATTTCCGCTCCTCGGATACCCTGTACGGGCGCTACTGGGGCTGCGAGAGGGATCTGGACTGCCTGCATTTCGAAGCCTGTTACTACCAGGGTATCGACTACTGCATACGCAACAAGCTGCGGCGCTTTGATCCCGGCGCCCAGGGGGAACACAAAATCCAGCGCGGCTTCACTCCCACCAAAACCTGCTCCAACCATTGGATTGCAGACCCGAGGCTGCGGGCGGCCGTGGAAGATTTCACCAAGCGGGAACAAGTTCAGGTCGAGCGTTACCTGGAAGTTGCGGCGGACTACCTGCCCTTCAAGCAAACCGGTTGATGCGTCCATGCTTCCGTTGCCGAAATGGGGGGCGCACATGTGCGTCCCGCGGGCCATGTGCCCGGAGGGTGCTTGCCATGGCAAGCCCCTACACCATACGTCAACGTCAACCGAGTTTGCGCCAAACCAGGGTGCGGTTGTTGGCCGGCATGGCGTAATCCGCCTGCAAACGGTAGCCGGCGGCCGTGGCCAGTTGATCGACCGCTTCAAAATCACGGATCGCGCTATCCGGATCGCGGGCCGCCAGCCAGCGGTCAAAATTGGCATTGCTGGCGCTGGTGTATTTGCCACCGTAGTTGAACGGGCCATACACCACCAGCAAGTTGCCCCCCGGGGCGTGCCGACCCAGGTAGCTGAACAGGGCCTGCACCGTCGGCCAGGCCACGATATGCAGACTATTGGCTGTGAAAATGGCATCCTTCACCGGCGCCGGCCAGGTTTCATCCCGAACATCGAGGGCTAACGGCCGCAGCAAGTTGTCTCCGCGGTACTCTTGTGCCCACCCCCTGATCCCTGCCAGATTTTCCTCCAGGTCGGTGGGCCTCCAGCGCAGATGGGGCAGTTGCTCGGCAAAGAAGCGGGCGTGCTGACCGGTGCCGCTGCCCAGTTCCAGCACCTCCCTGGCAGTGGCCAGAACCTCCTGCAACACCTGCAGGATGGGGCGCTTGTTATTCTCACAGGCTTGGGAAAAGGGTCGCGCGGTCAAGGCTTCAGCTCGTCGCGGTCATGCTGAGTTCTCTGCTGGCCACGGCCATGCGTACCCGGGGATTGTGATGCCATCGTTAGCGGATCCTTCACCGAAATCCGCATATGGCCCCAGCCTTCTACTGCGGCTGGCAAAGCGCCGCCCTCGCGACGAACGCTGAAGCCATATGCGGGCTAGGGGAAAATTGCGGGCTCACGACGAATCGCGGGTAAAAATCAGCCTGTTTGCCGTCGATTGTTCCGGCTGGTAACAATAGCCGCCCCCCCGGAAGTCCTTCAGGCCCTCCGCCTTCTCCAGGCGCTGATCAATGATATGGCGCGCCATTTGGCCGCGCGCCTTCTTGGCAAAAAAACTGATGACCCGGTAGCTGCCGTTTTTCAGATCCTTGAAAACCGGGGTAATCACCTCTCCGTTCAAGGCCCGGGGCTTGACGGCCTTGAAGTATTCATTGGAGGCCAGGTTAACCAGGGTCCGAGACCCCAGCGCCTGAAGTTGGCCGTTGAGTTTTTCGGTAATCTCGTCACCCCAAAACTCATAGAGGTTCTTGCCGCCGCTATTTTCAAACTTGAGGCCCATCTCCAGCCGGTAGGGCTGCATCAAGTCCAACGGGCGCAACAAGCCATACAGCCCCGACAGAACTCGCAGGTGTTGTTGGGCAAAGTCAAAATCGGCGGGGCTCATGGTGTCTGCGTCGAGGCCCGAATACACATCGCCCCGGAAAGCCAGCACCGCCTGCCTGGCATTGTCTTCGGTGAACGGCTGCTCCCAGTTCACGAAGCGCTCGTGATTCACCTGGGCCAGTTGCTCACTGACACCCATCAACTTGCGGATGCCCTTGGGCCCCAATTTGCGGGCGGTATCCACCAACTGGCTGGAGCGCTGCAGAAATTCCGGCTGGGTGGCTTTGCGGATTACAGGCGGTGTCTCGTAATCCAGGGTCTTGGCTGGCGAGAGAACAATCAACATGGCGGCACCATCTCCAATGTCAGGGACTTACTGGGTTCGACATAATTCTACTGCGGAAACACCGGGCTTGGCGCATTTTTCGCCATTTTTTCGTGAATTGGCCAAGCCGTTCGCGGTAACAGCGTCCACCATTACCAATATTCGCTGCCGTTGAAAAGAGGTGGGTGTCCCAGGTACTGCCAGGTACTGCTTTCCCCTGTACTGCTTTGTACGGGTCAGGCATCAATTTTCCTGCCCCGCCTTCGACGCCGTCTGAACCTGCTCTGATATTCGCGCCGCTGCCTGGTAACCTCATACAAAACAATGCCCGACGTCGTGCCCAGGTTGAGGCTTTCTATCATCCCAAACATCGGAATGCTCACGCACATTTCACTATGCTTCACTGCAAGGTCGCTGATCCCTCTTGTCTCGTTTCCGAACCAAACCGCCAACTTTGTATAGACGGTGTAGTCAACCTCGTCCAGGACAGCGTTCTTTTTCCCCTTTACATGTGGAGAGGTAACGATTGACGCAAACCGGTTTTTCTGCAAATGCTCAAGGCAGGCTTTTGTACTATCGAATCGTTTTACAAAGCTCCACTTGATCGCGGACACGGAAGTTGCCGATAGCGATTTCTTTTCCCGCATATCTTGCCAATCGTCAGGCAGGGCGCGTCTTGGGTCTACCACGTATGCTTTTTCCACGCCCAGAGCATTTACGTTTCGTATCACTGTGCCAATATTTTTTATGTCACGTGGATCTTCGATTACAGCAATGAGGTTCTTGCATCGATAAGGCTTGATTTCATCGGCTCGCTTGCGGGCTGAGCTCTTGCCTGCTGGTTTGTCCGTTGTTTCGTTCATACCGTCGCCTTAAAAAAAGGGGTCCGCCTTAAAAAAGGGGTCAGACCCCTTTTTTAAGGCGGACCCCTTTTTTAGCGGAAAGATACCCGGCGGCAGTGCCTTGTCTTGTTTCCGTGCTTTCGCTAGAATGTGTACAAATAACACACATATACACACGGTTGCGACATGAGAACAAACATAGTAATTGATGACAAGTTAATGGAGCAAGCATTAAGGGCAAGCGGCCTGAGTACCAAGAAAGAAGCTGTAGAACAAGGGCTTAGGCTACTTGTACGCCAAAATAAGCAACAAGCCATACGTAAATTAAGAGGCAAGCTCAAATGGGAAGGCGACTTGAATGAAATGCGGGGCGGAAAATGATACTGGTAGATACCAGTGTCTGGATTGACTACTTTAATGGACAACAAAACAAATATACGGATGCTTTGGATACCGCCCTTCTTGAGGGCGTTGTCGCTACAGGTGATCTGATTTTTCTGGAAATTCTGCAAGGGTTCAGACAGGATAGTGATTATAAGAAAGCAAAAAATACCTTGCTGACTTTAGATCAATATCAAATGTTTGATAGCCATATGGCGCTGAAATGTGCGGACAATTATCGGGCATTGCGCAGGAAAGGCATTACCATCAGGCGTACAACCGATGTCATCATTGCGACATTTTGTCTTGAAAATCAATTGCCGCTGCTTTTTTCTGATAAGGATTTCATCCCTTTTGTTGATCTTCTGGGAATGAAATCTGCTGTAAAGAAAGCATAACGCCTGCGAATCCCGGAGTTTGGGTTTCCATGGCCGGCGGCGGGGTGGGAGCCGAAGGGTAGGGGCTGCGCTATACTACCGGCCCGCAAACCACGCAATAAGGACCCAGGCTGACCATGCCCCTGCTGCGCAGCGCGATTCGCATGATCGACGGCTATACCGAACGCTGCGGCCTAGCCCTGTCCTGGCTGTGCCTGGCCATGACCCTGGTCACCTGTTTCGTAGTATTGCTGCGCTATGGCTATGGTATCGGTTCGATAGGCGGCCAGGAGTCCGTCACCTACATGCATGCGGCCCTGTTCATGCTGGGAGCGGCCTTTACCCTGAAACGCGGCGGCCACGTGCGGGTGGATATTTTCTATCGCCGATTTACGGCCCGCGCCCGCGCCTGGGTCGACAGTGTCGGTGCTATCCTGTTTCTGCTGCCATTTTGTATTTTCCTCATCGGCAGTAGCTGGCAGTTTGCGGGTGATGCCTGGGCCATCCGGGAAGTTTCCGCCGAGTCCGGCGGTATTCCGGCCATCTTCCTGCTGAAAAGCCTGCTGCCGTTGATGGGTTTCAATCTGGCCCTTCAAGGTATCGCGGAACTGCTGCGCAACGCCCTGGCGCTGGTTGACCAGACCGCCTGATGTCGCCGGCCCTGGACCATACCTCCCTGTACCTGTTCGGCTGCGTGTGCCTGGCCCTGATGCTCGGCTATCCGGTGGCGTACACCCTGGCCGGGATGGCCCTGCTGTTTGCCGGCGGCGGCATTCTGTTCGGACACTTTGACCCGGCCTTCCTCACCGCCCTGCCCGGCCGGCTGTTCGGTGTTATGACCAACACCACACTGATCGCGGTGCCGCTGTTCATCATGATGGGCGTGGTGCTGGAAAAATCACGCATTGCCGAGGAATTGCTGGACAATATGGGCAAGGTATTTGCGGGCCTGCGCGGCGGCCTGGGAATCTCGGTGGTTCTGGTCGGCGCCATGCTGGCGGCCAGCACCGGTATTGTCGGCGCCACCGTGGTCACCATGGGCCTGCTGTCACTGCCGAGCATGCTCAAGCAGGGTTATTCTCCGGCCCTGGCCACCGGCACGATAGCGGCCACTGGCACCCTGGGGCAGATCATTCCACCCTCCATCGCCCTGGTTCTGCTGGGAGATGTTCTGTCCAGCGCCTATCAGCAGGCGCAACTCGACATGGCCGTCTTCAATCCGCAAACCGTCTCGGTGGGAGACTTGTTTATCGGCGCCCTGATCCCCGGGCTGATACTGGTCGGCATGTATATTCTGTACATCAGCGCCTTCACCTGGTTGAAACCCTCCGCGGCTCCGGCCGCCTCCCGGCATGGCGCCGTTGACGTTGGGGAGTTGCTGCGCGGCCTGTTGCCGCCGCTGGCGCTGATTGCCGCGGTACTCGGGTCCATTCTGAGCGGGGCCGCCACACCCACCGAGGCGGCGGGAGTCGGTGCGCTCGGCGCAATGATCCTGGCCGCGGGCAAGCGCCAACTGAGTTTCGCCCGGCTGCGGGAAGTCGTGATCAGCACCACCGAGATCACTTGCATGGTGTTCATGATCCTGATCGGCGCGGCCTTGTTTTCCCTGGTGTTCCGTGGCTTTGGTGGTGACGAGTTGATACAACACTATTTTGACGGCATGCCCGGGGGCGTCATGGGCGCCACCCTGGTCGTCATGCTGGTGATCTTCCTGCTCGGGTTCATCCTCGACTTTATCGAGATCACCTTTGTGGTAGTCCCTATTGTCGGCCCCATTCTGCTGGCCATGGGCCTGGACCCTATCTGGCTGGGCATCATGATTGCCATTAATCTGCAAACTTCCTTTCTTACGCCGCCCTTTGGTTTCGCGTTGTTTTACCTGCGCGGGGTGGTCCCCGAGGAACTTCCCACCAGCGCTATCTACCGCGGCGTGGTTCCCTTTATAATCATTCAGCTTGTCATGCTGGTGCTACTGGCTGTCTGGCCACAACTGGCTACCTGGCTGCCTGCGGCGGTCAGGGGCTAACCCGCATATTGCACCAGGTCGCTTGAGGTTATTGAGAAAGTTCATGTCTACCAATGAGTTATTCCTGTTAGTTCAACTTTGTCACGGTTGCAAAGTGCGCTGGATGCGCCCTCGCTGGTCTTTTACGTCAAGACGCGACCATGCTCCCTCAACCATAGTCACCACTATGCTTTCGGTTGCGAGTTCGCGTCTCGACGTAAAATCCTGCGCGATCATCGCATCCACTGATGCAATATGCGGGTTGACCCATTGAGCGATGCCATGAACGAAATCGACAGCGCACCACTGCCGCAGGGTGAACTGACCCTGAGAACCGTGGCCATGCCACGCGAGACCAACGCCAATGGCGACATTTTCGGCGGCTGGCTATTGTCGCAGATGGACTTGGCCGGAGGGGTCGCCGGGGCGGAGGTAGCCGGAGGGCGGGTGGCAACGGTAGCGATCAACGCCATGTCGTTCCTGACTCCGGTGCATGTCGGCGCGGTAGTCAGTTGTTATACACAGGTGCTTGAAGTAGGGCGCAGTTCCATCAGGATCATGGTGGAGGTGTGGATCAACTCCAAACACGATGGCGCCCCACTCAAGGTCACTGAGGGCGAGTTTGTTTTTGTCGCCATCGACGCGCGTGGGCACACCCGCGCCATCGGCTCCTGAATCCGCTGAAGCCCTGACCCGGAGGGTGCTCGCCATAGGTCAACGCCAACCCGGCAACCGCAGGGGTCGCACATGTGCGACCCGCGGGCCCTGTGCCCGAAGGGTGCGCCATGGCGAACCCCTGCGGAATACGCGGGTTACCTGTCCCCGGCTGCTTGTGGGCTGACCATTACGCCCGGCCGTGCGCCGGTGGCGACGCCATCCACAAAGGTCGTTACACCATTCACCAGGGTCAGACGCATGGGCGCGGGGTCCCGGGTCCAGCGCCAGGTAAAACCGCCCTTGCCGTCGGGCACATCAAAGGTTTTGTATTTGTCGCGCCGCTCAATCTCATCCAGGTCAAACACCGTGATATCGGCGCGCATGCCCACCTTGATCTCACCCCGGTCGGTAAAGCCGAAATGTTGCGCCAGTTTGCCGGTTTGCGAGTACACCGCCTCTTCCATTGACAGTTTGCCGGTGCGCACATAGTCGGTATACAGCAGCAGATTGTCGCCACTGCCACAAAACAACTGGCCATGGGCGCCGCTGTCGTTGATATTGCCGACCGCAAAGGGGTCTCTGGTCAGACGAACCACCATGTCATCATCCTTTTCCCAATCCGGCATGGTAACCGAGGAGGACAGGCCGTTATCGAGAAACCACTGCGCCATGGCATCCGAAGGGTGCAGGCCCAACTGATCGGCATACTCGCCGAGGGTGATACCTGTCGGCCCGGCCTCATTTTCCGAGTTATCCAGAACGATGGGCTGTGGCTCGCGGAAGAACGACGTGGCCAGGGATTCATTATCCCAGGAGTGGCGGGCCCGAGCGCGCCACTCCCGGTCCGCCAACAGAGCCCGTTTGTCCGCGTCGGTTTCCGCAGTGACCACTTCATGCCAGACGTACTCGTTGGATTGTGCAAACAACAAGGTCTGGCGAATGCTGGCCGTGGTGGTGATAGGCACGTGCGCATAACCGGTCCAGAAATCGCGACCCTCTTCAGCGAATCGCTGGTGCATTTCCCATAGCGGTTGCTGCATGCCGTAATCCTTCTGCCATTTCAAGGTGGGTACCCCTCCCCATTGCAGCCGCAGCGGCAGGCCCTCGGTGAGGCGCGCCAGGCGCTCCATCGTGGCCGTGGCGGTAAAGCGCATCAGGGAGTCGACCACCACTTGCACCGTCGCCGCCGGAAAGCGGGTCATCACCTCGAACAGGGCCGTCAGTTCCGCATCATCCGCCAGCATGGAGGGTACCGGACGGTCTTCCCCGTCGTGGTCAAGAAAGTTGGTCGACAGTCCCAGGGCTCCGGCCGCCAGCGCATCATCCAGCAGGGCGGCTATGCGCTCAATTTCCCCGGCCGTGGCGGCCCGCTCCCAGGCATCCATGCCCATCACCGCCAGGCGCAGGGCAATGTGTCCAACAAAAGAGCCGTAGTTGGTGGAAACCTCACACCGGGTCGTCATCGACTCCCGGTACTCGGACCAGGTGCGCCAGTTCCAGGGCAGGTTACTGAAAAAGGGCGGCTCCGGAATGTCTTCAAAGAAGGAGAATATCTTCACCACCTGGGCGCGCACCTCCGGGTCGTCATGCACCGGCGCCAGGGCGAAGCCGCAGTTGCCCATGACCACCGTGGTAACGCCACATCCGGGCAGCGGCTCCAGGCCGGGCTGCCACCACATGGTTCCATCAAAGTGTGTGTGGCTCTCAATCAGCCCCGGGGTGACATGGCAACCGCTGGCGTCAAATACCGTTTCGTCCGCCGTGGCTACCAGGCCGGGTCCGACTTCGGCGATCAGCCCCGCACGCACCCGCACATCCGCGCGGACCGCCGGAGCGCCGGTGCCATCAACAACGGCGCCGCCCTGAATCAACAGGTTTTGTGCTTGTGATGTCATGTTTCCGCCTCACTGTGTCTGGCCGCGCATTATAGATCAGGCCTATCGCAGCCTGACCGCAGACCTGTGGCCCTTATCCGGGCATCTGGTGCTTCTTGAGATTGACCTTGCCGTTCTCTTTAAACAGCACGCCTTCCTCCCTGAGCTTCCTTCGCTGGAGCTTCAGCTTGTCCTCTCCCGTCTTCCTGTCTTTCTTTAGGCTGCCATCGTCGCAAACCACACGGTGCCAACCATGCACACTTGTTTCACGGTTCTGGACCCAGCCCACGTGCCCAGGGCCCTTTGGCGAGATGTCCCGGTAAGTCCGGACTTTGCCTTCCGGGATGGCTTCGATTGCAGACTCGATATCTTTGATTTTCATTGCTCGCACCGCACTTACTGTTCTGGAGAACGGATAATACCTGAAGAAAAGTTGGATATATTCCCGCTTTCGCAGTTTTTCAGCATCACCTTGGATCAGTCAGGGTTGGTACAGATTCCGGCTATTGATGTAAGCCTGCTCGGAAATACGATGGTATTGCGCGACCTGGTCCAGAAAGGCTTTGAATGAGGGGTAGACCTTGGCGCTCATGGGGTCATCGGCGGCAAGTTCCGCGTACACTTCGGTGGCGGAGAGCTGCAGCTTGCGCAGCACATCGTCGGGAAACTTGCGCAATTCCACCCCATGATCGTTGATGAGGGTTTGCAGCGCAGTATTGTTGCGGGCGGTGAACTCGTCCAGCATATCCTGGTTCACGGCCCGGGTGGCATGGGCAACGATAGCCTGTAAATCCGATGGCAACTCATTCCAGGCGTCCCGGTTGATGGTGAATTCCAGCATGGCGCCGGGCTCCTGCCAGCCGGGGTAGTAGTAATACCTGCCCACTTCGTGGAGGCCCAGGGCCAGGTCGTTGTAGGGCCCGACCCACTCGGTGGCGTCGATGACCCCGGTTTGCAGGGAGGTGTACAGCTCGCCGCCGGGCAGAACCACTGCTGTACCCCCGGCGCGGTTCAGGATTTCACCACCGATACCGGGCATGCGCATCTTCAGGCCCCGCAAGTCCTCGACAGAATTGATTACGCGGTTGAACCAGCCCCCCATCTGCACACCGGAGTTGCCTCCGGGAAAGGGGATCAGGCCGAACGGCGCATAGGCCTCCCTCCACAATTCCAGGCCACCCCCGTAATAGATCCAAGCGTTGATTTCCTGGGCGGTAAAACCGAAGGGTACGGAAGTAAAAAACACGCTGGAGGGCACTTTACCGGTCCAGTAGTAAGCGGCGCCGTGGCCCATTTCCGCCACGCGCCGGGAGACTGCATCGAATACCCCGAAGGCCGGCACCACTTCACCGGCTCCGTAGACCCGCACCGTGAGCCGGCCATTACTCATGGCTTCGACGATACGGGAGAAATTTTCCGGGCCCAGGCCCAGCCCCGGGAAGTTCTTGGGCCAGGTGGTTACCATTTTCCAGTGGAAGGACGCAGTGGATGCTGTGGCGCCACGCTGGGCCGCTGCCCCGGGACCTAACCGCTCCATAACCCACAGAGCGCAGACCAGCACGAGGGCCGCCAGCAAGCCCAATATAACCAACGGCGAATATCGGGATAGTGATCGAGATGAATTCATGACCTTGGTTTCCTGTTCATGGGCGCATTACAGCATGTGCAAGTCGGCGTATTGCAATACCAGCCACTTGCTGCCCGCCGCAGTAAAATTCACTTCGACCCGGGCGCTGTCGCCGCGCCCTTCGAAGTTCAACACCACCCCTTCACCAAAGGTCCGGTGAGACACCCGCTGGCCGAGCCTGACCTCGGCTTCCGGGGCGGCGCGGGCCGCCTCAACCGGGGCGCGAGCGGCTGGCCGGGTAATGATGGTGTGCCCGCGCACCTGCGCCACCAGTTCCGGCGGAATCTCGCGGAGAAAGCGCGATGGGGTGTTATGAGTTTCGCGATTATAGATCTGGCGGCTTTCCGCGTAGCTGATGACCAGTTGCTGCATGGCCCGGGTAATCCCCACATAACACAGCCGCCGCTCTTCCTCCAGGCGCCCCGGGTCTTCCACCGACCGGCTGTGGGGAAACAGGTTTTCTTCCATGCCGGACAGAAACACCAGGGGGAACTCCAGGCCTTTGGCCGAGTGCAGCGTCATCAGTTGCACACTGTCCAGACCCTCACCGGCCTGGGCGTCACCGGCGTCCAGCGCGGCGCTGTCCAGAAATTCCTGTAGTGGCGAGAGCTGATTGTCTTGCGGCGTAAACTGCTGGCCGGCCGTTACCAACTCCTCGAGGTTTTCCAACCGAGCCTGGCCCCGCTCGCCCCGTTCTGTGCGATGCATGTCCACCAGGCCGGCCTGCTCAATGGCGTTTTGTATTTGCTGGTCCAGCGGCAATTCCTCCAGGGTGGCGGCCAGACCGTCAACACAATCGCGGAAACCCTGCAAGGCCCGCCGCGCCCGCGCCGGCAGCAACTGCTGATCTTCGACAACCGATATTGCCCGCCATAGGGAAATGTCCTGCTGCCCGGCCACTTCCCGCAGTTTCTCCAGCGTCCTGTCCCCTATCCCCCGCGGCGGCAAGTTGATAACCCGCTCCAGGGCGGCGTCATCGCCACGGCTGACCGTCAGCCGCAAGTAAGCCAGTGCATTTCTGATCTCGTAGCGTTCATAAAAGCGTTGCCCCCCATAAACGCGATACGGGATATCGCTCCGAATCAGGGCGTCTTCCAAAACCCGGGACTGGGCGTTGGAGCGATACAGAATGGCCGCGTCCTGGTATTGGCTGCCGGTCTCGGCCCACTGTTGCAAACGCTCAACGATAAACCGCGCTTCATCCCGCTCGTTGAAGGCCGCGTACAGGACAATGGCATTGCCGGTATCAGACGCCGTCCACAATTTCTTCCCGAGCCGGCCGAAGTTGTTGGATATCACCGCGTTGGCGGCTTCCAGGATGTTCGAGGTGGAGCGGTAATTCTGTTCCAGCCGTACGGTTCGGGTATCGCTGAAATCGGCGGTGAAACGCTGGATGTTTTCGATCCTGGCCCCGCGCCAGCCGTAAATTGACTGGTCGTCATCACCCACCGCCACCACCGGAATCTCCTTGCCCGCCAGCACCCTGAGCCAGGCGTATTGAATGGTGTTGGTATCCTGAAACTCATCCACCAGAATATGCCGGAAGCGCTGCTGGTAGTGCTGCAACAGCTCCGGCTTTTGCAACCACAACTCGTGAGCGCGCAGCAACAATTCAGCAAAATCGACCAGCCCGCCCCGTTCACAGGCCGCTTCATAGGCGGTGTAGATACGCTGCATGGTCTTCTGGTAGAGGTCGCCGAAGGGGGGAGGCGGCAGGTGGGCAGCGCGCAGACCCTCGTCCTTGCGGCCATTGATAAAGCCCTGGGCCTGACGCGGCGGCCAGCGGCTTTCGTCCAGCTCCAACTCTCGGCAAACGCGCTTGACCAGCCGCTGCTGGTCGTCGGCATCGAGAATCTGGAAATTCCTGGGTAGACCGGCGTCCTGCCAATGGGCCTTCAGCAGACGGTGCGCCAAACCGTGAAAGGTGCCCACCCACAGGCCCTGGGTGCTGATTTCCAGCATCTCTTCAATACGGGAGCGCATTTCCCGAGCCGCCTTGTTGGTGAAGGTAACCGCCAGAATCGACCAGGGAGACAGCCCCTGCGCCTGTATCAGCCAGGCGATGCGGTGCACCAAAACCCGGGTCTTGCCGCTGCCGGCGCCGGCCAGCACCAGCAGGTTGCCGCTTTCGCCGGCTACCGCGTCGCGCTGGGCCTCATTCAGGGGGTCGAGAATACGGCTTACATCCATGGGCGCATTCTATCCAATGCAGCCGGCTAACCGCAGCATCTTTTGTCCCGGAGTTGCCTGGCAGAGAAATGGGTGTCCCCAATTGCGCCCTACGCTTTTACCCCCATAAAATCATTATGTGATTATTATTTTATGGGGTTATTTTAATAATCTAATGTGTTTTGGCCATTTCCACGGAAGAATTTGCAACCCGGCGAATGGGCTTGTGTTGTTGTCGAAATGGCCCTTGTCACAAATGGCCGGAGACCCGGAACGGGAAACCCACCTCTTTGGGCATGCCGATGATTTTTCTTGAAATCATGGGTGTCCCTTTTATTCGTTGCCGATGCCGTGCGGGTCGTCCTCCTGATCGCCTTCCCGGCTATCGTTCTCTGGTTGCCGGGCCTCATGTAGGGGGCGCCTCGCCGACCGATCGCGGACGTTCAACTCTGCTCCGATGTTCAATCCCGCGGAAACATCCGCACACTCGCGCCACCGTCGATGGTAAGGATCTGGCCGGTAATGTAGCTGCTGGCGTCGGAGGTCAGGAAGATAACTGCGCCCGCGAGTTCCGCGGGCGCAGCCGGCCGCTGCAGCGGGAAGGTTCTTCGGATCATCGCCTGCCACTCCGGCCGCTCCACCAGCGTCTGGTTGACTTCCGTTGCGACGAGACCGGGCGCGATGCCGTTGACATTGATCCCGTGGGCGCCGAGTTCCACTGCCAGCGACCGGACGAGACCGGCCAGACCGGCCTTGGAGCTGGTATATGCGGCATCGCCCGGGGACGCGAAATCCTGGGCAAGAGACGTCATCATGACAATACGGCCTTGCTTCTGCGGAACCATGTAGCTGGCTGCTGTCCGCGCAAGCTGGAACGGCGCGACGAGGTTCGTCTCCAACACTCGGCGGTGGTCGTATGCTTCGATCTCTGCCAGCGGACGCCGGTCGCGCATCGCCGCATTGCAGACCAGCGCGTCGAGGCGGTCGAACCGCTCGACTACCGAGCCCAGGGCTTCTGCTCCTGCGCTTTCGTCCGTTATGTCAAAGGGCAGGGCGAAGCTGCCCGGCAGATCCGCGGCCAGGCTTTCGAGAGGGGCCGCCCTACGGCCGTTCAGGCCGATGGTGGCGCCGGCTGCACTGAGCCCGCGGGCGAGTTCGGCGCCAATGCCGCCACCAGCCCCGGTGACGACGACAACGCGGCCCTTCAGCGAAAAAAGGTCGAGCCCGCGCGCTGCTTCGTTCATTGGCGGCAGGCCGGGTAGACCCAGTCCAACTTCTGGATAAGTGCGTCGAATTCGCACCGGTCCGGTTCCCGGCTGTACTGCATTTCATCCTCCTGGGCCGACCTGATGTTGTTGCGTCAGCACATTTTTACACGGTTTCGTTAAAATGGGTTCATATGTATGGAAATGTCAACAAAATCTTTTGTGTCCGAAGTCTTTTCCGAAGCCTTATCTACGGCTGACTACGGCCGCCTCATTCAGCCACGCAGTAGGTATTCACTTGACCACGGAGTTTCGACCCTCTATATGGGCGTTGGCATCAAAACAGGCGTACCTGGAGTAGGGGGCAGGAACCCTTTAGCGTCACTCAGTAATGGTGACGCGCGGCAAGGAAATACACGCGATCATCGTCGACCTGATAGATGAGGCGGTGTTCCTGATCAATGCGCCGCGACCATTTCCCGGCGAGCTGACCGCGTAGCGGTTCCGGCTTCCCCGGACCATCAAACGGGTCTCGAAGCACATCCTCCACCAGCCGGAGCGTTCGCAATGCCCGCCGCCGATCAATGCGCGTCCAGGATTCGAGGTCGTCCAGAAAATTACGGTCCATGACCGCTTGACGCGGCCTCCCGTCCGTCACTTGACGGCCAATCCCAGCCGCACCCGGAGCAGGTCCACGTCCATTGATTCACCTTCGCCGCGGGCCGCGCGCTGGCTGGCTTCGAGAAGGCGCTTCTCATTGTTCGGTGAACGCAACAAATGCGCAGTCTCCAGCCAACCCGCAAGTTCGTCCGCGGTTATCAAGGCAACCGGCTCCCGTCCGCGACGCCGGATCAAAATCGGTTCGCGTGTATCCGTTGCCTGGTCCATGAGCGCCGCCAGACGTTCCCGCGCTTTTGTATAGGTGGTCTCGTGGATCATTGTGTGTCCCCCTTTCTGTACAGGATTGCTGTACGAGTCCTTCACCGGCAGTGCAAGGCTCGCTGCACCACCAAGCGGGGAAGTTGACTGCTGCCCCGGTAGGAACCGGTTAAATCTTCAGGTGGTATGATGGAAAAGTGGATGTCCCTGATTCCCCAATTCCGCCGTAGACCGAGGCTAATCTGAAGAAGGCAACTGTGGCTTCTCATGTAAGACTTGTCGCATTGTCGACGATTCTCCTGGCTTTCCCGCTGTTCCTGTGGCAGAGATTTCATGGCTCCACCGATTGGGCAATTTTGTTGCTTTTGCCGCTTGCGTGGATGCTATTTTCAGGTAGTAGAAAACCCCTGTTAGCTACACTTCAAGCAAGGTCGCTCTTGGAGTCGCAACCATGCTCGCCGGCTTCCGTTTTCAGCACAGGAAAAGTCAAGGCGACGGCATTTTCTTTGCTTTTTGTTGTTGTTACGGTCCCAATTCTCGCTCTACAGGCATTGAGTGCGGGGCCATGGACCCTCCTGACGATGCTGATATTGTGTGTCACATCAAGTGCGTTTGTGATTTGGACGTCATCGTGGCTGACGCATTACTGGAAAGAGCCTTTCGCTACGTCACGTGGGATCTTCTTGGGTTCAGGGCTGTCTGCTGTCCTGTTTTTTCCACTTTTGCTGGTTCTCGATTCGACTCTTCACTCGAATGAATGCCGCTCTGCGGATTTTTGGCTTTGGGAGTGGTTCCGATTCATCAACCCTTTCCGATCAGTGCCCGAAGGAGGATGGGTAACCGGTATCTTGGAGCCCTTGTTCTTGATTGAATGCACAAAACGAAAGCTGACCGAAATGATTGGTGAAGTCGCTGTGCCGGTACAGATTTTATACAGCCTTTCCTTTGCCACGGTGACATTCATCGTTGCACGGGCCGCCGCAGCTACCACCTGTTTTGTCCAGGAACTGACAAGGAGCAGGCAGGTCGATCGAAACTGATGCGTACTGCCGTTCTGATCTGTTTGAGCGGAGAAGGGCGTTGATGGAGGCTTGGGCGGGGTATCTTTGGTAGAGGCCCTGGCTAAACACAGGTTCGTCTTGGGCAAGAAACCAGGTTGCCGGGTAAGTTCCCGGCGAAAAATTGCAAACTTAGTGATTGCATGCAATCATTGCCGTGGTTAGCGGGAGGCAGACTATGGCCAGTATCACAATTCGCAAGTTGTCTCAGGAAACCAAGGAGCGACTGCGCCAGCAAGCCAGCCGGCGTGGATGCAGCCTTGAAGCGTTGGCGCGCTCCATTCTGGACGCAGCGACTGTAAACACGGAACAGAACTCGAATTTCCCATATAACCTGATTTCGCAAGTGGAGCCTGGTGAGGATCTCGAACCTTATTTGCAAGATCACGACCAGCCAGCTACGCCACCGGACTTGAGATGATTTTGCTGGATACAAATGTCCTGTCCGAACTGACCAAACCGGCGCCCTCCGAGCGCGTGGCCGACTGGTTGGCGGAAAATGAGCAGCGCCTTGCACTTTCCGCCGTAACCATGGCCGAATTGCGCTTCGGCATTGCGCGCCTGCCCGAAGGCGCACGCAAGACCAGTTTGCTTCGTTTCTGGCAATCAACGAAAGAGCATTTCAAGGGTCGAATATTCGCGTTCGACGAGCGCGCCGCAGAGGTTTATGGCGATATGGCGGCCGCTGCGGAGAGGAAGGGCCGGCGGCTCAAGATTGCAGATGCGCAAATCGCGGCTACCGCCATGGTGCACAAGATGACTGTAGCGACCCGAGACTACCGCGATTTCGAGGCCTCTGGAATCCCGCTTGTCAATCCTTGGGGCTGATGGATGCATATCTTCCTGCTAGTCTATACGTCAATCTTTCGCTCAAACTTTCTGGAGCTGATTTCCCAGGTGACCGAATATTCTCTTGGGGCCTACGCAAGCAAACGAACAAGGAAGCGTTCGTCTAGTTCGACTAGGTCGGGTTCGGTGCCATTGTGCTCCTTCATACCCTTGACAATTTTCCGAGGAATCCCCATTCCCATATGTTCCAGATAGCGATAGTCGCGCATCACGTCTTTTAATAGTTGGTTTCGTGCAGACCGCGTCCCAAAGCGCATTCGGTCTGGCGTTATGCCGTTGGGCAGTCGGCCCGGCGATACGATTTCCAGTCGGTTGCTATAGACCGCTAACTCGATATCGGTGCTCGTGAGCAGGTAGTCGCGATGGATGAGGGCATTGACGATGCCCTCGCGAAGGGCGTCGGAAGGATAAACTGGACGCTCCACGCGTCTTCCTCCTCGTGCCTCGACGACCACACGCGTGTTGCGTTGTACAAAATCTAGAGCCTGTTCGACGAGGCCATTTTCTACGAAATCGTCGCCTTGGCCCAGCAATGGGGTCATCGGGCCGCGCAGTGCCGTACGCTCTTGCGCGTCGTAGTCCCGTTCTGATCCAGGATAGGCGACTGCATCTATCCCCGCATGCGGCAGAAACCGGTTCGGCGTCGCGCCGAACAAGAGCATGCCACCGACGGTTACGCCTTCCTCGGTCATCAACTCGGTGTTGACGAGAAGGGCCTGCCACGCTTTCTCATCTTCGTCGTCTGGCACATCCTGCTGGCGGATATCGCCGAAGTAGTTTCGCAGGCGCCTGCGGTCCAGGTTCGTGAACCTAGCGCCCGATACAGGCCGGAGTTCAGCCCGTACGGAACCTCTTTCCTGGAACAGACGTGCGAGTTCCTCCGGGCTTGCTTCCCGACTCTGCGTGCCGACACGTATCTGATATCTGTTGGTGTTGTTGTGCCAGAGCGAATGCACGTCGTAGCCGCGGGTCACGCGGACAATGGCAACGTCGTGATTGTCCTTAATTCCGCGAACCATTTCGAAGAACGGAATGATCGCTGGTCTGATCTTGTCGCGGCATACATTCATCACCCATTCTTCGAGGTCGCGGCGCACCAGACCCGTGATTGTACCATCGTCTTCTACGCCGAGC
>JAPOQD010000188.1 GCA_026710905.1 Halieaceae bacterium
ATCGAGGCCACTCGCCCGCAATCGAGCTGTTCAAACAATTTCTGTACCGCCAGCAGCGAAGCTTCGGCGCTGCGGGGCGGCGTGTCTCGCCCATCGAGAAAAGCGTGCAGGTAAACCCGCCGGGCGCCGCGGGCGTGAGCCAGCTCAATGGCCGCGTGGATGTGCCGCTCGTGGCTGTGTACGCCACCGGGGGACAGCAGCCCGAAGATATGAACGGCGCCGTTGCCGTTTACCGCCCGGTCCAGCGCTCGGCAGTAGGCCGGGTTGCTTTGAAAACTGCCGTTGCTGATCGCCTGGTCGATGCGGGTCATACTCTGGTAAACCACCCGACCCGCCCCCAAACTCATGTGCCCGACTTCGGAATTGCCCATCTGCCCGGCGGGCAGACCCACATCAAGGCCCGACCCGGAAATCAGCGTGTGCGGACGCTCCCGCCACCAGCGGTCCCAAACCGGGGTGTTGGCGTTGGCAATCGCGTTTCCATCGGTCGCCTCGCGGTAACCCCATCCATCGAGGATAACCAAAAGCAGGGTGTGGCGCCGGTCGTTGCTCATCGGTATTGGCCAATTCTGGCGGTTCGGGAAAGCCCGAAAGTGTACCCCGTAATCCCTTCGGGTTCACCGCCCATTGAACTGTGCAGGGTAAATCGATTCGGCGCCGGCCAATTCTCGCTCAGAACTGCACTGGAAATCGGCATCCACTGTCTTACTATGGGGCGCCACTACGAGGGGGCCGTCACATACTGCTGGAAACTGGAGCCACAAACTGCAAAGATCACCATGTGGCCATCGGCGCGAGCCGCACACGAAAACCACCTGGAATTTCACCGGAAAGTAGCGTTATTGGAAACATGAAACCATTGGCAATACCTGGCATCAACGAAATCTATCACAAGAACCCCGTGGCGGCGGACAGACTGCTGTGGGGCCGCCGGACCAGCGCGTTGACCCGGCGCGGCTTTCTGCAAAATTCAGGTCTTGGGGCATTGAGCACGGCCCTGGGCATGAGCATACCCTTTGCGCGCTTTATGCCTGCCGGGCTGATCCCCGCCGCCTTCGCCGCGGACAGTGCCCCGGCCGTTATCGAGGGCAAGGATGGTCTCATCCTCTTGAACGACCGGCCCATCAATGCGGAAACACCGGCGCACCTGCTGGACGATGATGTTACACCCAACCGCTACCTGTTCATTCGCAATAACGGTATTCCACCGAAAAACATCGATGCGGAGAAATGGCAATTGGAAGTCGAAGGCGAGTCCTGCTCCAGGCCCTCCCGCTTTGGCATTGCCGAACTCAGGGCCAGGTTTGAGGAGGTCACACTGCAATTACAACTGGAGTGCGGGGGTAACGGGCGAGCTGAGTTCGTGCCGGCTACAAGCGGAAATCAATGGACCACCGGGGCGGTGGCCTGTCCGTCCTTCAGCGGCGTGCGGCTACGGGATGTCCTGAGCTATTGCGGCCTGAGGCAGGATGCGGTGTATGTCGGATATTACGGCGCCGATACCCACATCAGTGGTATTCCGGACCGGGCGCCAATTTCCCGTGGCGTTCCCATCGCCAAGGCAATGGAACAGGAATCCTTGATTGCCTGGAAAATGAATGGGGAGGAGATTCCCTTGCAGAACGGCTATCCCCTGCGCATGGTGTGCGCGGGCTGGCCCGGGTCAGTTTCCGGAAAATGGTTGAAAAGGCTGGTGGTTAGAGACCGGGTGCATGATGGCGAGAAGATGGCGCCGCCGTCCTACTCCGTGCCAATCACTCCGGTAGCGCCGGGTAGCCAGGTTCCGAATGAAGAGATGCGCATCATCGAATCCATGCCGGTGAAATCGCTGGTCACTTTTCCACAATCGGGCATCAGCCATGACTTGCGCGAAAATCTTGTGGTACGCGGGCATGCCTGGGCTGGAGATAATCAGGTCGGCGCCGTTTTTATCTCCATCGATTTTGGTGTGACCTGGCTGCCCACTACCATGCGGCCCGGCGCCAATCGTTTAGCCTGGCAACACTGGCAAGCCCGGGTGCAGTTCCCGCAACCCGGATATTACGAAGTCTGGGCGCGCGCCGTGGATGACCAGGGCCGCTCCCAACCCATGGTCGTGCCCGCTTGGAACCCACGGGGGTACCTCAACAATGCCTGCCATCGTATTGCCGTCCAGGCGGTCTAGTCACAATGAAGAGTAAATTTGCCATTGCCCTGTTTGCTGTCTGGTTTGCCGAGGCTCAGGCGGCAGACAACGTCAGCGATCTGGTGATGCAAGCCGGCTGGAAGGAAGTACAGGCAAATTGCACGATATGTCACTCGGCACAGTTGATTACCGGGAATTCAGGCAGCCGGGAAGTGTGGAAAAGTCGAATCCTGTCGATGCAGGAAACCCATGGAATGCGCCAGCTCGAGTTGGAATTGGAAAATTCGATTCTGGATTATCTTGCAACTTACTATGGACAAAAAGCCGCTACCCGCCGGGCAGGATTGCCCGGCCACCTGCTGCCCGACAATCCCTACCTTCCGGCAAACCATCCGGATTGAGAATCCGCGGGGGCAGGCCCGCATATTGCGCCCTCCGGGCACATGGCACCCTTCGGGCACACGGCACCCTTCGGGCACACGGCACCCTTCGGGCACACGGCACCCTTCGGGCACATGGGACGCGTCTCGAGGTAAAACCCTGCGCGATCATTGGCATCCACTGGAAAAAATCCGGGCTGGCCACCAGTGAATACCGGGTGGTTTCACGCTCTTCCCCGAGGTACTCGTTTTCAGGTTCTCCGCCGCACTGTATAATTGCCGACCTTTTCGGGTGCTGGAAATCCTGGCATGGCTCTTGTTTTCGAATTCATTGCCCAGCAATGGCTGCTGGTGGCTGCGCTGGCGGCTACCATCGGCATGTTTTTCTATCACGAATCGCGGCGTTCCGGCGCCAGCCTTACCCCCCAGCAGGCCATTAACCTGGCCAATGCTGAAAGTGGGGTGTTTGTGGATCTGCGGGACAACGCCGACTTCAGCCGTGGCCACGTTGTGGATGCGCTCAATATACCCGCCGGCAAGCTGGAGAGCCGCATGGCCGAGTTGGAAAACTATCGCGACAAGCCGGTGATTCTGGTTTGCAAAATGGGTCAGCACTCCGGCGGTGTCGGCAAGAAACTCAACGAGAAGGGTTTCAACCGGGTATATCGAATGTCCGGAGGCATGATGGAATGGAGCAACATGCAATTGCCGGTGGTGAAGTAGCCTCGGCGCTCCCTTCATCGGCTGGCCGGTCCGCCGGCTCGCGCCGCGGCGCAAATCGATTAACAATAATCTGGAAAGTATTATGGCGGAAGAAGAAGCGGCAACAACAGGAAGCACAGAGCAAGCGCAGCAGCAATTTACCTTGCAGCGGATTTTTCTGAAGGATCTGTCTTTTGAGTCTCCGGGGGCGCCCAAGGTTTTTGCCGAGGAGTGGAAGCCCTCGATGAATGTCGATTTGAACACCAGGAGTGGAGTGATCAGCGGCGACAATTACGAGGTGGTCCTCACCGTCACCATTACCGCCAAGACGAACGAGGAAACCGTGTACTTGATCGAAGTGCAACAGGCGGGCATTTTTCTGATCCGGGGCATCGCCGGCGAGGCCCTGCGCCGCGTGCTGGCCACGGTTTGTCCCAGCACATTGTTTCCCTACGCCAGGGAAACAATCGATTCGGTGGTTAGCCGTGGCACCTTCCCGGCCGTAATGCTGGCTCCGGTCAATTTCGAAGCATTGTTCCAACAGGCGCTGCGGCAGGCTGAGGCCGAAGCCGCGGCGCCCGCGGGGGAAGACCCCACGACGCATTGAAGCACGGCGCTGCAGTCAACGTGATGGTAAAAAAAGTTTTCCTGTACGGCTGTTTGTTGGTGGTCCTGGCAGCGGCCGGTTTGTGGCTTCTGGGATTGGGCCTGTGGGCCGAGCCCTGGAAGTCTGCTGAAGTAGTGTCGGGGCCCCGGGTGGAGCATGCAGCGGCGCACAGCAGCCCGTCCATATTGTTTGGCGACCTGCATGTGCATACCAGTTTTTCACTGGATGCCGCCCTGTTCGGGCTACCCCTGGTCACTGATTCCGACATTGCCCTGCCCTCCGATGCCTGCGACTTCGCCCGCTACTGTTCAGCGTTGGATTTCTGGAGCATCAATGATCACGCCGAGAGCATGACACCACGCGGTTGGCAGGACAGCGTACAGGCAATTCGTGATTGCAACGCACAATCCGGCGACCCTGCCAACCCGGACCTGGTATCCCTGCTGGGCTGGGAGTGGTCGCATACCTCCACTGAAGCCGCCACTCACTATGGGCACAAGAATGTCATTTTTCGGGAGTGGGAGCAGGGCCGGACACCGCTTCGACCGATTTCCTCCGCCAGGGATTTTATTTTGGCGCGGATGATGCCCGCTCCGCTGCGCGGTTACCTGTCCATTCACCCGGAATTCCAACGCTATCAGGACTTCGCCCATTTCGTCAGGGAAATAGTTTCCGTGCCGGCATGCCCCGAAGACATCCCCGGCGCGGAATTGCCCACCGATTGCCGTGAGGTTGCGGAAACCCCCGAGCTGTTGTACCGAAAGCTGGAAGAATTGGGTTATGACTCGCTGGTGATACCGCACGGTCTGGCCTGGGGCCGAACCAACCCCCGAGACGCCGATTTCAGCAACCAGTTGGCCCAGCACAACCCGAAATACCAGCGCTTGATCGAAACCTATTCCGGCCACGGAAATTCGGAGCTGTTTGCGGATTTTGAAAGGCGAATCACCAATGGCGATGGCGGGTACTCCTGCCCGGCGCCAGGCAAAGACTTTATACCCTGTTGCCATCGTGCCGGCGAACTGATTCGGGAGCGCTGCGAGGAGCCGGATTCGGTAGCTTGCGAGCAGCGGGTCGAAACTGCCCGGAGCTATGCCGCCGAGGTCCTGGATGATCGGAGCCGCGCTGTGGTCAGTGGCGCCACACCCGAAGACTGGGGCAACTGCGGGCAGTTGCTGAACAGTTTTTTACCGGCCTGGTATTACATTCCCAGGCAATCCACCCAGTACAACCTGGCACTGGGCGACTTCTCCGCTACGGGGAGCCCGCTGCGCGCCCGCTTCGGCATCATGGCGGCGAGTGATGGCCACAAGGGGCGCCCTGGTAGCGGCTACAAGGAATTTGACCGCATTTACATGACTGACACCAAGGATGTCGGTGAATCTGGAGGGCTCCTTGGCGCCCTCGTCCCCGGCGGAGGCGCCGGGGAGCGCGGCCCCGATCCGGTGAAGGCCACCGAGCAGGGCTTTCTGGGCACCCTGATCCAGCCGGACAGGATTGGCTCTTTCTATTACACCGGCGGCCTGACTGCTGTGCACGCACAGGGCCGGGACCGGGATTCCCTCTGGCGGGGAATGGTAAACAAGCAGGTTTATGGCACCTCGGGTGAGCGCATCCTGCTCTGGTTCGATTTGCTCAACAGCCCTGAAGGAATCGCGCCCATGGGTAGCGAAGTCCGGCAGGTCGAGAACCCCCGCTTCCGGGTACGTGCCCTTGGCGCCTTCAAGCAACAGCCAGGTTGTCCCGATTACAGCCGGCAAGCCCTCGGCGAGCAACGTGTGGCGGATTTGTGCCGTGGCGAGTGTTATCACCCCGGAGATGAGCGCAAGGCGATTACCAGAATCGAGGTGGTGCGTATCCGCCCGCAGCGCTCACCAGGGGAACCGGTAGTCGATTTGATTGAGGATAACTGGCGGGTATTCGATTGTCCCGCCGCGGGGCAGGGTTGCGAGTTTGAATTCGAGGACGCTGAATTCAGCCGGGCCGGACGCGAAACACTGTACTATGTGCGCGCCATCCAGGAGCCGCAGCCGACCATCAACGGGGACAACTTCCGCTGCGAATACAGTGCGGCGGGGGAATGTGTGAAATTCAACTTCTGCATCGATGAGCAGGCGCCCCCTGGCGAAGACTGCCTGGGGCCGGCGGAGCCCAGGGCCTGGTCATCGCCTATATTTCTCGATTTTCAGTAAGCACCGGATAGGTGGCGTCAGGCGATAGTTCCGTTAAGGGCCGCGCCAAGCTGGGCTACCATATCAGGTTTATATCTTTCCCCGGCAACCATAGCTTTATCGGGGGAAAAATTACTCGACGGAGAGGATCTTCATGATGTTGGTGTGGCCGCGTTCACCCATAATCGTGCCCCTGGTCATGATAATGGCGTCGCCGCTGTTAAGGTAGCCGCCACTTTTGAGGAACTCGATGGCCGCGCCGTCCACCGCGTCCTCGGCAAAGGCCGAAGCGTCGAAGTAGAGCGGCGCCACCCCCCGGCACAGGGACATGCGCCGCAGCGAATCCAGACGGCTGCTGAGCGCGAAAATGGGCCGTCCGGAACTGAGGCGTGACATCATCAACGGTGTGTTGCCGGACTCGGTCAGACAGGCGATACCACGCACATCCACATAGTGATTGGCCGCATAAATGGCCGACATGGCGATCGATTCCTGAGCGCCGCTGAATTGCCGTTCGGCGCGATATCTGGAAGTGCGCGTGCTGGGGTGTTTTTCAGCGCCGAGGCAGGTTTCGGACATGGCTTTCACTACCTCGACCGGATAGGCGCCAGTGGCGGTTTCCGCGGACAGCATTACCGCATCGGTGCCGTCCAGCACGGCATTGGCCACGTCGAATACCTCGGCCCGGGTAGGTGTGGGCCGGCTGATCATGGACTCCATCATCTGCGTGGCGGTGATCACCACCCGGTCCATCTTGCGGGCCTGGGCGATCAGCATTTTTTGCAGGCCGATCAGCGAGGCATCCCCCACCTCCACACCGAGGTCGCCCCGGGCCACCATGATGCCGTGGGCCGCGGAAATGATTTCCCGCAGCATACTTTCATCCGCTACCACTTCGGCGCGTTCAATCTTGGCGATCAGCGCCGGCTGCATTTCCTGCTGTAAAAGCAGCTCGCGGGCCTGCTCAATATCGGCGGCGGAAGAGACAAAGGAAACCGCAACAAAATCGGGTTCAAGCTGGGCCAGCTTGCTGATATCGAGCATATCCTTGCTGGTCAGGGCCGGCGCCGCCAGACCGCCTCCCAGGCGATTGATGCCCTTGCGGGAACCCAGCGTCCCGCCCATGACCACGCTGCAATCGGCGCCGCTTGCGTCCGCATGCTCCACCTGCAGGCGGATGCGGCCGTCGTCCAGCAGCAGGGCATCGCCGGGCGCCACCTGTTGGCATAGTTCCCGGTATTCCAGGCCCACGGCGGTTTGTGTGCCGGCATCCTCCCCGAGGTTCGGGTCCAGCCGGAATCGATCACCCACAGCCAATTCGATGTCGCCATTGGCAAACCCGCCAATGCGGATTTTGGGACCCTGCAGGTCAGCGAGAATGCCCACATGACGCTGCTGGCGCTTTGCTTGCTGGCGGATTAGCGCCGCTACTTCCGAATACTGCCCGGCGCTGCCGTGGCTGAAGTTGAGTCGGAACACGTCCACACCGGCTTTGATCAACCTGCCGATGGTGTCCTCCGTATCACTGCGGGGGCCGATGGTTGCGACAATTTTGGTACGGCGAAGCACTGCTGAACTCAGTGACTGGGAATTGGCCGTTGCGGCGGCTGGGAGTCTGAAGGACGCCAGTAGTGCGCCATCCTCTTCGGCCTGAAACGCGGAGTCTTAACTGCCGAATACGAAAAAGGCCAGTTTGTTGCCATCGAAATCACGGAAGTAACCTCCGTAAAAAACATTCTCGATACGCCAGCCGGGGGGGCCTTCGTCGGTTGCGCCCAGCTCCAGCGCCTTGGCATGTAATTTGTCTACCATCTCCATGGAGCCGGCGTTGATGGCGATCATGTTGCCATTGCCGGATTGGGGGGCATTTTCGTCGTAGGGTATGCAGACGGCAACGCAGGGCTCCGCCATGCTCTTGCCGATGAAGGCGATGCGTCCGCCATCCATCAACAGACTGGCGCCCATCTCTGCAAGAAGTTGTGAATAAAAGGCCTTGGCCCGCTCCATGTCGTTGGTGCCGATTGTGACGTATCCGATCACGTGTATACCTCCGTTGGTGAAACAAGTGGTTTTTCAGCGGCAGAGAGTAACACCACTCCCCGCAAGAGTCCCGGTCGGCGTGGAATATTCCTGCGCCGGTT
Source organism: Halieaceae bacterium (assembly GCA_026710905.1). Lineage (GTDB taxonomy): Bacteria > Pseudomonadota > Gammaproteobacteria > Pseudomonadales > Halieaceae > JAPOQD01. The sequence continues at coordinate 8,127 of JAPOQD010000188.1, forward strand.
TTCTCAGCATTCGTGGGTTTCCTACTCGGCCTTAATTGGTGCAAATGTAATTGAAAAGTAACCGGTTTTTTATCTCAACCGCGACCTGGTGCATTATTCGGGCTAAAATGCGCGGTCGTTTTACCTCAATTCAGGCAAGCATACCCGAGCATGGAAGAGAGTTACGATCCAAGTGAAGTAGAACAGGCAGCGCAGGCATTTTGGGAAGAAAATGACAGCTTTGCGGTGCGTCAGGATCCGCGGCGGGAGAAATTCTACTGTCTGGCCATGTTCCCCTATCCCAGCGGCAAGCTGCATATGGGCCATGTCCGCAACTACACTATCGCCGATACCATCGCCCGTTACCAACGCATGCAGGGCCGCAACGTGTTGCAGCCCATGGGTTGGGATGCATTCGGCATGCCCGCGGAAAACGCCGCCATCCAGAACCGGGTGTCGCCGGCGATTTGGACCGAGGGCAATATCCAGGAAATGAAACGCCAGTTGCAACGGCTGGGTTTTGCCTACGACTGGGACCGCGAACTGAGCACCTGCGACCCGGACTACTACCGCTGGGAGCAATGGTTTTTCACCCGGTTGTTTAAACAGGGACTGGCCTATAAAAAGATGGCGGAGGTCAATTGGTGCGCCACCGATCAGACCGTGCTGGCCAACGAGCAGGTGGTGGACGGCCGCTGCTGGCGCTGCGACAACCCGGTACAGCGGCGCGAGGTCAGCCAGTGGTTTATCAGGATCACCGCCTATGCCCAGCAATTGCTTGATGACCTGGAACAACTGCAAGCATGGCCGGAGCAAGTACGCACCATGCAGCGAAACTGGATCGGCCGTTCCGAAGGGGTAACCCTGCGTTTTGACCTGGTCAATGGCGGCGGACTGGAGGTCTACACCACCCGCCCGGCTACACTGTTTGGCGCAACCTACATGGCGCTGTCGCCGCAACACCCGCTGGCCAGGCAGGCTGCGGAAAACAACCCGGAACTGGCGGCCTTCATCGAGCAGCAAAACCGCGGCGGCGTCTCCGAAGCCGAGTTGGCCAGCATGGAAAAACTGGGGATGCCCACAGGCCTGTATGCGCTGCACCCCCTCAGCGGTGAGGAAATTCCTGTCTGGACCGCCAACTTCGTGTTGATGAGCTACGGCTCAGGAGCGGTAATGGCTGTGCCCGGTCACGACCAGCGGGACCATGAATTCGCCAGCAAGTACCAACTGCCCATCGTGCAGGTGATCGACAAGGCTGGTGAAGAGTATCAATACGACACCGCAATCTGGCAAGACTGGTACGCCGACAAGATCGGTGTGACGACCATCAATTCCGCCGAGTTCGATGGCCTGAATTTCCAGGCCGCCTTCGATGCCTTCGCCGATCGCCTGGAAGCCGAGGGCCGAGGCCGCCGCAGTGTGAATTATCGTCTGCGCGACTGGGGAGTTTCACGGCAGCGTTATTGGGGAGCACCCATTCCCATTATCAACTGTGAGCACTGTGGCGCCGTTGCAGTGCCCGAACAGGACCTGCCGGTAGTGCTGCCCACGCGGGTGGTACTGGACGGCTCGGCTTCACCGCTGCAGGACCTGGCGGAATTCCATGAGGTGGATTGCCCCCAATGCGGCCGGGCGGCGCAGCGGGAAACCGACACCTTCGACACCTTCATGGAATCATCCTGGTACTATGCCCGCTATACCTGTCCCGGCAATCAAGAGGCGATGCTCGACGCCTCCGCGGATTATTGGCTGCCGGTGGATCAATATGTGGGCGGTATTGAGCACGCCATTCTGCACCTGCTGTACGCCCGGCTCTACCACAAGCTGCTGCGCGACGCAGGCATGATCCACTCGGACGAGCCCTTTGTCCGCCTGCTGACCCAGGGGATGGTGCACAAGGATGGCGCCAAGATGTCAAAATCCAAGGGCAACACGGTGGACCCTGAAGAGTTGATTGACCGCTATGGCGCCGATACCTTACGCCTGTTCAGCATGTTTGCCGCGCCCCCGGAACAATCGCTGGAGTGGTCTGACGCCGGGGTGCAGGGGGCGCATCGCTTCCTCAAGCGCTTGTGGAAGCTGGTGGCCGAACAGCGGCGGGCCGGTCCCAACGAAGCCCTGGATGTGGCTGGCTTGAATGACCGGCAGCGTACTCTGCGCCGCAAGACCCACCAGACCATCGCCAAGGTCAGTGACGATTTCGGGCGCCGCCAGACATTCAATACCGCGGTGGCGGCTGTGATGGAACTGACCAACGATCTGGGCAAGCTGCGCGGCCGCCAGGGCCAGGACCTCGCGGTGGCGGGCGAAGCGTTGCAAGCCTGCATATTAATGCTGGCCCCGATTACGCCGCATATCTGCCATCACTTGTGGGTGTTGTGGGATGGGCGTGGCTGCATACTGGATCAGCCTTGGCCGGAAGTGGACCAAACTGCCCTGGTTCGCGACAGCATTAACCTGGTGGTGCAGGTGAACGGCAAGATTCGCGCCCGCCTGGAGGCGCCTGCCGATGCCGATCGGAGCACCCTGCGGGACTTGGCCATGGCGCAAACCAATGTGCAGAAGTTTCTGCATGGAGTTACTGTTCGCAAGGTCATCGTGGTACCGGAAAAACTGGTAAATATCGTCGCCAACTAGGATTTTCTGATGCGCTATTCAATCCTGTTCTTGCTGTTGCTGCTGAGTGGCTGCGGCTTCCATCTCCGGGGTTCGGTGGAACTCCCGGAGCAGTGGCTGGCACTGCACCTGCAAAGCCCCAGCCCCAATAGTGAATTGGCCAGCCGTGTTCGGGCCGCCCTGGGCAAGAGCGGGGCGCAGTGGCTGGCCCCCGGCAGCGCCAACTACATGTTGCAACTGGGTAGTGAGAATTTTTCCCGGCGCAACCTGAGCATCGGCTCCAATGCCCGCGCCACGGAATTCGAGTTGAAACTCAGCGTTTCACTGCGCGTGCTCAGTGGCAATGGTGAGGAAGTGCTGCCGAAAACAGAACTGACTACTACCAGGATTATATCCCACGACCCGGAAAATGTGTCCGGGAAGGTGGAGGAGTCCAACTTGGAGCGTGCGGAAATGCGGGTTGAACTGGTGCAGCAGATTTTGCGCCGAATCCGTTATCTCGCCAGCAACTGATGCGGGTAAAGCCGCATCAGCTCGGCGAACACCTGCAAGGGCAACTGCAGCCCTTGTACCTGGTGACGGGGGATGAACTGCTGCTGGTGCAGGAAGCCTGTGACACCATACGGACAGCTTGCCGCGATCAGGGCTTGGCGGAGCGGGAAATTCTGCTGGTGGAAGGTAAATTTGATTGGAATCGTTTGCTTGCCAGTTCCGCCGAGTTGTCGCTGTTTGCCGGGCGCAAGTTGATTGAACTGCGCATGCCCGGGGCCAAGCCGGGTACGGCGGGTAGCAAGGCCCTGCAACAGTTCCTGGATAACCCGAACCCGGACAATGTGCTGCTGATCGTTGCCGGCAAGGTGGACCGGCAAGCAACCAATAGCAAATGGTTCAAAGCCCTGGACCAGGCAGGCGTCGTAGTCCAGGTCTGGCCGGTGGATGCACGGCAGATGCCACGCTGGATTCAAGACCGCTTGCGCCAGCAGGGTCTGAACATCGAACCGGATGCGCTACAAATGCTCAGCGAGCGTGTCGAGGGCAATTTGCTGGCTGCGGCCCAGGAAATCGAAAAGCTTCGGCTGTTTGCCGAGGGTGGCGTCATAACAGGGAAAATCGTCGGCGAGGCAGTGTCGGATAACGCCCGATACAACCTGTTTTCCATGGCCGACCAGACCCTGCTCGGTAACAGTTCCGCAGCGCTGCGGATGCTTCAGGGCCTGCGCGCCGAAGGTGAGGAAGCCGCGCTTATCCTCTGGGCCATCAGCCGGGAACTGCGTTTGCTACACCAATGCCGGAATGAAATTGACAAGGGTCAGGCTGAGCGGCGGGTCTTGCAGGCCCAGCGCGTCTGGGAACAGCGCATACCGGTGGTCTCCGCGGCGCTGCACAGGCATTCGCTGACCGGGCTGGGCGAATTGATGCAACAGGCGGCGCACACCGACCGCGCCATCAAGGGCATGTCGGATGAAAATCAATGGGCGTTACTCTCCGACTTGCTGTTATCCCTGTCTCGGGAAACAGAATCAACCCGCGGGAGGCTGGCGCCAAACGTGGGTTAAGGCAGAATCCTGACCGGATGCGGAGGGCCAAACCCGGTGCGCATGAGCGGCCGCATTTGCGGCGCCAGCGCGGCGAGTGTTGCGCTGCGGTTGGACGGAGATGGGTGGGTGCTGAGGAAAGCCGGAAGCCCGCCGCCCCCGGCCTGTTTCATCTTTTCCCACAGGCTGATCGCCGCCAGGGGGTCGTAACCGGCTCTTGAGGCCAGTTCCAGCCCGATCTGGTCGGCCTCGATTTCCGCGATACGGCTATTGGGCAGCCCGATGGCCAGATTCGCCGCCAGGGCGGCGTTGTCGAGTATCGCTGAGTTATTGGTGAGCAATGTTCCGGCCACGGCCAGCCCGGTTTGTGTAGCCAGCGCGACCGACATGCGTTCCGCGGTATGGTCGGCCAGGGCATGGGAAATTTCATGCCCCATGATCTGTGCAAACTCCGCATCAGTAAGGCCCAGCTTCTCGAACAAACCGTTGTACACTGCCATTCTGCCACCTGCCATACACCAGGCGTTGATGGTTTCCGGCTCGTCGATCAGGGCCACGCTCCACTGCCATCCGGCGGAATGGGGGTATTTGGCAATGGCCTCGGCCACCAGCCGGCCGGTAATGACGCGCACTCGATCAGCCAACACGGGGTCGTCCAGTAATTTGTTCTCCTGGTTCAGTTTGCGCACGGTAGCCACGTAGGCCTTTTGTGACTCGACGATAGCGTCCTGTGGTGAAATCAACAGTAAGCGGCTGCGCCCGGTTGGGCTGGTAGTGCAGGCGCCGAGCACGGCTGCGAACAGGACAACCAGGAGGTATGTAGAAAGTTTTTTCATGGTATTGGCTCCTGAATTTTGCACCAGTACGGTCGAAAATGCTGGCATTCTGGCTGATTCGCTGCCCGAAGCCGGTTACGGCCGCCAGAAGGCCGGGGTAAAGATAACCAATAAGGTAAATACCTCCAAGCGGCCCAACAGCATCGTCATGGCCAGCAGCCATTTTGCGGAGTCGGGGATATCGGCGTAGTGGTGTGCAACTTTTCCCAAGCCCGGCCCGAGGTTGTTGAGGGCCGCGGCGACGGCAGAAAAAGCAGTCTCAAAATCCAGACCCAGGCCCACCAGCAGGATCAGCACTACCAGGAATACCGCCATGTAGACGGCAAAAAAACTCCATACCGCGCTGACTACTCTGGCTTCAACCCGGCGCTTGCCTACTTTCAGGGGAATTACCGCACTCGGGTGCACCAACTGTTTCAGTTCACGCACACCCTGTTTCATGATCAACATCAGGCGCATGGCCTTGATGCCTCCACCGGTTGAGCCGACGCAGCCGCCCATGAACGAAGACAACAGCAACAACAGCGGCAGAAAACTTGGCCAGGCGGCAAAATCGGCGGTAGAGAATCCGGCCGTGGTGGTGATGGAAACAGCCTGGAAAATTCCGTGAGTCACGCTGTCGGAAACATTGAAAGTACCGCTGATCAGCAGCATCAGACAGGTCACGGCCACGCAGACCGAAACTACCCCGATGAAGAAAATTGCCTCAGAGTCGCGCAGGTACGGCCACAGGCTGCGCCACCGCCAAGCGGCAAAGTGCAGGCCAAAATTTATCGCTGAAATAATCATGAACAGGCTGCAAAGCAACAGGATTGTCGGGCTCTGGAAATAGCCCATGCTGTCGTCGTGGGTTGAAAACCCGCCGATGGCAACCGTGGAAAATGCGTGGCAGACGGCATCGAAACCCGACATTCCGGCCGCCCAGTAGCTCAGCCCGAACACCACCGTGAGCAGGACATAAATCGCGAACAGGACTTTCGCGGTTTCAGTGACTCGTGGCCTCAGTTTACTGTCCTTGGCCGGTCCCGGCATTTCCGCGCGGTACAACTGCATGCCACCCACGCCGAGCATCGGAAGAATCGCCACCGCCACCACGATGATTCCCACTCCACCCAGCCACTGTAATAGCTGGCGGTAAAGCAGCAGCGGAGATGGCAGCTGGTCCAGACCGGTAATGACCGTTGCGCCGGTGGTGGTGAGCCCGGAAATCGACTCGAAAACAGCGTCGGTCGCGGATAAGCCGGCCCCTTCTTCTAGCGCAAAAGGAAGTGCGCCGAACAAACCCAAGACCACCCAGAACAGGGAAGTAATCAGAAACCCGTCGCGGGCCCGCAATTCTTGCTGAACCCGCCGGTTGGGGGCCCAAAGCAGGAAACCAATGCTCAGAGTAATGGCCAGTGTGCGGACGAAACCGTTCAGCATGGGGTCTCCGCTGAACCAGGCCATCAGCAGGGGCGCCATCAGTGACAAACTGAACAACATCAGCAGCATGCCGAGGATGCGAAAGATAATAGTCAGGTTCACCGGCGTGGCTCAGAAGAAATTGAAGCCAGCCTGGAACAGCCGCTCCACCTTGTGGATTTTGGATTTTTCCACCACAAACAGAATAACGTGGTCGTCGGATTCCACCACGATGTGCCGATGCGCTATCAGGATCTCCTTGCCACGTACCAGAGCGCCGATAGTGACTCCTTCCGGCAGCGCTATTTCATCGAGGCGCCGTCCGACTACCTCCGAGGATGATGCATCCCCGAGAGCCGTCACCTCGATTGCTTCCGCTGCGCCGCGCCTCAGGGAATGCACATTGGATATCTTGCCGCGGCGCACATGGGCCAGCAGGCTGCCGATGGTGATTTGCTGAGGGGACAAGGCGATATCGATTTCGTCACCCTGCAGCAGGTCGGCGTAGGCTGGATTGGTAATCAGGGTAATGACTTTGCGGGCGCCCATGCGCTTGGCCAACATGGCGATCATAATGTTGGTTTCGTCGTTGTTGGTAAGCGCGCAGAACACATCTGCCTTGTCGATGTTTTCTTCTTCCAGTAAATCCGTGTCGGAGGCGGAGCCGGTAAGTACCAGGGCGTGTTTGAGTTGCTCCGACAATTCCCGGCAACGGCTGTAGGACCGTTCAAATATCTTGACCTGGTATTCCTCGTCGATTGCCGCGGCCAGGTGCGAGCCGACATTGCCACCACCGGCAATAAAGATCCGCTTGTTGGGTTTGTCCAGACGCCGCAACTTCGCCATTACCGCCCGGATGTTTTTCTTTGCGGCGATAAAAAATACTTCGTCGTCTGCCTCTATCACCGTTGTGGCCTCGGGAATAATCGGTCGGCCTCGACGAAAAATGGCGGCGACGCGAGTGTCTACGTTGGGCATTTGCTGGGGAATTTGCCTCAGTTCCTGGCCCACCATCAGGCCATCGTGATAGGCACGCACCGCGACCATCTGCACCAGACCGCCGGCGAAGTCCAGGACCTGCAAGGCGCCGGGGTTGGCTATCAACTCGCGCATGCTCTTGGTGACCAGTTGCTCGGGATTGATCAGGACATCAATGGGTACATGTTCACTGGTGAACAGCTCTGGCCGTGACAGGTAATTCCGGGAGCGCACCCGTGAAATCTTGGTCGGCGTCTGGTAAAGGGTGTGCCCCACCTGGCAAGCCATCATGTTGATCTCGTCACTATTGGTTACCGCAATCAACATGTCGGCATCTTCGGCGCCTGCGTTGTAGAGGGTGTCGGGGTGTGAGGCATGGCCCGATACAGTGCGGATATCGAGCCGGTCCTGTAGCAGCCGCAGCTTGTCTGCATTGTTGTCGACGACAGTGATGTCGTTTTGCTCGTTAGCCAGATTTTCCGCCAGCGCACCTCCGACCTGGCCTGCTCCCAATATGATAATTTTCATAGCTTTCGTGGCATCACACCTGGATACCTGCACAATAAAGAATCGGAACGGAGATTGTAAGTACAGCAGCGGCCACTATTCACACTTCTTGTTCAATAGCGAGAAATACAAGCCGTCGGGCCCTGCGGGCAAGGGAAGAATCTGCCGGCCACAGCTACCCGCTACACCCCAGTCAGCCTCTATCGGCACAACTTCAGCGCTGCTGGTGTGCTGCAAGAAGCGTGAAACCACACTGTCATTTTCCTGCGGCAGGATGGAGCAGGTCACGTACAGCATTGCTCCGCCGGGCTTCAGCAGGGGCCACAACGCCTGCAGCATCTGTAACTGGACAGCGGCATAACTCTGAATATCGGACGCCCGGCGCAACACCTTGATATCCGGGTGACGGCGAATCACGCCGCTGCCGGAGCAGGGCGCATCCAACAGTATATGATCGAAACTTGCGGCGGGATTCTCGCTGCCCGGCGCGCAGGCGTCGGCCTGCTCCAGGCCGGCCTGGAGTTGTAGCCGCTGTAGATTTTCCCGTACCAACCGCAGCCGCGCCGAATCAACATCCCAGGCTACCAGTTCGGTCAGGCCGGGTTGAATTTCCAGTAAATGGCAGGTTTTGCCGCCGGGGGCGCTACAGGCATCCAGCACCCGCTGGCCGGCCTCGGGAGCCAATATGAAGGCCGCTAACTGGGCTGCTTCATCCTGTACGCTAGCGCAACCTCGAGCAAAGCCTGGCAGCCGGGTCACTTCCAGTGGGGACTTCAGCAACAGCCCCGCGGGCGACCAAGCTGTTGGGCTGGCTTCGATGCCCTGCCTTTGCAATTCCCGCAGGTAGTCTTGACGGCTGTTACGTTGCAGGTTGACGCGCAGGTACATCGGAGGCTGTTCGTTATTGGCGCAAAAGATGTCCGTGGCCTGGTCCGGCCAGGCCTTGAGCAGTTCCCGGTACAGCCATTCGGGGTGACTGAACTGCTGGGCCTCACTCAAACCCTCCGCCAGCGCTTCGCGATTTCTCGCACAGCCACGCAACACGCCGTTGACAAGGCCGGTGGCCCAGGGCTTGCCCAGCTTGCGGCAGGCCTCCACCGAACTGGAAATCGCCACGTGGTCAGGGGTGCGCATTTCCAATAGTTGGTAGAGGCCGCACAGCAACAACCCATCGAGGTCCGCGTCCTTGCCGCGCAACGGCTTGCTCATCCGCCCATGAAGTATGCCCTGTAGCCGCTGGTAGCTGCGCAAGGTGCCGTAACAGAGCTGTTGGAGCAAGGGGCGTTGTTGCGCCGGTATCCGCGACAACTCACCCGGCAGGCTCTCCCCCAGGGACTGGCCCGCGTCGATGGTGGCGGCCAGTACCCTGGCCGCGGCCGCCCTGATCTCAGGCACAGCCTGCGCCACAGGAGTTCACGCCTGCAAATGCGCTCTCACTCATGGCTTCGACCCCTCATTTTCGTTGAACCTATCCGCGATATTCGCCCCAAATGAGAAGCGAAGTCCATGGCAATACTACATTTTCGCTGTCGCGATTTCTTACGGCGCAGGCCCCTGAGCGCCCAGCAGCAGGCCGGGTTTGAATTGGTCCCGGCGGGCGTTGAGCAGCTCAGCGCTCGCCAGTGGCTTGCCGCCGCTTAATTGCAGCCGCTGCAATCGCAGGGCGCCCTCGCCGCATGCGGCGACGATGCCCGCCTTGCTGCAGTGCAGAATTTCACCAGCCGGCCCGGACCCCGCGCAGGGTTCAGCCTGCCAGACCTTGAGAGGTTGTCCGGCCAGCAAGGTCCACGCGGTGGGGACAGGGTTGAAGGCGAGGATCTTGCGATGCAGGCTGAGGGCATTGGCGTTCCAATCCAGCAGCGCGTCCACCCTGTTGATTTTGTGGGCGTAGGTGGCGCCTTCGGGCTGCCTTTGCGCTCCGAGTTGACAAGCTTCCAGGTCGTCCAGCACCTGCAGCAGCAAATCCGGCCCAAGCGCCATCAACTGGCGCTGAAGTTCACCGCCCGTGGTGTTTTCGGCAATGGCTTGCACCGCGCTTGCCAACACCGGGCCGGTATCCAGACCGGTTTCCATCTGCATGATACTGACGCCGCTGTGGCTGTCTCCGGCTTCCAGGGCTCTTTGTATCGGTGCGGCGCCGCGCCAGCGGGGCAGCAGGGAGGCGTGAACATTGATGCAGCCCCAGCGTGGTATTTCGAGAACCTCGGGCGGCAAAATCAAGCCATAGGCAACCACCACCATCAGGTCGGGGGCCAGCCCCAGCAGGTCAGCCTGGATCTCTTCCTGTTTCAGACTTGAAGGCTGTTTTACGGGGATGCCAGCTGCATCCGCCACTTGCTGTACCGGGCTGGGCACAACCTTTCTGCCACGGCCGGAAGGGCGTCCGGGTTGGGTAAAAACGGCGCACACCCGGTGCCGTGATGCGAGCAGGGCCTGTAGATGGGGAACTGCGAACTCGGGGGTGCCGGCAAATACCAGGCGCAGGGCGCTGCCAGCCTGCATCAGGCGTCCAGCTTGCGCTGCTTTTTCAGCTTCTGGCGAATTCGCTCACGTTTCAATGAAGACAGATAATCCACAAATAATTTGCCGTTGAGATGATCGATTTCGTGCTGGATGCAGACGGCCATCAAGCCGTGGGCTTCCAGGTTAAAGCCCTCGCCGTGTTCGTTTTGGGCGGTCACGGAAATGTTTTGGGGGCGGACCACCGATTCGTAAAAGCCCGGCACGGAAAGGCAGCCCTCGTCGTTTTCAGCGCATTCCTGGTCCAGCAACGTGAACTGAGGATTGACGAATACCCTTGGTTCGTCGCGGTTCTTCGAGACATCGAGGACCAGTAGCCGCTGATGTACGTCTACCTGGGTGGCGGCGAGACCAATTCCCGGGGCCGCATACATGGTTTCGAACATATCCCTTACCAGGCCGGACAATGGGGGGCCAAACTCTGTCACCGGGCTGGCCTTGGTGCGCAATCGCGCATCGGGGAATTCGAGGACTTTCAGCAGGGCCATGGAGGGTAACGTACTTCTCGATATTGATGAATTAAATTGCTTGCACGCCCCTTCGAGTGGCCGCAAACTTACAGGTATTATACACGGAGCACCTCAGAACCGCCTGTTTCGCCCGATTACGGAGCCGCTCCCCGGGCAATGATCAAGGATGATCCATGGATATCGAACGTGAACGGCACTGGCTGGTGCTACATTCCATAGTCGGCAGTAATCAACAGTTACTCAAACTACTGGGAATTTCCACAAACCCCGGGGAAATTCTCGAGGCCAGCGAGGCCCGCTGGGCTGAACTGGGCCTGGACCAGAGCTGCCGGTCGGCCCGCCGTGGCTGGCGTGGCATACCCTGGGACGGCGCTTGCCGTCAACAGCAGCGACTCCGCCAACTGGAAACTGTGACCCTGGCCATGGACTGTGCGGAATACCCCCCGCTGTTACGGGAAATCCCGGACCCGCCCGCCCTGTTGTTTCTGCGCGGCAATCCGGGCTGCCTGCGGAAACCTTTTCTGGCAGTGGTCGGAAGCCGCAGTTCGAGCTTGGCCGGGCGGAGGGCAACAACCGAGTTGTGCGGGGAACTTGCGCTGGCGGGTTTGGGTATTTGCAGTGGTTTGGCGCTGGGCATTGATGCAGCGGCCCATCGTGCCGCTCTGCAAGTGGATGGAGTGACTGTGGCGGTCATGGCTACTGGTCCGGACCAGTTGTACCCGGCCAGACACCCGGACCTGGCCTCGGAAATACTCCAGCAAGGCGGCTTGCTGCCCCAATTCCCCCTGGGCAGTCCGCCCACCAGGGAACGCTTTCCCCAGCGCAACCGGATCATCAGCGGCCTCAGCCTGGGGGTACTTGTGGTGGAGGCGGCGTTGCGTTCGGGTTCCTTGATCACTGCACGCCTGGCCCTGGAGCAAAATCGCGAGGTTTTCGCGGTACCCCATTCCATCTATCACCCCCAGGGCCGGGGCTGTAATGCTCTGCTCCGGGACGGCGCCCACCTGGTGGAGGACAGTTCGGATATCGTACAGGAACTGGGAGCGATTGCGGGCGCCTTGCGGGAACTTCAGCCAATGCGGCAGGCTCCGGAGTTGTGCCTTGGGCAGCACCAGATTTTTCAGTTGCTGGGGGAGGCCCCGCTGGGCCTGGATGAACTGACCGCAGCCAGCGGCCTGGCGGCGGAAGAAGTGCTGGCGCGCATTACCGAGTTGCAACTAAAGGGTCTGGTGGAAAACCGTGGTGGACTGTATGTCCGTGGATAAGCCATTAATTGCGGCTAGCGCCTGTCGGGCTTGGGCGTCCGCAGTAGAAGGTTGGTGAGATATGCGGGCTAGCCCGCATATTGCACCAGATCGCTTGAGGTTATTGAGAAAGTTCATGTCTATCAATGAGTTCTTCCTGTTAGTTCAACTTTGTCACTGTTG
>JAPOQD010000048.1 GCA_026710905.1 Halieaceae bacterium
GTGCAGCTTTATGGCCGCGACCCGAACGACACCCTGATGAACTATCTCACCCCTCGAAGCGGGACAGTCGACTGCGTCGCGCCCTATGTCTATGCATCGGAAGTCGACGACGTACAGGTCACGGACCTCATCGGCAGAATGAGCGCGGGCGAAATCGATGCCATCGCCTTCACCAGCAAGTCACAGGTGGATCGTCTGCGCAAGCTGGCTCGTCGCTCCGGGCTGGGACAAGCCCTCGATACGGCGCTTGCCCGGATGACGGTTGCCGCGATCGGCCCGGTCGTTGCGGAGCAACTTCGCGGAGTAGGTGTGCGGGTCGACGTCATGCCGCAAAAGGACTGGTTCATGAAGCCTCTCGTGACTGCGCTCACCCGGAGGCTGGCGGGGATCAGGTAATCCAGCCCCTCATCGCAGTCCACCTCGAATACCAGACCACCAGGGCCGCCGCCTGCTCGTCGGTCTTGTCCGGCTTGATCGCCTTCACCCACTTGTACAGGCTGTGCACCGAAACACCGAGACATTCGGAAACTTCGGCGACGGAATAGCCGCGGTCGACAATCTGTCGGACGGCCTCGTCCTTGAATTCAGGGCTGTATCTCTGGTTGCCTATGGCACTTCCTCCTATGCTCGGAACATAGCCCGAAAGTGTCTACCAAACCGGGGGCACTCCAGTTTTTCCTGTGGAAAAAGTCGGCACGGAGAGGGGCAGGTCTCAAGCCTGTTGACCTGTGAATAACTCTCTGCATGACGCTATAAAAAGACACCCACTTTCTGGTCGTCAGAATTGATAGGTGTTCCGAATGCCTGCGCGGTAAACCGCCTGATAGGATCGATCGTGAAGGCAGAGAACCAACACAGCTATCAGAAAAATCTGGCTGATTTGAACGTATTTCAGCGCGGTGATGGTATTGCTGAACGCAAAAAAAATCTCCAGCGTATTTATTCCGCTCTTGCTGTGTTAAACGTAAACGGGTTGATCAATTCAATCAGACAGTGTTCAAAGTCTGTAAGGTTTCGGGTGGCAAGGGAGAAGCCATAAGTACGAGCTATCGCTGCAATTTGGCCGTCGAAATCGCTTAGTGGGCGGCCAATTTTCTTCCGGTAAGCCTTTATTTCGCCATATATCCTGGCGGCGCTCTCATCAAAATTCAGTAACCGGGATGCAAATGCCGTTGCTATGAATTGTTCAAATCGATCTTCAAGGAGCCGCTGGCGTTTGCCCTCCGGCATAACCTGCAACCCGTAATAAATTTCTGCGATGGAAATTGATGTTATGTAAAGCGACATGGAATCCTGGGCATTCAACCAGTCCGCCACGGCACTTGAAGGGGGAGAGGTCATAAATTCCGAGAGGACATTGGTATCCAGGATGATCACTCGGGGAATTCCACGGGTTCAGTTATTTTTCGCTTCGGTAATTCAAGTTCGGCGCCACCGTATGCCGGAGCAAATAGACGGACAGCCAAGTCGCCAAGCCGTTCCGGTGTTGATACGGCCAGCTTTATAATTTGCCGAACTTCCTCTTCCATTGAGACGCCATGCCGTGCGGCGCGAATCCGCAATTGCTTTAGCGTATCACCATCGAGTTTTCTCACGCTCAGACTAGCCATATTTCGCCCCTGAAGCAGATATATTCTATTGACAGCAATGCTGTCATACGCAGGCATTGCTGTCAATAAGTTAGTAAAGGACACCCACTTTCTGGCCGTAAGAATTGATTGGTGTCCAGTCAAATGCCCCCTGTGGAAAAAGTTGGTACAGAGAGGGGCGGATCTTGCGCCTTTTGACCTGTGAAAAACTCACTGCATGGTATGTACTCATAAGTATTGATATTTATTGAGTAGTATTTATAATTATTGAATAATATTGATTTTTGACAGTTCATACAGGTTTTTACCCTCTTTTTGCGCGCAAGAGCATGATCAGCACGCCCTCTTGGTCATGTATGCAGGGGAAACTTCAGTTTTTCCGGTTCGAACTTGCCAGCGAATTCGAACTCGCAACTCACACCAACGGTATGGGCGCCGGGTCGATGGGCCGCTGACCATGGCCGATACGCTCGGCGCGGTCAAGTAGCACAGCCTTGCTGTCCTCAAGCCCTATCATGATGACAAAACGGCGTTCGCGAACCCCATCCAGGCAAAAGCGGGCCAGTTCGTCCAGGTCCTGAAATTGCATCGGCATACCGTATTCCTCGTATACCTTGATGAAATCTTCCGCCGTGGGCGAGGGAATCCCCGGCTTTTCCCGCGCCAACTCGGGCGGGCGATTACGTTCGGTAGTCCAGATACCGGTATCCAGCATGCCACCGGAGGGGTAGAAGATTGAAGCGCTGAGCCGGGTATTCTCGCTTTCAAATTGCGCGGAAAGACACTCGGTGATACAGGACACGACTGCCTTGCTGGAGGCGTAAACCGACTGAAAGGGCAGGGGGGATACCCCGCCGTCACCGGATGAGGTGTTGACGACGCAACCCTCCTCGCCACTTTCAATCATGCGTGGCACAAAACTCTGAATGCCGTGGACCACGCCCATTACGTTGACGCCATACACCCATTTCCAGTCGTTGACCGTGGTCTCCCAGACATTGGCGGAGGGCGCAGAAACCCCCGCATTGTTGAACAGCAGGTGACAGGCGCCGTACTTGCCGAATACAAAATCCGCCAGCGCTTCCACCGACTCCGGGCTGGATACATCACAGAGTTGCCCTTCTGCTTCTCCCAGTTCACTGAATTCGGTCATGGCGCTATCGAGCGCGCCCTGCTCCACGTCGCCAACCACTACCCTGGCGCCCTGTCCGAGTAGTTGTCTGACCAGCGCTCTGCCTATGCCGCTGGCGCCGCCGGTGACCACCGCCAGCTTGTCCTTGATGTCTTGCATGAGAGTCAGCTCCTGTTGGTTTTTACTGAGGTGCGGGTTGGTGATGCGCCGCCATGCTGGTGCAGGTCCGGTAAATTATCAACCGTAATCTTGCCGTGCGGTAGGATTGCCCAAGGTCAGGCCACTGCCAACTTTTCAGCAGTGCCGGTAATCTCCTCCATGCGGGGGCCGATGCGGTCGGCGGCCTGCCGCAGTTGCGCCCGATCATAAGCGAACACCTCCACCGCGGTTTCACCCAGGATGTCGCGGATTTCGCCTTGGTCCACATCGTGGAAGGTCTCCCGCAACTTTTCCATGGTGTTGGGCCAAGTGCCCTCCATGTGCGGGTAGTCCGAACCCCACATCAGTTTGTCGACGCCGATACGATGGCGGTCACCGACTTCGTGACGGGGCAGAAAAGAAGCCCCGATATAACAATTGCGCTCAAAGTATTCCCTGGGGGTCAGGGACAGTTCTTTGGTGAAGTGGGCAAATATCGGGTTGTTGGCTTTGAACTCCAGGGTGCGCAGGGTCTCCAGAATCCAGGAGCAGCCGGTCTCCGTGAATATCAGTTTCAGGTCCGGGTGCTTTTCGAAAGCACCGGACCAGAGTAACGCCGTAAACGGACGATGCGCCCACATATCCACTTCGGAAATGTACATGGGGGTCGCCGCGGTCACGTCACCATAATCCGGTGACCAGCCGGAATGGGTATGCACGGGCATCGCCAGTTCCTCGCAAACCGACCAAAGGGGTGCGTAGTGATCATAGTGGTGATAAAAGGGATTCTCCCCGGTGCTGGCCGGCAGCAGTACCCCGCCGAACAGGCCCATGGCGTGGCACTCACGAATTTCCTGCACGGTGTCGGCTATATTGTCCACATTGATGACCGCTACCCCGGCGTGCCGCCCTGGATTGGTCTGGCACAAATCCGCCAGAAAACGGTTGTAGGCGCGATTGCCCGCTGCTCGTTGAGCCGGGCTGACATTGTGCCGGTACATCATCAGTCCGGCGCCAAAAGGGGCCATCTGCGGGAATATCACTTCAGCGGCAATGCCGTCAGCTTCCAGCTCCCGCAGGCGGACCGCAGCGTCATACTCGCCCCGCCGGGGAGCAATGCTGCTGTCCGGGTCGGAGAGAAATTCCCGCAATTGTTCATCACTGGCCTGTTGAGCGGCGCTAATGGCGCTCTTCTGGAATTTGCCGCTGCCTTCGTTACCCGCCTGTTCGGCATACGTATCGGCAGCTTCCTGGTCAAAAAATGTGCCCATACGCGCCATCATTTCGCGGGCATAAACCAGCCACCAGGCGTCGGCGGCCTGGTGAAACTCCCTGTCAAGGAAGGGCTTGTAACCTGCGGGAAGAGCGCCGGCATGACAGTCGCAACTAATAACGAGCAGCTTGGACATCTGGCATACCTCCAAAATTTGGCCAACCGTCTGCCGCAAAGCATAATTGGCCGGGCCTATTGACGCCAGAACCATGCGTCAGATAATTGAACCAGCAGCCTGTCGGACTTGAGATTTTTCCTCGCCACGGACCCCCTGGCCCGACGGGCTGGTGATGTTTTCCGATAGAGCAGGCTTGCTGGAAGGGCCGGGCCGCATCTGCTAACATGCCCGCCCTTTTTTCCGGGGCTGGGTTCGCCGGGTTCCTTATGCGTACGCGTGTAAAGTTTTGCGGAATCACTCGCAACGAGGACGCCCACGCGGCAGTGGCAGCGGGCGCGGACGCTATCGGCCTGGTGTTTTATCAGCCCAGCAGCCGTGCATTGGATGTCACCGAGGCCACGGCCGTGTTGGCTGGGTTACCGCCTTTTGTGACGGTGACCGCACTGTTTGTGGACGCCGAAGCCGCCGAGGTGGAGGCAGTTTGCACTACGCTGCCCATTGATTTGCTGCAGTTTCACGGTAACGAGCCTGAAGACTACTGCAACAGCTTCGGTAAGCCCTATATCAAGGCCCTGCGGATAGGAGGGGACAGGTCTCCATTGGAAGACAGCCTGGCGGCGTGGACCAGCGCCAGGGCGATTCTTCTTGACACCTGGCAGTCGGGGACGCCCGGGGGCACTGGTAAAACTTTTGACTGGTCACTGGCGCCTTCTTCGAGTCCCAGGCCTATCGTGCTGGCAGGCGGCTTGACCTTGGACAATGTGGAAATGGCGCTACGCCAGGTGGCCCCCTATGCAGTCGATGTCAGTGGCGGGGTCGAAGACTCTCCGGGATGTAAATCCGCCGCCAAGATGCGGCGCTTTGTCCAGGCAGTACGCAGGGCGGATGCCGCCAATGAGGCAAGGGACCATGAATGACAGCTACCGGGGCCAATGGGCGGCGTATCCGGACGCCCTTGGCCGTTTTGGTGATTACGGCGGCAAGTATGTCGCCGAAACCCTGATGTTCGCCCTGGACGAGTTGGACACCCTGTATACCCGCTTGTCCGCCGACCCCGAGTTCCAGCGCGAACTGGACCGGGATCTCAGGGATTACGTGGGTCGCCCTTCGCCGCTGTACGAAGCCGGGCGCTGGGCCTCCCGGCTGGGCGGAGCCCGCATCTTTCTCAAGCGCGAAGACCTCAATCATACCGGGGCGCACAAGATCAACAACACCGTGGGACAGGCGCTGTTGGCCAAGCACATGGGCAAGACACGGATCATCGCGGAAACCGGCGCTGGTCAGCACGGGGTGGCTTCCGCAACCGTAGCGGCAAGACTCGGCCTGGAGTGTTGTGTCTACATGGGCGAAAAGGATGTGCGGCGCCAGGCTCTCAATGTCTATCGCATGGAGCTGCTTGGAGCCGAAGTGAGAACCGTATCCTCGGGCTCCCGCACCCTCAAGGACGCCATGAATGAAGCCATGCGCGACTGGGTCACCAATGTGGATAACACCTACTACCTGATCGGAACCGTGGCCGGACCGCATCCGTACCCCAAGCTGGTGCGTGACTTCCAGACGGTGATAGGCCGGGAAGCCCGGCAGCAGTGCCTGGATGCCACCGGCCGCCTGCCCGATGCCCTGCTGGCCTGCGTCGGCGGCGGCTCCAACGCCATCGGTCTGTTTCACCCTTTTCTGGACGATGAGCAAGTTGTCATGTATGGAGTTGAGGCCGGCGGACTCGGGCTGGATAGCGGCGCCCATGCCGCCCCTTTAAGTGTGGGCCGTCCCGGTGTGTTGCACGGTAATCGCACCTACCTGATGCAGGATGAGAACGGCCAGATCCTGGAAACCCACTCAATTTCCGCGGGCCTTGATTATCCCGGCGTCGGGCCGGAGCACTCCTGGCTCAAGGATCTCGGGCGGGTTCGTTATGTGTCGGTGGATGATCAGCAGGCGGTTGCGGCATTTACCGAACTCAATACCTGTGAGGGCATCATGCCTGCTCTGGAAAGCAGTCACGCACTGGCTTACGCGGCGCAACTGGCCCCGACCATGGCGGTTGATGACATTCTTGTCATCAACCTGTCCGGGCGCGGTGACAAGGATATTCACACGGTAGCCGGTCTGGAAGGCATCGGCCTTCAGGAGGGCTCGGATGAGCCGAATCAAGGCCCGTTTTGAGGGGCTGCGCAGCAGCGGCCGCAAGGCGCTGATACCCTATCTGGTTGCCGGCGACCCACAGCCGCGCCTGACTGTTCCGCTGATGCATCGCCTGGTGGGCGTGGGAGCCGACATCATCGAACTGGGCGTTCCCTTTTCCGACCCCATGGCGGAAGGTCCCAGTATACAACAGGGACACGAGCGGGCACTTGCAAACGGGGTAAGCCTGCGCTCGGTGCTGGCCATGGTGGAAGAGTTCAGGACGCGGGACCAAACCACTCCGGTTTTGCTCATGGGGTATACCAACCCGCTGGAGCGAATGGGCTTTGCGGAGTTTACCGACGCTGCTGTGGCGGCGGGTCTCGATGCCCTGCTGACGGTGGATATGCCCCCCGAGGAAGTGGGCCCGCTGAATGAGCATTTGCGCAGGGCCGGGTTGGACAACATTTTCCTGTTGGCTCCGACCACGGCCGAGGCCCGCATCGAAACCATCAGCCGGGCCGCAACCGGTTTTCTCTATTATGTTTCACTCAAGGGGGTAACCGGCGCCGGGCACCTGGATACCGGCGCGGTAGCGGATCGGCTGGCCCGGATTCGGCGTTGCTCGGAATTACCGGTTGCGGTGGGATTTGGCATCAAGGACGCACACTCCGCAAGGGCGATTGCCGAGGTAGCGGATGGCGTGGTGCTCGGCAGTACCCTGGTGCAACTGCTTGCCGATACGGCTGAAACAGAAAGTGAAGCCGTCCAACTGGATGCCGCCGCTGGCCTGATTGCCACTATTCGGGCTGGAATTGATGGCGCCGATATGGGTCAATGAGCGCTGCCGGTTATTGGAGTCATGAATGAGCTGGTATGACAAGATTCTACCCTCGGGTGTGGGAAGAAGCGTCAAACAAGGCACGGTTCCGGAAGGCCTGTGGAAGAAGTGCGTCAAATGTGATGCCGTTTTGTACCGGCCCGACCTGGAGCGAAACGGCGATGTTTGCCCGAAATGCGACCATCACATGCGTATCGGTTCCCGCCGCCGGCTGGATTTGTTTCTCGACAAGGACCATCGCCTGGAGATTTTTGCCGGCCTGGAGCCGCTGGACCGGCTCAACTTCAAGGATGTAAAGCGCTATCGTGATCGTCTGGCCGGAGCCCAGAAATCCACCGGGGAAAGAGACGCCCTGGTCGCCATGAGTGGTGAACTCAAGGAAATGCCGCTGATCGCTGTGGCCTTCGAGTTCAATTTCCATGGCGGCTCCATGGGTTACGCGGTCGGTGAAAAGTTTACCCGCGCCGCCGGGCAGGCCCTGCGGGAAAACCAGCCCCTGGTTTGTTTCTCGGCCTCAGGGGGCGCACGCATGCAGGAAGCGCTGCTCTCGCTCATGCAGATGGCCAAGACCAGCGCCGTGCTGGAACGTTTGAAGGCTGCGGGCGTCCCCTACATTTCTGTGATGACCGATCCTGTTTACGGGGGCGTTTCCGCAAGCCTGGCGCTGCTGGGCGATATCAATATGGCGGAACCCGGCGTCCGTGCCGGGTTTGCCGGCCCCAACATTATCGAACAAACCATTCGCCAGAAATTACCCGAGGGCTTCCAGCGTAGTGAATTCCTGCTGGAGCACGGCGCCATCGACATGATTGTGCATCGCAATGCCCTGCGCGACACCATCGCCGGCCTGTTGGGAAAGTTGACCAAAAGGCCGGCCGCCGCCAACAACTGATGTCTGTAGCCGCTCGCGGGCCAAGCCCCTTGGGCCTGGACGAGTGGCTGCTGCGGCTGGAGCAATTGCATCCCCGGGAAATTGAACTCGGTCTGGAACGCAGCGCCGAGGTTGCCGAACGTCTTGGCTTGCTCAAGCCGGGCTGTCCGGTGGTTACGGTAGCGGGCACCAACGGCAAGGGCTCGGTCATCGCAGTGATGGATGCCATTTTACGGAGTAATGGCTGGCGCACAGGCGTCTATACCTCCCCCCATTTGCTGAAATTCAACGAACGAATCTGTGTCGACGGCGCAATGGCCACGGATACTGGGCTGGTAGAAAGTTTCGAGCGCGTCGATGCTGCCAGGAAGGATACCCCACTCACCTATTTCGAGTTTTCCACGCTGGCGGCGCTGGATATTTTCCGCGCCAGCAAGGTGGACATCCTGTTGCTGGAAGTGGGTATGGGGGGCCGTCTGGATGCGGTAAATATTCTGTCTCCGCAGATTGCCGTTGTAACCTCCATCGCCCTGGATCACGAGTCGTGGCTGGGCCATGACCGGGGCGCGATCGCCCTGGAAAAAGCCGGAATTCTGCGTCCCGGTATCGACTTCATCTGCGCCGACCTCGACCCACCCGCGCCGTTATGCGAGCGGGCGCGGGAACTCGGCTGCCGCAGCCACTTCATCGATGCTGAAGCCGCGCGGGCCATTGCAGAGGGTCTGCCGCTGCGGGGAGAGAATATTTTGGCCGCTTGTCGGGCCACCGCCCTGCTGGGAGTAGAGGCCGGAACAGCGGAGTTGCCCACGCTGCTGCGCAAACTCAAGTTGACGGCGCGTTTGCAGGCCATTGACCTGCAGGGTGTGGAGATATTGCTGGATGTTGCGCACAACCCCGCGGCGGTGCGGAACCTGGCTGATTTTCTTCGGGAAAAACCCAGGCCGGGCCGTACCATGGCCGTGTTTGCCGCGCTGTCCGATAAAAATATCCGTGCTATGATTCAGGCTGTCGGCAGGCTGGTGGATGGCTGGTTCGTGGCCGACCTGCCAAGGGTGCCGAAAGCCGCCAGGGCTCACTCCGTGGCGGCTATCTTGCAACAGGCCGAGGTCGAGATGGTCAGTATCAACAGTAATCCCCGCCAGGCCTACCGTCGCGCACGCAGTGTTTTGAGGCGCGGTGACCGGCTGCTGGTATTCGGTTCCTTTCATACCGTGGCCGCCGTGCTTCCCGGCATTGAGAAGGACCTGAAAAAAATTGGATGAAGTACTGAAACAACGTCTGGTGGGGGCGCTGGTGGTGATTGCCCTCGGCATTCTGTTGTGGCCCAGGTTGTTCCCGGACCCGGTACAGCCGATTCTGGACCGCGACGCCCAGGTGCCTCCCATGCCCAGCGCGGAGAACCTCCAATATCCGGCGCCCGAGCCGGTGGCAGGGCTTGATCCCGCGGGAGACCGCTATGACGCCGTCATTGCGCAAGAGGCCAGAGCGTTGGAAAAAGCGGCCCAGGCGCAGGCTGCCTCTGCCGGTTCAGCCACGGTCGAACCTGCCGCTATCGAAGAGCCTGAAGCAACTTCCACGGAAACCGGGAAACCAGCGCTGGATGAACGGGGTATACCGGTGGCCTGGGTACTGCAAGTAGTCTCGGTAAGCAGCAAGAGCAAGGCGGAATCCCTGGTTGAGGACTTGATGGCGAAGGGCTTGAAAGCCTATTTTCGGCCACTGGTCCGAGCCGACAAGACCCTTTATAAAGTATATGTCGGCCCCCGTTTTGAGCGGCAGGCCATACTCGACATCAAGGCTCAAGTAGATGAAGAGTTGCGTTTGGACGCCATTATCGTGCGCTATGTTCCCTGAAAACCCGTTGCACTGGCTGGACTGGGCAATTATATGGGTGATTGGAATATCCTCACTACTCAGCTTGCTGCGCGGCTTTGTCAAGGAAGCCATGTCCCTGGCCGCCTGGGTACTTGGTTTTTTAGTCGCGACCAGTTTCGCCGGGCAACTGGCCCTGCTGCTGGAAAATTCCATCAGCAACGCCGCTTTGCGCTATACGGCGAGCTATGCGATGCTTTTTCTGGCCTCGCTGATACTGGGTTCCCTGATCAGCAGTCTGCTGCGCCAAGTAGTGAGCATGACCGGCTTGAGCGGCCTGGACCGCCTGCTGGGCGTGGCCTTCGGGTTTTCACGCGGCCTGCTCATGGTGGTGGTGCTAACCTATATGGCGCAACTGCTGTTGCCCGTGGAACGGTACCAGGGAAATTCGATTTTGTTACCCAGGGTGATGCTGCTGGTACAATGGGCCGAACAGAATTTTTCAACGGCAATCGCTTCGGCGCAGCCCGGAGTGACCGGGACGAGTGAAATGGCATGTGTGGTCTGATCGGTATCATCGGCACAGCGAATGTCAATCAGGATATCTACGATGCCCTGACCGTGTTACAGCACCGCGGCCAGGACGCAGCGGGCATTATGACCTTTGCCGGCGGCAACTTTCACCAACGAAAAAGTGAAGGTCTGGTGCGGGACGTATTCCGCCAACTCCATATGCAGCGCCTGCAGGGGCGACTGGGTATCGGCCATGTGCGGTATCCCACGGCCGGCAGCGCAGGCGCGGCCCTGGCGCAGCCGTTTTATGTCAACTCCCCCTACGGTATCTGTCTGGCCCATAACGGCAACCTGACCAATTCGGATGCATTGACCAGGGAACTGTTCCAGACGGACCTGCGTCATTTGAATACGGACTCCGATTCAGAGTTGCTGCTGAACGTCTTTGCCCACGAATTGCAGAATCTGGGCAAGTTGAGGCCCAATGAAGAGGATGTTTTCAGCGCCGTGCGAAGTTTGCACCGGCGCTGCCAGGGTGGTTATGCGGCGGTGGCCATGATCTCCGGTTACGGCGTGGTTGGTTTTCGCGATCCGCATGGCATTCGCCCTCTGGTGGTGGGGCGGCGGCAGGCGGATTCCGGGTTTGAGTACATGCTGGCCTCGGAGAGCATCGCCCTCGATGTACTGGGCTTTACCTTGCTCAGGGATGTGGCCGCCGGTGAAGCAGTCTACATCACTGCCAGCGGTCAGATACATTTCCGCCAGTGTGCGGAGAACCCCCGTACTACTCCGTGCATATTCGAGCATGTTTACTTCGCCCGTCCGGATTCAATTATCGATGGAATTTCGGTCTACAAGACCCGTCTGCGTCAGGGAGAAAAACTGGCCAGAAAAGTATTGGCGGAGCGCCCTCGCCACGATATCGATGTGATCATCCCCATCCCCGACACCAGCAGGATTGCTGCCCACGCTATGGCCAATGTCATGGGAGTCAAGTTTTGCGAAGGTTTGATGAAAAATCGCTATATCGGCCGTACCTTCATCATGCCCGGGCAAAGTCAACGCAAAAAGTCCGTCAGACAGAAACTGAATACCGTCCCCCTGGAATTCAATGGCAAGAATGTGATGCTGGTTGACGATTCCATTGTCAGGGGCACGACTTCCCGGCAGATCATCGAAATGGCCCGGGAGGCCGGCGCCAGGAAGGTATATTTCGCCTCTGCTGCGCCGCCGGTGCGCTTCCCCAATGTCTATGGCATCGACATGCCCTCGGCCCAGGAACTTATCGCCCATGGTCGGGAGGTGGAAGAGGTGCGGGAACTGATCGGCGCGGATTGGCTGATCTACCAGGATCTTCAGGACCTGATCGACAGTTGCTCCGAGGGTAACCCGGAAATTACCGAATACGATTGCTCGGTGTTCACCGGCGAATATGTAACCCGGGATGTTGATCAGAATTACCTGGCGCGGGTGGATGCCCTGCGCAATGACGTGAGCCTGAGCAGCCGTCTGGCTACGCATCAGGAAGGCAACGTGGTCGGCCTGCACAACGAGGCTCCCTGATGGCCAGAGAAATCGACGGCGCCAGCAAGGACTTCCATACGGACACCCTGGCGGTGCGCGCTGGCCAGCGCCGCGGTCCGGAAGGCGAACATGCCGAGCCGATTTATCTGACTTCGAGTTATGTATTTGACAGTGCGGCCGATGCGGCGGCGCGTTTCTCGGGTGAACAGGAAGGCAATGTTTACTCGCGCTATACCAACCCCACGGTGCGCGTTTTCGAGGAGCGTATTGCCGCCCTGGAAGGCGCCCCCGCTGCGGTGGCCACATCCTCGGGCATGGCTGCTATTCTCAGTACCTGCATGGCGCTGTTGCAGGCGGGAGACCATGTGGTGTGCTCGCGCAGTGTGTTTGGCAGCACCACGGTCCTGTTCAACAAATTCATTGCCAAATTCGGGGTGGATACCAGCTTTGTTTCCCCGGTTGACCTCGACCAGTGGCGGGAGGCAATTCGCACCAATACTGCATTGCTGTTTCTTGAATCTCCATCCAACCCCCTCTGTGAAGTTGCCGATATAACCGCGCTGTCGCAGTTGGCACGGGAACAGGGGGCATTGCTGGTGGTCGATAATTGTTTCTGCACTCCGGCCCTGCAACGTCCGCTGGGGCTGGGCGCGGATATTGTTGTGCACTCCGCCACCAAGTATCTCGACGGGCAGGGGCGCTGCGTCGGCGGTGCGGTAGTCGGGGCCGAGGAACACATGCAAGAGGTGCTTGGGTTCCTGCGCTCGGCCGGTCCAACCATGAGTGCGTTCAATGCCTGGGTGTTTCTCAAGGGCTTGGAAACGTTGCGCCTGCGTATGCTGGCCCACAGCGCAAACGCACTGGAACTGGCGAACTGGCTGCAGTCCCGCCCGGAAGTGGAGCAGGTATTTTACGCCGGACTGGAAGAGCATCCCGGTTATCAACTCGCTTGCGCCCAGCAAAGCGCGTTTGGTGGGGTATTGTCGTTTCGCGTCAAGGGCGCCCGGGAGCAGGCCTGGAGATTTATCGATGGCACCCGTTTTCTGTCGCTTACCGCCAACCTGGGTGATGCAAAAACCACTATCGTGCATCCGGCGACGACTACCCATGGCCGTCTCAGCGATGCCGAACGGGCCGCGTCAGGGGTGACGCAAAACCTGATACGAATTGCCGCCGGCCTCGAACACGTAGACGATCTGAAGGCGGATCTGGAGCATGGTTTCGCAGCGCTCTGAGCCAGCGCCAATGTCGGGCAAGCCCAACAGTCTGCCAGGGTTGCACCTGTGCTGAACTCAGGGAGGTAAGCAAACATGCCTGGCCCGGGAGACATGTCAGGACGCGCCGCCATCGTGACCGGGGCCGCCGCGGGCCTGGGGCGCGCCACTGCCCTGCGCCTCGGGCGGGCCGGTGCCGCGGTGTGCCTGGTGGATATCAACGCAGCAGGACTGGCGCAAACGGAGCGGGAACTGCAATCGCGCGGCGTTCCGGTACTGGTCCAGGCCGTGGACCTGGCGCAAGCTGACAGCTGCCGTGCGGTTGTCGCCACGGCGGCTGAAGCCTTCGGACGCCTTGACGCTCTGTGCAACATCGCCGCGGTCTTCATTCCGGCCCACAGTACCGAGATGGACGACACGCAGTGGGAGCGGACTCTGGCGGTCAACCTCAGCGCACCGTTCCGCTTGATCCGGTCTGCCTTACCTCTCTTGCTGGAGCATAAGGGTGCGATCGTCAATGTCACATCCTGCGCGGCCTTCGTGGGCCAGGCCTACACGGCAGCCTACTGCGCCAGCAAGGCGGGACTCACCCACATGACGCGGGCCTTGGCCATGGAGTACATACACCAGCCGATCCGCATCAATGCCGTTGCCCCGGGCGGCATGATGACCGCCCTGGCAGCGGGCATGCGTGATTTGCCGGAACCCGACCCCAGTCTGCTACAGCGCTACTCGCCCCTGCGTGGTTTGGTGGAGATTGACGAGGTCGCCGAGATGGTCGCTTTTCTGGCCTCTGACGCCGCCAGCGGCTATCACGGGGCCTGTATCAATATCGACAAGGGTATTACCGCCGGTTGACTGGCTAGCAGCCTGTCGGACTTGGGACTGTCCTACTGCGGAAAAGCCGTTTTGGCCCTTTTTTCTGCAATCCTTCGTTACACGAACCACTATTCGCCTCAGAATTGCAGAAAAAATGACTCAAAACGGTCTTTCCCTCGCTACGGA